>PMHP01000081.1:10862-40410 GCA_003158195.1 Vulcanimicrobiota bacterium | reverse complement strand
TCGTAGAAGGCGCAGGCCGGGTTCTCAACGACGACCCACAGCATGAATGGCGTGAGAGCGCGCGATTCCAACCAAACGCGGACGGCCGTGAAGAGCGATCGTCCTAATCCTAGTCCGTGGTAGCTCTCGAGCAGATACATCGCTTGCAGCTCGCCGGGATGCGTCGACTCGTAGTCGGGATCGCGATTGCGGCCACAAGCGGCAAATCCAACGACTTCGCGATCGACTTGCGCAACGAAGAGACCGCCCGTGCCGGAGGCCAGGGCCCGGCGCCATTGCAATTCTCGTTCTTCATACGTCAGCGCGTCCAAGACGGGCTGGGGAAACATTCCGGGGTACGTCTCGCGCCAAGCGTCGACGTGGACGAGCGCGATTGCGAGGACGTCATCCAGCGTCGCTGCCCGCACGATTTTGCTCGCCGTCAAAGCCGCTTGCGCCAGAGGAACACATCGCTCTCGTCGTCGTCGACGCGCACGCCGACGCGCTCGAAGCCGTTGCGATCGAGCACGCGCTGCGACGCGACGTTGCCCAGCGCCGTTAACGCGATGACGGTCCGAATTGCCGGATCGTTGCGCGCCGCTTCGATGACGGCTCCGACCGCGGCGGTCGCGTGGCCCCGGCGCCGGCGACTGGCCGCAACACCATAACCGATTTCGATTTCACCGTCGCCCGAGGGGAGCGCTTTAAACCCGCACAGACCGACCACTTCATCGTCCGCAACCATCATCCAATTCCCGCCGGCGTAACCGTCGCGATGCAGGCTTGCGGCTATGTGCCGCACGTGCGCGATCACGCCCGGTTCGTCGACACCTCCGGGCGGTCGCGCGAGCCCGGGCCGCACGAACGGATCGCCGCGCAACATCGCCGCAAAATCGTCGTCGGTAAGCTCGACGAGCGTCACGCGCGCGTCCTATTCTTCGCCGTCGAAATACTCCAGCGGCTCGGAACGGATGATACGACGCTCCGGCGTACCCACACCCCATTTCCGGCTGTCCGGATAATAGTGCGATTCGCCGATCGGATTGTCGGCTGCGACGTATACGAGCAGATCCTGGGCAAGCTCGTCGATGTCGTTCGTGTTGACTTTGAGCATCGCCCTGTCTTTCGATTCACGCGCTCTGCGGCCCCTACGCCCGCCGGCGGGGCCGGCGCATGTTGCGAGGAACGGTGCATTATGCTTTCAGCAAAGCGCCGCGAGGTATGCAGCCTCGTCCTGTTCGCACTGTGCGCCTGCACGTCTTCGGCGCCGGAAGCTACCCATGAAACGCTCGGCCTCGAGAGTGCGAGTTTTGCGCGCGGCGGGGTCATCCCCGAGAAATATACCTGTCACGGCTCGAACACCTCACCGGCGCTGTCGTGGGCCGCGCCGCCGGCACAGACGGCGAGCCTCGCGCTCGTCGTAATCGATCGCGATTCGCCGCTGCAACTCGTCTTCGGCCCGTTCGTTCACTGGATCGTCTACAATCTGCCGGCGCGGACGCGGCAACTTCCCGAGAGCACGCCAAAGGCCGCGGCACTTCCGGAGGGGACGCTCCAAGGCCGCAACAGCGCGGGCGAGTCCGCCTATCATGGACCGTGCCCACCGGGAAATGCCAGCCACCGGTACGTTTTTGCGCTCTACGCGCTCGACGTAAATCTCAATCTTCCGCCCGGCGTTACCCTGAAGCGGCTCGAAGCGGCGATGCGCGGGCACGTGCTCGCCGAAGGACGCACCAGCGCACACTACCGATAGCGAGAAGAGAATGCCCCGTACGGCGGCGGGGTCGCGGCCGGGCCACGGACGGCGTGCCAGATCAGATCGTTGAGCAGGGCATCGGGGACGCGATCTTCGCGCGAGAAATCCGCCGCGAGGCTGTCGGCCGCGCGATATGCGGCGTACGAGTTTCGCGCGTTGAGGTCGATCTTCGCCGGCACCGCGTCGAACGGTCGCAGATCGGCTCTCGCATGGAACGCGGCGTAGAGCGGCCGCGCGGCGGCGTCATAGACCGAGAGCGGTGCGAGACCCAAGATCAGCTCGATCGAACGCAGGATGCCGGCGGTCGAGTAATGTTCGTGAAGCACGCCGCCGGCGGCGTAGGGACTGGCCACGAAGGCGGTCATGCGCTGATCGTCGACGTGATCGGGGCCGTTCTGCGCATCGTCCTCGACGATAAAGATCGCGGTGTCGCGCCAATACGGCGAGTGCGAAACGGCGTCGACGAGCCGGCCAACCGCTACATCGTTCTGGGCGTTGAATGCTGACGGCGTCAGCTTTCCCGGTGACGTTCCGCTCGTATGATCGTTCGGCAGTCGCATGATTTCGAGCTGCGGCAAGTTGCCGTCGCGGACGTATCCGGCAAATTCGCGCGCCCACTCCGCCTCGCGGTCGAGATCGCTGTACCCGAGGTCGAAACCGGGGAAGCGCGGATCGGTCACATCCGCGAGCCCAGGCATGTGCGAAACGATCGACGGCGCGGGCTTCATTGCAAGCTCCGTCGTAAACTCGCCGTAATTGCGCAGCGAGATCCCCGCAGCGAGTGCCGTGTCCCAAAGATAGCCGCGGTGCGAGCGCGCCGCCTCGGCGCCGTCTTCGAAATCGTAGAGATCGCGGCGGCCGCCGTAGTTCGCGGGCCAGTTGCGCTCGACGTAATCGTTGGCGAACGCGGCCGTCGACCAGTTGTGCCCCGGAGCACTGACCTCGGCATCGGCATAGGTGTTGTCGAGCACGCCGAACCGCTCCGCAATCGCGTGCTCGTTCGGGGTGACCGTCGCATCGAAGAGCGCGAGCGACGGATCGCCGTTAGCCCCCCGGACGTCGCCGAGCACCTGATCGTACGTCCGGTTCTCCTTGATGACGTAGATGACGTGATGGATCGGTCCGTGCGCGCGCAGAACCCCGTCCCGCGCCGCGGCGGCGCCCCCTCGCGAGAGCGTTCCGCGCAACTCGGGACCTGCGCTAGCAACGACGTCGTCGAGCCCGCGCGCCAGCGCATCGTCTGCGGGGAGCGGAATGCGGCGCACCGACCCGATCTCCTCGGCGGCGACGTATCCCTTGTGCGTGTCGTGCGAGTACGGCGCGTACTCCGGATTGGGGTGCGAGCTCTCGCCCTTGCCGTTGACGACGTCGAGCGCCGCGCCGCCGGGTTCGAACGCAAGCGCCGTCGGATACCGTCCTGCCGGAATCGCGCCGATCAGATGCGGCGTGACACCCGTGACGTCCAGCACCCCGATCGCGTTCGCCGCGGCGTCCGCAACGAACAGCCGCTTGCCGTTCGCCGAGAGTGCAAGCGCGCTCGGCGATGCTCCGTAGAACTGTCCGTCAAAAGGTGCCGCGTTCGCTCCGGCGACGCGCACGCCGCTCGCAACGTCGATGACGCCGATCGTGTCGTCGTCGGCCTCCGAGACGAACAGCCGCATTCCGTCGGCGGAAAGCAAGAGATGGTCGGGATGCTTGCCGACCACAATCGTTGCCCTCACCCGCCGCGATGCGACGTCAATCGCGCTGACGCCGGCCTGCGCCCAATTTGCGACGTACAGCGTCTTCCCGTCGGCCGCGAACGCGACGCCGTAGGGGTGCCTTCCAACCGGGATGCGCTCGCTGACGGAGCCGCTCGAAAGATCGATCAGTACCGCGGCATCCGCAAATTCCCCGCTTACCCCGAGCGTCTTTCCGTCGGGCGAGCGCGCGATCGCGGCAGCCCAAAACGGCTCCGGCAATTGGATCGTCCGGTCGATCGTTCCGCCCGCGGCATCGACGTGAACGAGCGCGTCAACGGCTGCCGCGCTCACCCAGAAACCACCGCCGGTAGGATCCGCGAGTGGATCGCCGGTCGCGCCCTCGAGCGCGAGCGTCCGCTCGAGCGCGAGCGTGTGCGCGTCGAGAATTCGCACGCCGGCGCCCGCCTGCCCGTTCTCGACGACGACCAGATGCGCGCCGTCGGCCGTGAACGCGGCGCCTTGCGGAAGCGTCCCGGTTTGCACCACTCGGTCCGGCGGCGGCGCGACCGTCCACTCGGTCGGAAGCACGGTGCCCGTCGGGCTCGCACTCGCAAGCGCAACCATCGTCCCCGCGAGAAGGGCCGCCGAAAACACCGCGCGTGGCATTGCCGTACGAGCATACCACGCCGCGCGTCGCGTTACAGGCCCGACGGCAAAGCATAAGAACGGATTAAAGCACCGAGCAGCGCGCAGGCTGCAACCGTGAGCCACGCGGGAGAGCGTAACGTCGCGAGCGTCAGCAGTGCGAACAGTGCGAGCGCGATGCCGACCGGATCGCGGGCGAGCGTCGTCGCGATCGGATCGACGAACACCGCCGCGAGCAGCCCGGCGACGGCAGCGTTCAAGCCGGCGAGCGTTTCGGCGGCACGCGGTAGTTGGCGCAGCGCGCTCCAGAGCGGCATGACCGCCGCGAGCAGCAAGAATGACGGCAAGAAGATGCCGGCTAACGCGACGAGCGCACCGATAACACCGCCAAGCGGGCGCATGGCCGCACCGAGAAACGCGGCGAACGTGAAGAGCGGTCCGGGCATCGCTTGGGCCGCGCCGTAACCGGCGAAAAACGTCCGCTCCGAGACGCCAGACCCGATGTAGCTCTGCAGGAACGGCAGCACGACGTGACCGCCGCCGAACACAAGCGAGCCCGCACGGTAGAACGTCGCGAACGTGTCGAGATACGTGCCGGGCGGCGCAACGAGCGGCAGGCCGGCGAGCAGCGCGACGAACACGCCGCCCGCGATCATCGCCGTCCCGCGCGAGACCGCAAGCGCCGGAGCCCGCGCCGGCAAGGTGGCTGGAGCTCGTCCGAACGCAGCCCCGAGCGCTCCGCCGGCCACAAGCGCAACCCACGCGAACGCGGGCGCGAAGCGATCGAGGATCAGTGCCAAGCCGAAAGCGACGAGCGCTGGGGCGACCTCAAAACGCGTGCGCACCACGTTGCGCGCGAGTTGCACGACGGCGATCGCGACGACCGCCGCGGCGGCTGCAGCGAGACCTTCGAGCGCTCCCGCGAAACGTGGGCCGCGCGCGAACGCGGCCGGGTCCGCGCCCGTAGCCGCGCGCAGGAAAAGGCCGAACGCGCCGAGCGCGAGAGCCGAGGGCGTCGCGAACGCAATGAGTGCGAGCAGGCCGCCGGCGGGGCCCGCGCGCCGCGCGCCGAGGACGATTCCGACTTGGCTGCTCGTCGGGCCGGGTAAGATCGAGCAGAGTGCGACGATCTCGGCGAATGCCGCATCGTCGACCCACCCGGCTCGCACGAACTCGCGCCGGAAATACCCCAGATGCGCGACCGGTCCGCCAAACGACGTGCAGCCAAGCCTCAGGAATCGCGTGAAGACTTCAGCAGAGCGGCTCGCGCTGACGCCCATCCACCGGCTTTCGAAAAGGTGCCCATTTCAGCCTCGTTCGGGAATCGCTCGCACGCTGCGGGCACGGCGAGCCGTTAGCATCAGTCTATGAAGAAGACATTCTTAGCTTTTGCTGCCTGCGCCGCGCTCGGCGCAACATTACCCGCCGCGGCTGCCGACTATCAACTGGACGGCCAGCTGCCGATGTATCCGCACGCCAAGCTCGATCCGAAGGAAGCGAGCATAACGCCGTCGGCGATTGCCCAGGGGATTCCGCTCGTGATCCTCACGGCCGACTCCGTCCATACCGTCGACGGGTGGTACGGCGCGCACGTAGCGAAAACGTGTAGCCGGCAAGAAGCATCCGGGGGTATTAAGTACGCGTGCCCCGGCGGCTCGGTCATGATCTACGCGCACGGGGGGCAAACGCAGATCGCACTTGTCCCGCCGATGCCCAAACTCTGAGGTCGCTGCGGTTGCCGGTAGTGCTAGCGGCTCTGGTCCGGCTTCTTAACCGCCAGACGTGCGGCGACAAAGTCCGCGATGTCGCGCGTTCCGGTTACGTAGAACCGGATGCCGGATTCGATCTCATAGACCGAGCCGCGCCATTCCCGAGCGTCGAACGGTTCGCCGCTCTCCCGCCACATGCGAACCAGAAAGACTCGTTCGCCTCGTTCCGTCTTCACCTCGAAATCGTATCAGCGGGTCGTGCGCGCGCCGTACGAAGTCGATTGGCCCGCGGCAGGCGCCGGCTCGGCACGGGCTGCGCACGCATCCCTGGTATCGTCGGCGATGTGGAGGGACGATCATGCTTCAACCAATGCTCCTTACCGGTTCACTCGTAGCGGTCTTCGGCGGGTCGCTGGCGCTAGCTGGATCGCCGGCGCTCGCCGGCGAAATCGGCGCCGCCCAAGTCGTAAAGGCCTTAAGCGCCTACCATCGCGTGCCGGCTTATCCGAACCACGTCACGGAGGTCGACATCCAGAACAGACCAACTGCCAACTCGGGCGGGTCCTACGCTTTGCAGACAACCGACTCGGTCGCGACCGTTTCGGCGTGGTACAAGAGCCACTTGCCCGACGAAAGCAGCGCAACGACCACCGCCGACGGTCACCATTTGTTCTACACCCACAATGGGTCGACGGTTGACGTCTCCAAAGCACCCTCGTTCGAAGGGAACTACACCGTCATCGGCGTCATTGAGGCCAAATAGGGTCGATGTCGAGCGAAGTCCTACGAATCTCCTTTGCGGCGGCCAAGGTCCGGTGCGCGCTTCGTGGGCCGTTTCGAAGAGCGCATTCGAGGATTCGATCGATGCTAACGCATCTTCGAAAAGGCCGAGCCGCATGAAGAGCGAGGTAGGATTGGTATGCGTCAACGCAAGCCCACGTTTGTTGCCGATCGACTCGAAGGTCTCGAGCGCGCGGTCGAAGTCCCGCAGCGCCGTCTCGAAATTCGCCGAGCCAGGCGGCATTGACCGCGAGCCTCCCGTACGACCACGCTTCGCTTTCGCGGTCACTCGTTGCCGTATGCAACGCGAGCGCACGCGTCGCCAAGTCGAAGCTCTCGCGATAGTTGGTGGGTAAACGACATAGTCGTGATTCGCGCGCGCGCCTGCTTCTCTCACGATTCTGCGATCCAACAACTCGTCGAATCCGCGTGCGACCGCCGCCGCCGGCATGTTAGAAACCTCACGAACGAGTGCCACGCTGCAACCGGATCCGGCAACGGCCGCGATCTGCACGACCGTGTGCGCGTCCTCGCCCAACCGCGCGATGCGCCTTTCCAGGACGCTCTCGATCGATCCCGGCGACGCGTCATCGACCGTTTCGCCGCGTTCGAGAACGCCGATGATGGCCTCGTTCAGAAAGAGTGCGTTACCTTGTCAGTGTGAGCGGAGCGCCGCGACCTTGTCATCCTGAGCGGAGCGCCGCGAGGCGCGCAGTCGAAGGGCCAACGGGGCGCGGCCAAATCACGGCGGCACTTCGACTCCGCTCGCTGCGCTCGCTGCGCTCTGTGTGACAAGGCGATGCTGATGGACTGTCCGCGCTGCAGCAGGATCAGCGCGAGCATCGCAAGCGTCGTCGAGGGTTTCGCAAATTTCACCGGCGCGCCCGCCGCGCTGACGCCTGCGCGACCAAAGAGCCGAATCTCAAGGGGCGTTGCCGCCTTGGCAGGGTGGTTAACGTGCGGTCCATTGCTTGGGGCGACTTCCCGATTTCGTGGGCGCTCCCGCAGCGATGGTTCTTATGTTGGCGCGACTTACATTCCCGGAACTTTGCAGTTTGCTTGGTCGCTCCAAAGCTCCATCCGCGTGTTCGAATCATTGGCGCTCCACGCCGTGATGGTCACGTGGCCCGTCCCGTTGACGTGGAAATCGGTCGCAGGTATGTTTTTCCCGTCAACCACATCGAAGGTGATCGTGCCCTCCGTTGCGCCGGGCAGCGCGTTGCGATACCACGCGACGACGTCGGCCGGTTGATCTTTGGTGAGTTCGTTATAGTACGGGCACGGAGGCGGATGTTTCGGATCGCTGTAGCCCGGGATAAATGGGGGAAGCATCGCCCCGCTGCTCAGTGACGGATACGAGGGCAGACCAGTCTTGTTTTGCGCGACATTCGCCCCCCTGGGGGCTTCGGCAGATGCTGTCGTCGAGGAAGTGCCCTTGGTCGACGAGCACGCCGCCAGCGTCGCGCCGAGAATGAGGACCCCGGCCACTTTGCCGTTGAAACGCATGACGTCAGCTGTCCTCTCGGCATGTTCTGGGTGATGAGACCTTCATGCGTTCAGTCTAGGACCGAGCCGTGCGGCGGGCGTGCCGACGTGGTTTGGCATGCCTGCGTCGCCGCCGCCGCGAATGGACGGGCGATGGACATCAACGAGTCGATCGTTTTTGCGGAGGGTGATTTCCGCCGCTACGGCGATGCCCGGGTCGGTCTGCTAACACATGGGCTCAACTACGGAACCGGCTGCTTCGAGGGCATTCGCGGCTATTGGCAGCCGGAGGAGCGCGAGTTGTACCTGCTGCAGCTCCGCGAACATTTCGAGCGGCTGCACCTTTCGGCGCGGATTCTGATGATGAAGCTACCGTACTCTGTCGACGAGCTGTCCGAGTTGACCGTCGAGCTCTGCGCGCGCAATGGCTTCCAGGAAAATGTGTACGTTCGGCCTTTGATCTACAAGGCGGCCGAAGACGTCGGCGTCAGGCTCAGCGGCGTCCCGGACGCGTTTGCGATCGCGGCCATTCCGTTCACGAAGTACTTCGACGCGGAGAACGGTTTGCGAACCTGCGTGAGCTCGTGGCGCCGGATCGACGATACGATGGCGCCGGCGCGCGCGAAGATCACCGGCGCCTACATCAACTCAGCGCTCGCCAAGAGTGAAGCGCAGCTCAACGGCTTCGACGAGGCGATCCTGCTGAGTCACGACGGCCACGTATCCGAAGGCTCCGCAGCCAACCTGTTTCTCGTGCGCCGGGGGACGCTGTTCACCCCGGACGCGACCCAGAACGTGCTCGAAGGGATCACGCGGCGCACCGTGCTTACGCTCGCGCGCGATCTCGGCGTGCCGATCGTGGAACGCGGGATCGACCGCAGCGAGCTTTACGTTGCCGACGAACTTTTTTTCACGGGCACGGCGGCCGGCATCACGTTCGTCAACTCGGTCGACCACCGGGTCATCGGGGCGGGCACGATCGGTCCGCTCACGCGCGAGCTGACGGCGCAGTTCGCGCGCGTCACGAGCGGCCGCGATCCGAAATATCGCAACCTCGTGACCCCAACCTACGGGAAACGCAACGCGGGGGCGGCGTAACGTGCCGCTTCAAAGCGTTAACGGCGTCTCGGTCTACTACGAGTCGACCGGTGCGGGTCCCGAGACGATCGTGTTCGCGCACGGCCTGCTCTGGAGCGGCGAAATGTACGCGGCGCAAGTCGCCGGCTTCTCGAAGCGCTATCGCTGCATCACGTTCGATTTTCGCGGCCAAGGGCGCACGCCGGTAACGGCGGACGGTTACGACATGGACACGCTGGCGAACGACGCGATCGGGCTGATCGAGACCCTTGGAATCGCCCCGGTCCACTTCGCCGGCCTTTCGATGGGCGGTTTCGTCGCGATGCGCGTCGCCGCACGGCGGCCCGATCTCGTGCGTTCGCTGATTCTCCTGGAAACCTCCGCCGAGCCGGAGCCGCCCGAGAAGATCGGGCGCTACAAGCTGCTCGGCTTCGTCGGCCGATGGCTCGGATTCGGTCTCGTCGCGGGGCAAGTCATGCCGATCATGTTCGGCAAGACGTACTGCAACGATCCCGCGCGCGCGCTCGAGCGCAACGCCTGGCGCCGTAAGCTGATCGCGAACGATCGTATCGGCATCGAACGCGCGCTTGCGGGCGTCATCGCGCGCGCCGGCGTCGAGGACGAGATCGGTAAGATCGTCGCACCGACGCTCGTCATCGTCGGCGACGAAGACGTCGCGACGGTGCCTGCCAAAGCCGAACGCATCCGCGATCTCATCCCGGGCGCAAAGCTCGCCGTCATCCCGCACGCAGGCCACTCCTCGACGATCGAGGAGCCCGACGCCGTCAACGCCGCGATCGCATCCTTCCTCTCGGAAGCGGCCCAGCCGGCGTCTTAAGATAGCGCCTGGCCCGCGAGGCGATCACCGTATTCCGGGCGCGTTCGCACAGTCGAACGGGACCATCGACCCTTTCCGCCCGTACTGACACCTGTTAGAGTACGGACAGATGCGCGACAAGCAGCTTTGGCCGCGGTTATTGCTGGCGGCCCTTTTTGCGGCGCTGATTTTCGCATTTATTGAATCGACCCCGCGGCACGGCAGCCATCCGCTCGAAGCGTTCGTCACCTACTATTGCGGCGGCACTGCCGTGCGAGCCGGCGTCGATCCCTACGCGACCGCGTCGGTGTTGGGCTGCGAGCAGCGCAACGAGCCCGGCATCTTACCGGCAGACGTTGCCGAGCCCGCAGTGCTGCCGCCGTTCGCGCTTGCCGCGTTCTCGGTTTTCGCACTTCTGCCGTATCACGTCGCTGGGATGCTCTTCCTTGCGCTATCGCTCGGCGCGTTGCTCGGCGCCGCGGTTGCCGTAGCGCGCGTGACGGGATTGCGGACCGTCGTTCCCTTCGGCGCGTTCGCTTATCTGTGCGGTTTCGTGAATCTGTCCTTCGGCGAGATCGTGCCGATCGTGCTCTTCGGGTTGTGTTTCGCCGGCTGGGCGCTGACGCGCGAGCGCTACGTCGCGGTCGCCGTTGGGCTCGCACTCGCACTGCTCGAGCCGAACGTCGCCGTTCCGGCGGCGCTCGCGGTCTTCGTGCGAGAGGGGAAGATGCGGCTGCCGCTTGCGATCCTCGCGGCGGCAGCAATTCTCGCGAGCTGCGCGCTTGGACCGCAGAGCTTGTGGCACTACGTCCACGACGTTCTTCCGCTGCACGCATGGGCCGAGATTTCGGCGGTGGACCAGTACAGCTCGACCTGGATCGCGCATTGGCTGGGCGCCCCCGACCGCTTAGCGCTCACGCTCGGAAGCGCGTTCTCACTGCTTGGATGGATCGTGGGCGTCGCGGTCGCGATCCGAGTCGCGGACCGCCTGCGTGCGCCTGCGGCACTCGTCTACGTGCCCGTCGCGTTCGCGCTCGTTTTGCCGCTTTTCGTGCACGATTTACAATTGCCGCTCGGCATTCCGGCCGCTCTACTGATCGCATGCCGCGGGCGCCAGCGTGCCCTCGCGTGGACGGGCGTCGTCCTGTCGGCGTTTCCTTGGGCTCCGGGGTACTTCTGGCACCCCACCTATCCGTTGCTGCTGTTCGCGGTGATTGCGGTAGCCCTCGGCGCGATCGTTTCCAGACAGGAGCGAGTGGCGTTCGCGGCCGCGCTAATCGTTGCTTACGCGGCGATCGACCGGCTGCTCTCGGGCGCGCACCGGTTGATTGCGTCATCGGACGCAACCACGACCGTTCCGCGGGATGCGGATCCCGCGCTCGCATCGCTCGGTTGGGGCGAGTACTTATGGGCCGGCAGCCGTGAACTCACGCTCGGGCTACTCGCTGGTAAACTCCTGTCGTTTGCCGGCCCGCTTGCGGTTGCGGCCGCGGCGATACTGGAGTTGCGCGACCCCGACTAGTTGTCGTTCGTCGCTTCGGCGGGCGCCGCCGGCGGCAGCCCGGCGGGGGCGGAGTCCCACATTTTCATGTCGGGTGCGGGGATCGCGCTTGCGGCCGGCGGGAACAGATCCGGCGCCGCGTCGTCATCGTTCGAAAACGCCGCGATGCCTTCTTCCTCGCGCCAGGTTGCGAAGCGGCCGATCTCGTCGTAGGCGAGGCGTGAAACTTTGTGGATGAACGCGCGGCCGAGACCGAGATCGGGCAGCTGCGTCGTCATGACCGCGATGACGTAGGGCTCGTCTTCCTCGTACACGATGCCGACGTCGTCGAGCGTGTCGTGAAGGGAACCGGTCTTGTGCGCGATCTTGATGTCCTTCGGCAGCGGCGACGGCAGCAAGCCGTTGTGCGTTTGCCCTTCGAGGATCGTCAACATCTCGCGCGACGACCACTCGTCGATCATCTTGTCGCGCGCGATTGCGTCGAGCAAGGTGAGCATGTCGTGCGGGCTCGTGCGCAGCGCGTAGCGGATCGCGTCGCTTTCGGAGCGGATGTAATCTCCCAGGTGCGTCGACGGTACGCCGAGGTCGTCCATCGTCTGATTGATGTGCGTGCGGCCGACCTTGCGGATCAGCATGTTCGTCGCCGTGTTGTCGCTGCGGGTGATCATCAGCCAGAGCAATTGCTTGACGGTCTTGCCGATACCGGGGCGTGCGTCGGCGAGGTCGCCCCAGCCCCAGTCGCGGTCCCTGCTCTCGAGGTGGACGACGGTGGTGAGGTCGAGGTCGCCCGCTTCCATCTGTTTGAAGACTTCGATCATGACCGGAATCTTGATCGTCGACGCCGCGGGCAAACTTGCGGTGTCGTTGATGCCCGAGGTCATCCCGGTCGCCAGATCCTCAACCTCGATACCGACGCGGCCCGGCGCGTGCATCGCTGCGGTCGAGAGGCGCGTCTGCAGGTCCACGAGCGGCCCCGAAAGATCCATCGCGCCGGCGCAGGCCGGTGCCAGCGCGACGACAAGCGCGACACATAGGCAAATTCTCTGGCGAGAAGACGTCATCGGGTTACGCCTCATATCAACGTTATCGGCCTCTAAACCTTTTGGACAAGAGCACAACGCAAAGCCTTGGAACCGTTCCGGCGATCACAGCGAAACGCCGTCGGCGGCCGGGGCTCGGGCTTTACCGACGATTCCGGTCAGTGCGGCTAGGGCTGCAAGGTACGGGAGCGCCTGCATGAGCTCGCTCGGGACGCCGCTGCGCTGCAGAACGAACTGCAAGGCTGAGAGTGCGCCGAAGGCGAGCGCGGCGCCGGCCGCGCCAAGCGGCGTCCAGCGACCGAAAATCACCGCAGCCAGGGCGATGAACCCGCGGCCGGCGGTCATGCCGTCGGAGTAAAGGTCGAGTTCACCAAGCGACAAGAACACGCCGCCGAGCCCGGCGATCGCACCGCCCGCGAGCGTCGCCAAAACCCGGATGCGGCGCGGGTCGAGCCCGGCCGAGAGAACGGCTTGCGGGTTCTCGCCGCAGGCGCGCAGGCGCAGGCCCCACGGCGTCCGATCGAATCCGAGTTGCAGGGCGAGCGCGGCGACCACCGCGACGGCGATCAACGCCGTCTCGCCCGCGCTTCCAAGCGCGTGCACCTCCGGTGTCGCGCCGGGCGCTCCGAACAGCACGACGACGGCGAATGCGGTGGCGCCCGCCGCCAGCATATTCAATCCAATCCCGGCAACGATCTGATCGACGCCGAAACGGGTCGCCGCAACCCCGAGGAGTCCGCACAAAAGCGCCCCCGCGAGCATTCCGGCAATGAGCCCAAGCAGCGGGTTGCCCGTTTCAAACGAAACCGCGGCGCCGGTAAAAGCCCCCACCGTCAGTCCGCCCTCGAGCGCGATGTTGAGGATGCCCGAGCGCTCGCAGATGACCCCGGCAAGCGCTGCAAAGATCAGCGGCGTCGCCTTGACGAGCGCGAGCTGGAAAAAGTCGAGAAGCTCCGCCACTTATGCTGACTCCTCACGCGGGTTGGCGATTCGGCGCGCCGAAAGGCCCAGGATCGCGAGCCCTTCGACGAAACCGACAACGTCTTTCGGGACGTGAGCCAGCGCCTGCATCGTCAGGCTGCCGCTCTGCAAGATGCCGAAGGCGAACGCGGCCAGGACGATCCACAGCGGATCGAGGCCGCCGACGAGCGCGACGGCGATCGCGATAAAACCGTAGCCCGGCGAAAGCGCGACGTTGAAGCGGTGCAGGACGCCGGCTACTAGGGTCGCGCCGCCGAAGCCGGCAATCGCGCCCGAGAGCGTCAGCGCGACGAGCGCGGTCCGGCGCAGATCGATGCCCGCGCGCGCCGCCGCTTGCGGCGCTTCGCCCGCAGCTTGCAGCGCGTAGCCGAAGACGGTCCGCGCGAACATGAAGCTGAGCGCACCCGCGAGTGCGAGCGCGAGCAGCAACGAAATCGTCAGCCGCGTTCCGGGGATCAGCACCGGAAGCCACGAGCTGACGGGAAGTTCCGCCGTCTCGGGTCCGGTCGCCGCGGGTGCGTGAAACGGCCCGACGACGAGGTAGTTCGCAAGTAGCGCCGCGACGATGTTGAGCATCAAGGTCGCGATCACTTCGTTGCCGCCGAAGCGCGCGCGCAACGCTCCGGCAATCCCGCCCCAGATCGCTCCGCCGGCTGCGCCGGCGAGGAGAATGACCGGAATGGCGATCCAGCCGGGCGCCACGAGCGCGGCGCCGGCGAGGCCCGCGAACAGTCCGCCGACGATCAACTGCCCCTCCGCGCCGATGTTGAACAGGCCGGCGCGAAACGCGAACGCGACCGCAAGCGAGGGAAAGAGCAGCGCGGTCGTCTGCACGAGCGTCTCGCTCAGCTGGCGTTCGCCCCCGAGCGCCCCGCGCAGCAGCGCGGCAAAACCGGCGAGCGGGTTTGCACCGGCGAGGGCCATCGCGCCCGCGGCGATCGCGAGCAGGACGGCGGCGAAGATCGCGGCGTTGCGCCGGCTCATGCGGCCCCGGCCATTAGTGCACCGATCCGCGCGCGATCGAATCCCTCGCGGACGAATTCACCGGCGATCGCGCCGCGATACAGCACGAGGATCCGGTCGGCAACCGCGAGTAGCTCGTCGAGTTCGAAACTCACGAGCAGCACGGCGGCCCCGGCATTGCGCGCTTCGATCAAGCGCGACTGCACGAGCGACGCGGCGCCGACGTCGATCCCACGCGTCGGTTGATAGGCGATGACGACGCGCGGCTCGTGGGCGAGCGCGCGGCCGACGACGACCTTCTGCTGATTGCCGCCGGAGAGCGCAGCGACGCTCGTGCGGATCGACGCGGCGCGCACGTCGAAGCGGCGGACGATTTCGGTCGCGAGCGCATCGCAAGCTTGCCGGTCGAGCGACCAGCCGCGACGGAGCGGCGGGCGCGTGTGGTCGCCGAGTGCGACGTTGCGCGCGATGCTCCACGGCAGCACGAGTGCTTCACGCTGGCGATCCTGCGGGATCGTGCGGACGCCGGCCGCCGTCCGGGCGCCGGGGTTGCCGCGCAGCGGCTCGCCGTCGAGCGTCATTTCGCCCGCGTATGGAACGACGCCGGCGATCGCGTCGCAAAGCGCGGATTGTCCGTTCCCCTCGACGCCGGCGATCCCGACGATCTCGCCGCCGCGCACCTCGAAACTCGCGCCGCGCAGTGCGTGCGCGCCGTCGCCCGCGCGCAGGTCCCGCGCGGCGAATGCCGCGTGCGGCGTGACGGCGCGCCTGGTCGCGAGCGCGGGCACGTCGCCGCCGACCATTGCGCGCGCGATCGCATCGAGCGACGTCTCGGCGGTTGCGGCGCGCAAGACGACGCGCCCGCCGCGCATAACCGTCACCCGGTTCGCGTGCGAAATCACCTCTTGGAGCTTGTGCGTGATGACCATAATGGCCGCGCCGCGGGCCGCGAGCGACCGCAGCGTCGCAAACAGCGCATCGATCTCGCGTGGTGCGAGCACGGCAGTCGGTTCGTCGAGGACGAGCGTGCTCGGCTCGCGAGCGAGCTCGCGCAGGATTTCGACGCGCTGGGCGATGCCGACGGGCAACGACTCGACGACCGCGTCGGGATCGACGTCGAGCGCGTACTCGCGCGCCAAGGACCGCACGCGTTCGCGGGCGGCGGCGGCGTCGAGCCGCAGGCCGCGGCGCGGTTCGCGCCCGAGGACGACGTTCTCCCAAACGCGCAGCCGGTCGACGAGCTCGAAGTGCTGGTGCACGAGACCGACCGGACCATCGGATGCGACGCGGCCGGCGCTCGGCGCGAGGGCTCCCGCCAAGATCCGCGCCAGCGTCGATTTCCCGGCGCCGTTCTCGCCGCAGAGCGCGTGGATCTCCCCGCGCGCCAGCTCCAAATCGACGCCGTCGACGGCGACGAGCGTCCCGAACCGTTTGACGATTCCGATCGCTTCGAGCGCCGCGCCCGCCGTCTCGACCACCGCGCGAGTTAGAGCTTCACCGGCGTGAAGGCGGCTAGCTCGTCACGCGTACTGGGCGGCACGATCTTGCCGGCGACGATCGCCTCGCGCAACGCCGCCAGCCGCGCGATGTGCGCCGCGCCGATGAGTGCTTTCGTATAGGCGAAGTCGGTGAGGCCTACCCCGTCTTCCTTGAGCCCGAGTTGGACCGAGCCCGACGGATATTTGCCCGCGTGGACCTCCGAGGCGATCTTGAAGACGGCGACGTCAACGTGTTTGACCATGCTCGTGAGGATCTTGCCCGGCACGAGTGCGTCTTGATTCGAATCGACGCCGATCGCATACGCGTTCGGGCGCGCGCGCATCTCATCGATCGCGCCGAGGCCTGATTTGCCGGCCGCGATGTAGACGATGTCGGCGCCGCCGCCGTACATGACGTCCGCGAGCTCCTTACCCGACGCCACGTCTTCGAACGAACCGACGTATTTGACGACCACTTTGACGTTCGGATCGATCTCGCGGGCGCCGGCCGCGTACCCGACTTCGAACTTGCGCAGAAGCGGGCTGTCGATGCCGCCCAAAAACCCGATCGTCTTCGTTTTCGTCACCATCGCCGCAAGCGCACCCGCGAGAAACGAGCCGTCCTGTTCGCGGAACGTTACCGAAGCAACGTTGGGCTGGGGGTTGACCGCGTCGATGATGGCGAAGTGTTTGTCCGGGTAATTTTTCGCGACCTCGGTGAGATCGTTATTCATCAGAAAACCGATCGCGAAGATTTCGTCGTAGTCGCCGTCGGCAAGGACCGTGAGATTCGGCTGGTAATCGGCCGCCGACTTCGACTCTTGCACCGCGATCTCGGCATCGAATTTGGACTTGGCCATCTGCAATCCGCGGTACGCGGAATCGTTGAACGATTTGTCGCCGAGGCCGCCGGTGTCGGTCACCATCGCGAGCCGCAGCTGATGCGCCCCGGACGCCGCCTTGCCCGTGCCGCCGCCGTTCGTGCACGCGGCCAAAAACACGACCGAGGCGAGGGCGAGGGCGCGCGTCGTCACCCCGGTGTGGTACGCTCTAGCCATGCCGACGGCCTCCGAACGTCCCGCGCTCCGCTCGCTTGGCGAGCGTCGCGTCACCTACGCACTCAAAGTCGTTATGCTCGTGGCCCTGTCGGCGATCGTGCTCGGGGCGATTCTCGATTTCATCGGCCGCGTTTCGTCGGTCGCGGTCATCGTCATCGGAGCGGTGTTCTTTACCTACGTCATCCATCCGGCCGTGCGCCGGCTCAACACGCGCCTCCCGCTCATCTGGTCGATCCTGCTCGTCTATCTCGTGATCGCGGCGCTGGCCGTCATCGGCCTTTCGACCGTCGTGCCGCCGCTCTACGAGGAAGCGCAGCAGCTCGTGCGCTCGACGCCGGGGCTCGTGCACAACGCGCAGATCTTCGTAAGCGATCCGAACAACCCGGTCATCGCGCGCCTGCCGGTTGCGGTGCGAGCGTATTTGGCGAGCGTTCCGCCGCAGCTCGCCGGCTTCGCTCAGCGCTATGCGGGCGACGCGGCCGGCCGCGTCGTTTCGCTCGCGCTTTCGGTCGCGGGCGTGGTCGCGACCGTCATCGTCATTCCGGTCATGGCGATTTACCTTCAATTCGAAGCGCCGGATTTCATCGCCGCGTTCTTGCGCGTGATTCCGCCGGCGGGACGGCCCGAGGCAGCGGCGATCTTGCGCGATCTCGACGGCGTGCTCGGCGGGTTTATCCGCGGTCAATTG
Organism: Vulcanimicrobiota bacterium; assembly: GCA_003158195.1. Lineage (GTDB taxonomy): Bacteria > Vulcanimicrobiota > Vulcanimicrobiia > Vulcanimicrobiales > Vulcanimicrobiaceae > Palsibacter > Palsibacter borealis. Next base: position 22,771 of record PMHP01000081.1, on the reverse strand, counting down.
CTGGTCGGTGCGACGATCGGCACGTGCATCACGATCGCCCTGCTCGTCCTGCACGTCAAGTACGCGCTCTTGATCGGCGTGACGGCCGGCTTGCTCGACGTGATCCCCTACGTCGGCGCGATCGTCGGGTTCGTTCCGTCCGTGACGCTCGCGTTCCTCAACGACGGGTGGCAGCACGCGTTGCTCGTCGCGATCGTGTTCGCCGCGATCTTCCAGGCGGAAGGCCATTTCATCGCGCCGCGCATCGTGAGCGAATCGGTCGGTCTTTCGCCGCTGACCGTGATCGTCGCGATCCTCATCGGCGCCGATCTGCTTGGCCTCGCCGGCATGTTCCTCGCCGTTCCGATCGCTGCCGCGCTCCGCGTTCTGCTCCTGCACGCGCTTCCTAACGCGCGCCGGCCCAAGGCGGCCGAGGCGCTTGCGGCGGCCGTCGTGGCCCGCGATCCGGACCTCCCAAAAACCAAGGCCGCGCAGGCCCGGGCGCGCCGCTCTTCGTAGCGGTCGTCCATGGCCACCGCGCTTCCGCAGCCCAGTACCGACCGAATCCTCCCTGAGCGCGTCGACGTGATCGGCGTCCCGATGGACCTTGGCGCGGACCGGCGCGGCGTCGACATGGGGCCGTCGGCGATCCGCTACGCGCGGCTGCGCGAAGGGCTGGAGGCGCTCGGCATCCCGACGATTATCGATCACGGGAACCTCGTCGTCCCGGTCGCCGAGTCGAGCGCGGCCCAGGCGGTCAAGAACGCGAAGTATCTCCCGATCATCCTTTCCGTTTGCGACGAGTTGTCGCGGATCGTCGAGCAAGTGATCCGTCAGGGCGGCTTCCCGATCGTTCTGGGTGGGGATCATTCGATCGCGATCGGCACGCTCGCCGGCGTTTTTTACGCGCGTCAGGCGCAGCCCGGGCTGATCTGGGTCGACGCGCACGGCGACATCAACACGCCATTGACGTCGTTCTCCGGAAACGTTCACGGCATGCCGGTTTCGATCGCGCTCGAAGAGCGCCACATCTCGGTCGAACGCACCGTTCTTGTCGGGCTGCGCGACGTCGACCCGCCCGAGCGCGCGCGCATTCGTGAACTTGGCGTGCGCGCGTTCTCGATGTCCGAAATCGACCGCCTCGGAATGGAGCGCGTGATGGAAGAAACGCTCGCGATCGTTGGATCCGGCGGCCCGCGCAGTGTTCACGTCTCCTTCGACATGGATGGGATCGACCCGCGCGAAGCACCGGGCGTCGGCACCGCAGTTCCAGGCGGCCTCACGTACCGCGAAGCGCACCTCGCAATGGAAATCGTCGCGTCGGCGGGCGTTCTCGGGTCGATTGAAGTTACGGAGACGAATCCGATTCTCGACGAAGGTAATCGGACCGCGGAGTTAGCGGTCGAGTTAATTCTTTCAGCGCTTGGAAAGACGATTCTGTAGGAGTTTCTTTCGGCGCGGCCGGATGAAACGCCGATATGTCGCGGGCCCATGTCATGCTGAGCGGAGCGCCGCAGGCGCGCAGTCGAAGCGCCAACGGAGTATGGCGGGATCCCGGCGGTACTTCGACTCCGGCGCTTCGCGCCTGCGCTCAGCATGACATGGGAGCGCGGCACGCTCCGCTGATGATACGGAGCGCGGCACGCTCCGCTTGGAGTGACAGCGCTCTCATTATGTCGTGCACGCGCGCCGCGCCCCGTGTCATGCTGAGCGGAGCGCCGCAGGCGCGCAGTCGAAGTGCCAACGGAGTATGGCGGGGATCCCGGCGGTACTTCGACTCCGGCGCTTCGCGCCTGCGCTCAGCATGACACGGGAGCGCGGCACGCTCCGCTCCTGACACGGAGCGCGGCACGCTCCGCTCATGACACGGAGCGCGGCACGCTCCGCTTAGAGCGACAGCGCTTTCACCATGTCGTGCACGCGCGGCATGACATCACGCACGCCATGAACTCACGCGCGCCGTGACATCACGCGCGCGGTGACATCACGCGCGCTGTGACATTCAGATATGTAACTCGAGGCCGTCTTCGGCGATTTCGAAGCCTCGGTCGGTGGCTTCGGCGAATTCGGGGGAGGCGGGGTCGAGCAGCGGGTTTGTGTTGTTGAGGTGGGCGAAGAAACGGCGGCCGCGGCGGGGGGTGACGGCGAGCGCTTCGAGGGATCCGGTGGGGCCGCCGATGGGGGCGTGGCCGAGGGAGCGGGCGGGCTTGTTGACGCCGACGGTGCGGAGCTCGTCGTCGGACCAGAACGAACCGTCGAAGAACGCGACGTTGGAGTCGGCGGCTGCGCCAAGGAGCGCGGGAGTGACGTTCGCGTAGACCGGGGCGAAGAGTGCCGACGTTCCGCTTTGCGTGTCGGAGATTGCGTAGGCGACGACGGCGTCCGGGAGCGCTTCGCGGCCGGCGTAGCCGGGTGTTGTGCCGTCGACGGGAACGACGCGAACCTCAAGAGCGCCGTCGAGGGAGAAGTGGTCGCCCGGTGAGACGGAGTGCCAGTGGTGCGGAGGCTCGCCGAAGGATGAGAAGCTTCTTTGTTGCAGCGCAAGCGCGCGCACGGTGGCGCTCGAGTAGATGACGAAAGCGTGGTCGCCCTGCTGGCGGAGGACGGCGAGGCCGCCGAGGTGATCGACGTTGGCGTCGGTGAAGAGCATGCCGGCGATCGGGGTGCCGCGGGCGGCGTGGGGTTGGAGCGGCGGGGTTGCTTCGATTTGTTGCGCGATGTCGGGGGAGGCGTTAACGAGCCACCAGCGCAGGCCGTCGGCGGAAACGGCAAATGACGACTGCGAACGCCGCGGAGCGTCGCCGGCGCGGGCGGCGCTGCAATTCGGGCAGGCGCAATTCCATTGCGGGACGCCGCCGCCCGCCGCGGAGCCGAGGACGCGGACGATCACCGCAACGCGGGATCGGGACGGCGTGGAACCAGCGTGCTCGTCGCGGGCGCGTCGCGGTAGACCGTGACTAATTGGTGGTCGGGGCTGAGCGCGCAGGCAGGGTCGGTTGCGGCCGCGTCTCCGGTCAGCAGGAACGCTTGGCAGCGGCAGCCGCCCCAGTCGATTTCCCTGCGCTCGCACGAGCGGCACGGCTCGGGCATCCACGCGGTGCCGCGATAGCGGTTGAAGGCGTCGGAGACATACCACGCATCGCGCAGCGCAGACGAACGCAGGTTGGGGAACGTGAGGGTTTCGATCGACGTCGCGGCGGGGCAGGGGAGGATGCGGCCGTCGGGGGTTATGGTTAGCGCGAGCCGGCCCCAGCCGTGCATGCACGGCTTGGGGCGTTCCTCGAAATAATCGGGGAGCACGTAGGTGATGTCCATTGCGCCGGCTAGGCGCGCGCGCGCCGCTGCGACGAGTTCGGCGCCGCCTTCGACTTGCGCGCGCGTCGGCATGAGGGCAGCGCGGTTGCGATAGGCCCAACCATAGAATTGCACGTTCGCAAGCTCGAGGCGGCGGATGCCCTCGCGTTCGGCGAACGCGAGGACCTCGGGGAGCGTATCGTGGTTGAGCCGGTGCAGCACGCAGTTGAGGGTCAGCGCGACGTCGCGCCGGCGCACGCGGCGCAAGACTTCGACCTTGCGCTCGTGGACGTCGGTTCCCGCAATCGCCGCTGCAAGTTCGCGTTCCGGCGCCTGGATGCTGATCTGCACGTGGGCGAGGCCGGCCTCGATCAACTCGTCGAGCAATCTGTCGTCGAGGAACGTCCCTTGCGTGATCAGGTTCGTGTAGCCGCTGCCGGCCGTCGCGCGGGCGACGAGCGCGACGAGATCGGCGGCGCGCAACGTCGGTTCGCCGCCGGAAAAACCGAATTGCACGACGCCGAGCGCGAGCGCTTCATCGATTGCCGTGAGCCATTCGTCGCGCGAGAGCTCGTCGGAAGGACGGCCCAGATTGAGGGGGTTGTAGCAATACGGACACTGCAAATTGCAGCGGTAGGTGAGCTCGCAAAGGAGCGAGCGCGGCTGCGCGACCCCGCTCACCCGGTGATAAAGCCGCGCGACAGCATCGCGTCGAAAAGATCGCGGACGTCCTGTGCGAGCGTGTCTTGCGGAGCGTCGAAGCGTTCGGCGAGAACGGCAACGATTGCGTCGAGATCGCGCGAGCCGTCGGCCAGTTCGAGGGCGGCGGCGGCCGTGTCGTTGAGCGTGACGATTCCTTCGGGGACGAGCAGCATCGCCTCGCCGTCCGTTTCGCGGCGGAGGCGAACGCCGCGGCTGAGCCGGTAGACGGTCGCGTTCACGAAAAGACACCGCAGTCGAGCGCAGTTGCGTCGAGGATGCACCAGAGCACGTCGCACTTGAAGCGCAGCGCGGCGACGCACGCGTCTTGCTGTTCGAGCGTGCGCGCTTCCGCGAGCACCCACTCGAGCGCGACGTCGGCATCGCGTTTCGCGAACACAAGCCGATCGTTGAAGTACGCAAGCCCGCGGCGATCGACCCAAGGGTAATTCGCGACGATGGCCTCGACGCGTGCGGCCATGACGGGCGGCCCGAACAATTCGGTCAGCGACGAGGCGACGGCTTCGAGCCATGGCCGGTGCCGCGCGAAATTAACGTACGCATCGACGGCGAAGCGCGTCCCCGGCGCGACGCGGCTTTCGGAGAGAACCTCGGCATCCAAGAGGCCGAGGGCGCGGCAGAGCGCGAGCCACTTCTGGGTGCCGCCCGGGCGGCCGTCTTCACCGTCGTGATCGCGCACGCGCGAAATCCATTCGCGCCGATGCGCGGCCGTCGGTAGCGACGCGAGCACGTACGCATCCTTCTGCGGAATCGCTTTTTGGTAGTAATAGCGATTCGCCGCCCACGATCGCAACTGGTCGGGCTCAAGGTCGCCCGCAACCAGCTTTTGATGGAACGGATGCTTGTCGTGGTAGCGCTGGTCGCCGATCGCGCGCAGACGTTCGGCCAGCCCGAGATCGGCGACAGCGTCCACGATGGGTTTCCTAACGCCTAGCGCTAGGTTCCTAAGTACATCGTAACTTCGAACCCAGTCGAGGTTACGCTGAAGGCTGGGCGTGCCCAGGCGGTTTTTGTGGTTTTCATGCGTTGCACTTTCCTTGTCGTGGCTGGTAGGTCATGCTTTCGCAGCCTAATGCTACCTGGCGGGCGGGCCCTTAGGAATCAACCGAAGTGTTGATTTGAAGATTCAGGGAGTCTGAAAGACCTACGGCGACAGCGCCGGGTCGAGGCGGTCGATTTGCATGCTCCGGATCCAGAGCATCGAGAGCTGATCGATGAGCTGCTCGACCGATGGCCGGGGGCGCTGAAGGACCCATTCGATCGTGAGCGCCTCGGCGGCCCCGGCGAGGGCGATCGAGAGGAGGCGCACGTCGAGGCCGGCGGCGCCGCCTTGGGCGGTTAGGCGTTCGCTCGATTCGGAGGTGATCGCGGCGAAGGCGTCGCGGACCCGCTTGCGGTGGAGGTCGAGTTCGACGTTGACGCCGACGATCTCGAGCGCGAAGATGCGCGCGCGGCGGCGGTCCTCGGTCATATGGCGGAAGAAGGCGGCGCAGCTCTGATGGACGAGCTCGCTCCAGGTCCGCCCGGGAACGTACAGCTCGAAGCGGATCGCGGCGAGCACGTCGCTCGCGATGCGGTCGAAGACCTCACGGAGGAGNNAGCGTTCCGTAGAACTCGAGTCCAGCCTCGAGCAATCGCGCTCGCCGGCCGGCGCGGCGCTCGGTGGCGGAGAGCCCGGCATAGCGGCGGCTGTAACCGGGCGGCTCGACCGCGGCAAGTGCGCGCCGCGGCAGCCCGAGGTGCGCCTTCACAACGCGCAGCTTCGCTGTGGCGATACGAGGAAGCGGTTCGGCAAGGTCAGGTTCTCCTTATAAAAAAGCGCCCCCGCGCTGACGTTGCAGCGCGGGCCCCCGCGGAGTCATTCACCTGGACTAATTGAAACTTTCCATCTATATGATCACAATGGGCGGGCGTGACGAGGGGAGGAAAGGCGGATGGCCAAGAGATAAACGGTTTTGTAAGATTGTACCATTTTTGCGCGCCCCGGCACGCCTCCCCGCGACAGGGTGCACACTAAAACAATGAACAAAATTTTAAGGAGCGCGCAGTGAACTCACGGAATGGCGGACGCGTCGGCAACGGCTTTACGCGCAAAGAGATCCTCGCGGGAATGGGCTCCGCGGTCGCAGTAGCTGCGATGCCTCCGCTTTCGGCGCGAGCATCGGCCCTTTCCGACCTCGCGAAGTTGCTCGGCGTCGATCCGAAATACGCGGGCAAAGGGTTGTCGATCGACGTCGGTTGCAGTTACCCGGTAACAGGCCCGGCCGCAATTTTCGGTTCGCACGTGACGGACACTCCGCGAATGGCGTTTTCGCAGATCGCCGAGATGGGCGGTCCCAAGTTCAACATCATCCTGAAAGACAACAAGTCGGGCGATCCGCAGGCGGGCGTGCAGAGCGTTCGCGAGCTTGGCTTCAACAAGGTGCCGATGATGCTGACTTCCGAGGTCGGCGATCTCGGCGCAGAACTTACCGGCATCAAGCAGTACAAGATCTTCAGCCTCGACGGAAGCGGCGGGACGTCGGTGTTCGGACAGTCGCGCAAGTACTTCTGGGGTACGATCGCGATCACGCCGAACGATGCGATCCCGGGCGTCATCAAGTTCATGAAGGCCAAGTGGCCGGACGCCAAGCGGATCGGGTACTGCGGGTGGGATCTCGGCGGCCTGACCGACATGGTCCTCGATCAGACCGAGCAGTACTTCAAAGGCACGAACTACGTCTACGCCGCGGCGGAGCGCAGCAAGATGGGGGCCACCGACTACACGGCCAACATCCAGAAGATCAAACAGGGCAACCCCGACATCGTATGGGCGATCGTGTACGCCGAAGACGTCGGCTATTTCATGAAGCAGTACGCGACCTCGGGGATCAACAAGCCGGTCATCACGTTCACCCACACGTTGGCGGCGCAGCAAATCGCGGGATCCGCCTACGAGGGACTCTACTTCTCGTTCGACTACTTCGATGCGACGCGCCCGGAGAACCCGTGGGCGAAGTTCTTCGTCGAAGAATACGCAAAGAACGTCAACGCCAACGTTCCGCCCGATTACTATACGGCGAACTCGTACGAGGACAGTTTCACGCTGTGGCAGATGGTCATGCGCGTCCTCAAGTCCGGCGGAAATCCGAAGAGCGCGGACGCGCTTCAAGCGGCACTCGAGAAGAATCCGGTTGCGCCGAGCCTTTACGGCGGCGACGCGAACACGGTCGGAACGATCGCCTGGGATACGGATACGCACTCCGTCAAGCATCGCCCGATGATGGTCGCGCAGTACAGCGGCGGGAAGGTCAACCAGTTGGCGCATTTCGACATCGGCGCGACCAATTTCAAGATGCTTTCCTAGCCGCCGATGGGTAGTTTCACGTTCGACAACTTCCTGCAAGATGCCGTGAACGGGCTCGTCAACGGCAGCGCGTACGCGTTGATCGGCGTGGGCTTCGGCTTGATCCTAAGCGTCAGCGGACGCTTCCACATCGCCTACGCGGTCACGTATACGCTCGCGGCCTACGTCGCCGTGTGGATCGGCAACCAACTCGGGACCCCGTTCTGGATTTCGCTCCTCGGTGGAGCGATCGCCGCTGCGATCCTGGGCGCGCTGATGGAGCGCTTGGTGTACCTGCCGCTTTCGCTTCGCGCGCTCGGGGCCGGCTCCGACCCGCTCTTGATCATGTTCGTCGCGTCGCTCGGGCTGACGGTCATCGGGCGCAACGCGATTGCGCTTGCGACCTTGTCCTCGTCGAGCAATAACATCACCGGGTTCAACAACCAAGGCATCAACGTCGGCCCGATAACGATCACGACGCTCAACATCGCGCTCGTGCTGACGGCGTGGGGCTTGATCCTGGCGCTGGCCGCGATTTTGAACTATACGGCGCTCGGGCGCATGGTCCGCGCGGTCCGCGCGAACTGGGAGATGAGCTTGTGCGTCGGGATCGATCCGACGCTGATCTTCGTGGCCGTGTTCGTGATCGGCTCGTTCCTGAGCGGCGTCGCGGGCGTNNCTGGTCGTCGCATTCGTCGCCGGGCTCAACTCGTCGCCGATTCGGGTCGGCTTGCTCGGTGTTGCGCTGGGTCTCGTGGAGTCGATCAGCACGCTCTTTCTGCCCACGCAGTACTCGCCGCTGGTCGTCTTTGCGATTCTGTTCTTCTACGTCGCGCTGCGTCCGGTGAAAATCGCGGACATCCGGCGCAGCCTCACTCGCCGCCGGGCGCAAGCCGCGTAAGGATCGATCATGGAGCTCACCCTTAGCTACGTCGATCAGGTGCTGATCTTCGTCTGCTTCGCGCTCTCGCTGAACTTACTGCAAGGCTACGCGGGTCAAGTCTCGGTCGCGCACGCCGCGTTCGGCGCGGTCGGCGGCTACACGCTCGGCTACCTCGTCCTGAACGCACACATGAGCGCGTCCGACGCGCTCGTTATCGGCACGCTTGGCGCGGCCGTCGTGGGTGGGCTCGTCGCATTTCCGGCGCTGCGCTTGACGACGGAATGGTTGATCCTGCTGACCTTAGCCGTGCAGACGATCATCATCTCGCTCGTGCAAACGGTCTCGGCGCTCGGCGGAACCTACGGTCTGCAGAACATCTCGGGGCTCACGATCTTCGGCCGCCAGTTGGCCGAACCGTCGGACATGTTCCCCTTCTTCGCGGTCCTGACGGCGCTCGTGTACCTGGTCTGCTGGCGGATGGGCGAATCACCGTACGGTCGCGTGCTGCGCGGGATTCGCGAGGACGAGATCGCGTGCCGGGCGCTTGGCAAGAACGTCTTTCTCTACAAGACGCTCGTGTTTGCGGTAACGGCCGGGATGGCCGGGCTTGCGGGCGCGATGCAGGTCATCAACATCTCGGTCGCATCGCCTGCGCTGTTCGATTTCAGCCAGTCATCGACCATTGTCGCGATGGTCGTCATCGGCGGCGCGGGCAACTTGGTCGGCTCGATCATCGGCGTGATGGTGCTCGTGCTGCTCGGGCCGCTGTTCGAACACGTTTTGAACTTCGGCGCGGACGCCGCGGCGCTCTGGCGCCTGATCGCCTTCGGCGTCGTGCTGATCGTCGTGCTCTTGGTCCGGCCCGCGGGACTCTTTCCGGACAGGACGACCCGGCGCCTGAGCAAGACGCTCGACCGGCTCAAAAAGCAGCCCGCGGGCCCCTCCGATTTCGTCCCCCATCCGGATCTCGAAGAGATGCACGTGATCGAAGAGCATCTTCGTCCCGAAGATAAGACGACGGTGATGCCGCGGGCGGTCGGGATCGTCGAGCCCAGCAACGGCCAGAACGGCGTGGCAAGCGTGACGCGCGGCGACATCGTGCTGACCGTGCGAGGCCTCACGAAGCATTTCGGCGGCATTACCGCGGCCGAAAACCTCGACATGGAGCTGCGTCGCGGAACGATCACGGCGCTCGTCGGCCCCAACGGCGCCGGCAAGACGACGGTCTTCAACCTGTTGACCGGGGCGATCCGGCCCGACTCAGGCGAAGTGATTCTCGGCGGCGAAGACATCGTCGGCATGACCCCAAATCAAGTCGCCAACCGCGGGATGGCGCGCTCGTTCCAGAACGTCCGCGTGTTCCCGCGCATGTCGGCGCTCGAGAACGTCATGCTCGGCGTGCAGCATCAGCCGGGCGAACACTTCATCCCGCTCTTCATGAATATTCCGCGCACGATCAAGGTCGAACGCGAAGTCGAAGAGCGCTCGCGCGAGTGGCTCAGCTTCGTCGGCATGGCCGACTTCGCCGATTATGCCGCGGGTGCGCTCGCGTTCGGGCAGCAGAAGCTCGTCGCGCTCGCACGCGTCCTTGCGACCGAGGCCGAGGTGCTGCTGCTCGACGAGCCCGCTTCGGGGATCGACTTCCAGTGGGTCAACGTCATGCTCGGGTTGATCGAGCAGATTCGCGCCCAAGGCCGCACGGTGTGCATCGTCGAGCACAACCTGCACGTCGTCGAACGGCTGGCCGACCACACCTACTTCATGGAACTTGGCCGGATCACGGCGCAAGGAAGCTTCGCCGAACTCACGACCGACCAGCGTTTGGCGGAGGCGTACTTTGGAACTGCATGACACGGTGAACGCCGGCGCGACGACACAAGCGACGGACCAACGGCCCCATCTCGTTTCGGTCAAGGGTTTAAAGGCGGGCTACGGCCGCAAAGAAGTCGTCTTCGACATCGACCTTCACGTGCGCGAGGGCGAGATCGTCTCGATCGTCGGACACAACGGCGCCGGCAAGACGACGACGCTCAAGACGATCTACGGGATGCTTCCCGTGCTCGGCGGTACGATTACGTACCGCGGTGAGGATACGACGAAGTCGTTTGCGACCCACAACAACGCGCGCGGCATGTCGCTGATCCCGTCGGAGCGTTTCGTTTTCGGCGATCTCACGGTCAAGGACAATCTACTCCTCGGTTCGCTGCACGAGAAATCGGCGCAGGCCCGCGACGAGCGCTGGAAACGCGTCCACGAGCTGTTCCCGATCCTGGCCGAGCGCTCGGCGCAGAAGGCCGGCACGATGTCCGGCGGCCAGCAGCGGATGGTGAGTTTGGGCCTCGCGCTGATGTCGGGCCCGAAGCTGCTCATGCTCGACGAGCCGTCGCTCGGGCTTGCGCCGGCCGTCGTCATCGAAATCTTCGGCGCGATCCGCAAGCTTGCCGACGAGACCGGCCTCTCCGTGCTCATCCTCGAGCAGAACATTGGCCAGGCGCTACGGATCGCCGACCGCTTCTACGTCATGCGCTCCGGCCGCATCATCCTCGAAGAGACCAACGCCCAGATGCGCGCGCGCAAAGAATACTGGGACCTGTTCTAGATCGCTCCGCTCACGGTGACATGGGAATTAGAGGAACTTGATTTGGTTTGCGAGGTTGAGGCCGGTTGCGGGTAGCTGCACGTACCAAACGCCGTTGAAGGGTTGAGCCGTGAGGAGCCCTTCGGATTGCGCGAGCGGCACGACCGTGGTGTTCAGCGGTCCCGAGAGCCCAAACGCGGTGTACGAGACGTCGCTTTCGGCGGTGAGCGTGAAGCCGTCCTCGCCCCCGTTTTCGTCCACGAGGAACATGCCGTAGTGGTCCTCGTCGATCGTTCGCAAGAGCGCTTTGACGATGCCGGGCGCGCCGGTCCCGTTGACGTCCGAATCGTGGAGCGCAAGGTACGCGCGCGCGCCTAAGGGTGGGCAGCCGGCGCTAGTCGAGTAGCCGCTCGTCATCGGTGGAACGAAGCCGTTCGAGCATTTCACGTCGACCGCCAGCGCGTAGGGCAGGGTTCCGCCGTTCGAGACCGCGGCGACCAGATCCTTCGCGCGAATGATACCGAGCGAAAGCGCCGCGCCGCTCGCGGTTGCCGAACACGTGGCGTAGCCGGGACCCGACAACGGGCAACTGCCGCCCCATTCGATCGTGAGCGCGCCGTTGCTCGGCGGCCACGTCGTTCCCCAAAAATCGTATTCGCTTCCGGAACCCGTGTCCACGATCGCAAAATGCGAATCTTCCCCCGGCGTTCCGCCGTCTTCGGGCTGCTCGCTGGATTCGACGTAGACGGTCTTGCCTTCGACGGCGCAGGTTCCCCACGGCTCGGTGCAGTGCACTCTGACCGGCAGCGCTTTCGAGCCCGCGGCCATTCGGTAGATGGGGGTACTGAAGTCGCTTGCGGCCCCCGATGAATTTGCGGCAANNCTCGTCGGGAAACTCGGAAACGTGCCGGCGGCAGGATCGTATAACGGTGGCCCCGGTGTGGGAGTGACCGTCGGCGTGGGCGTTGGCCTCGGCGTGGGACTGGGCGTTGACCTCGGCGTGGGACTCGGCGTGGGACTGGCGGTGTGCGTGGGAGCAGCCGTCCGCGTGGGAGTTGCCGTCGGCGTGTGAGCGGCCGTCGGCGTGGGAGCGGCAGCCGGCGTCGGAGCGGCCGTTGGCGTCGGAGCGC
>PMHP01000081.1:0-10830 GCA_003158195.1 Vulcanimicrobiota bacterium | reverse complement strand
TCCTAAGCGGGAATCGCTATCAAGAGGATGGGAAAGTTTTCCACCGGCCGTGAGAAAAGATGGGCGAAATAAGATGGGCGAAAGAGAACCGCATCACATCGCGAGATGCCGCCCGCAGCCTCCTTCCCCGCGGGCGCGGTGTTTAAACCACCCTCGAGATAAATTTTTTATCTCAGCATGTCGCGCGGCACGCGGATNNGCGTCACCGGGCCTTTGACGAGGTGCGCTAGATAGGCTGCGACGCTTTCGCTTGTGACCTGCGCGGCGATGAGCGGCAGATATTCGGGCCGGCGCGCCATGACGCCGATGTTGCTCGTGTCGCCCTTGTCGCCGCTGCGTCCGTACGCAAGCGCGATCAGCGGCACGCCGGAGAGGATCGGATCGCGCCAGGTAGCCTCGTGCGCATCTTCCGGCAGCGGCTCGGGTGGCGACGCCGCGGCGCCCGGAGGCTGAGGGACGCGGTGCGTGGCGCCGTCGATCACGATGCGCGGGTCGAGCAGCGTCTTCTCGACGAGGAAGGCGAACTGTTTGATCGCGGGCGAGACGTTCGGCCGGCCGCCACCCCCGGTCGTACCCGGCGACCAGGACGTTCCTGCAGCCGCGAGTTCGCGCCGAAAGAGTTCGAGTGCCTCCTTGCGCGGATGCGCGACCGCGAGATGCATCACGGCTTCGCGGGTCGCTGCGCCCAGCGCGTGCGGCCCGAAATATGCGCTCTCGGAACCCAGCACCTCGATGCGCGTGTCGCTGAAATCTGGGTAGCCGTGCGTTTCAAAGAGCGCACGTGCGCGCGACAGCAGTGCTTCGCCGGTGCGCTGCGCCTTGCGGGCGGCGTCGAACCCGACGATCGTCATCGTTGCGGCGCACTTGAAGCCGTCGACGTAAGTAGCCGAGACTTTATACGTGGCGGTCGGTGCGCGCCCGCGCGCGCCGGTGACGCGGACGCGCTCCGCTCCGGCTTGCGCGCAGCGCACGTTTCGGAAGTCGCAGATCACATCGGGCAAGAGATACGAGGCAGGATCCCCGATCTCGTAGAGCAACTGTTCGCCGACCGTCGCCGGCGTGACGAGACCGCCGGTTCCCTTGGGTTTGGTGACGACGAAGCTGCCGTCGGGGTGTGCTTCGACGATCGGATACCCGATGTTCGGCCAATCGGGAACCGACTCCCAATCGGTATGCAGTCCGCCGGTCGCTTGTGCGCCGCATTCGAGCAGGTGCCCGGCCAAGCTTCCGGCCGCGAGCAGATCGTACTCGTGCGTCTTCCAATCGAACGCGTGGATCAGCGCTCCGAGCGTAACTGCACTGTCCACGCAGCGTCCGGTGATGACGACCTGTGCGCCGGCGGCGAGCGCGGCCGCGACGGGGAGCGCACCGAGATACGCGTTTGCGGAGACCAGGTGCTGCGGGAGCGGCGCTCCGCTCTGGAAGCCGGTGACGCCGGCCGAACGCAATTGCGGTATCAGCGGCATGACGTCGTCGCCCTCGACGATAGCGATCTTCAGCTCGGCGCCCTGCTCTTTGGCGAGGGCGGTCAGCGCTGCGGCGCAGCCGCGTGGATTGACGCCGCCCGCGTTACTGATGACGCGGATGCCTTTAGCGACGACATCCGCAAGGACCGAGCGCATCGCGACGCCGACGAAATCGGTCGCGTACCCGCCTTCGGGATCCTTGAGCCGGGCGGCGGCGAGGATCGACATCGTCAGCTCCGCCAGATAATCGAAGACGAGATAGTCGAGGTCTCCGTCGCGCACGAGCTGCGGCGCGCCGACCGAACTGTCGCCCCAAAAACCCGAAGCGCAGCCGATCCGGACGGTTTTGCTGCCGATCACTTGCCGGTCCACACCGGCGGGCGCCGCTCGGCGAACGCGCGCATCCCTTCCCGCGCATCCTCGGTGAGCGCGAGCAACCCGATCTGGCCCTCGGTGAACGCGATCGCTTCCTCAAAAGACATCGACTCAGCGCGCTTGAGCGCGTAGAGCCCGCGGCGAATCGCGGTTGGCGAGTTGCCCAAAATTGCGGCGAGAACTTTGTCGACNNCACATTTGAACGAGCACGCGACGCGGGACGAGCGGCAAGAGCACGCTCAACACTTGCATCGGGAACAGGCCGACCTTGACTTCGGGGAGGCCGAACGTCGCGTGGCCGGCGGCAATCGCGATGTCGCACATCGCGAGCAGCCCCATGCCGCCGGCCATGCACGCGCCGTTGACGCGCGCGACCAGCGGTACGGTGCAGGCCCGCGCGCGGCGCAGTAAATTCGCGTATCCGAGAGACGGTTCGGCGTAATCGAACGCGAACGAGGTGCCGCTCGCAAGGTCGGCTCCCGCGCAGAAGGCCCGGTCGCCCGCGCCCGTGACCACGATCGCGCGGATCTGCCGGTCTTCATCCGCGCGGCCGATCGCTTCGATCAGCCCGCTGATGACCGATTCGTTTAACGCGTTGCGCCTCTCGGGGCGGTCGATCGTCAGCCGGAGCGTGCGGTCGTGGAGATCGCTGTGCAGATCGTCAGACATTCATCACCGAGAGGCCGTCGATTGCGGCCGAACGCCGAAAGGACGCGGGTTACGGGTACGGGACGATCTGCGGCGGCGTCCCGACGCCGATCGAGAGCTGCACCGTCGTAAACTTGTTGCCGCTGATCGTCGGCAGGATGCCGACGTTGGGAACGACGGTCAGACGGGCGACGCCGTATGCGTTAAAATCCGGATTGTCGGGGTTGCTCGTGATGACCTCGCCTTGCAGGTAGAGCGGGAACCAGTTGTACTTGTTCGGTTTGCGCAACCGGTGCACGAACCCGTAGACGAAATTACCGGTCGAGACCGGGTATCGGTCGGTGGGGAAGTACGTCATCGCCTTCGAGGGGTTGATGAAGAGCGTCGTTTGCGGGTTGGGATTGTACTCGATCAGCCCCTGCTGCTCGAACTGGACCCGATTGGACTGGTTGAAGCCCTCGGGTGCAACCAGCGCTTCGGCGGTCGCGAAGTAGAGAACGTAGAGTTTCGGCGTGAGCGAGATCGGGATGACGAGATTCGCGGCGTACTGCTCGAACGCGCGGGTAACGACGCGCATCACGCTCCCGTTATTGTATTGAAGCTGCGTGTTGAGGGCGCCGCCGCCGATGTCGCCTTTGACCGCCGCGTATGTGGGCGCGAAAATGATCGGGTGACCGCCGTTAATCGCCGCCCCTCCGACGAAGAACAGGCGCTGGAAACCGGCTACGAAGACGTCGATCTTCGACGAGACGCCGAGGTCGAGGAGGCTCAGCGGCAGGTAGCCGCTCGGCTTGTTCGCACCCGGCGCATAGACCGGCGCGGAACCGTAATCGATGCCCTCGATCTGCGGTTGAATCTGATAGTACTGGAAGAAGACATTCGTGCGCGGCTCGATTCGCGCGGTAAGTTGCGCATCGAAGCCGCCCGGCAACTCGTTTCGCGCCTCACCCGTGTCGCCCCACGGATATGATATCGACTCGTCGAACGCATACGTGAAACCCTTGGGAAACCCGATGACCTCGCCTTCGCTTTCGGTTACTTCCGGCGGCGGGGTCTCTCCGGCGCTCGGGCCGGCTGCTAATTCGTTTCGTGCCGCTTGTGCATCGTGTTTCGAGCGAAGCTCGTTCGCGAGGGCCGTCGAGGTCATCTGGGCTAAACCGAGGTTCGTGTAGGGCGCCGTTTGCGCCACAGCGGTCCCGAACGCCGCACAAAGAAACCCGGCCAACGCAATACTGAGGCTTCCCAAACGAGGCATCAATTCGGCCCAACTTTCCGTAGAGAGAGCGGCCTCCGCGGCCGTTGTGATGAGGATGTCGGGAACGGCGCGCGGCTCGGACAGCCGCGCGCCGCTGTCGTGCGCGCTTTAGCCGCCGATGTCGAAGGTGCTGTACGGTACGGTCGGGTTCACCGTGATCTGCCAGGTCGTATCCTCGACCAGTGCATCACCGTGGTAACCCTTGGTCTCGATGATCAGGTGCGACGTCTTCGAGATAAAGAAGTCTTCCTTGGTGACCCAAACTTGATCGCCCGGATTGACGATCCAGGTCACGTCATCGGTCTCCTGTCCGGCGACGGTCGGGCCCGCTGCTTCGCTCAGCTTCCCATTGTGGGTCGTGTAGCCGACCACGTTGTCAGGCGTCGTATCGCCGCAGCCGTAGCCCATCAGATCGGTGACGCGCCTGTTGTGGCGCGGCAGTACGACGATGATCGCTGAGTGCTGGCCGCCTTCGTGCGCTTGGACCTTCGTCCCGCCGCGCCAGACCGCGACTCCGCCTTTGCCGTCGCCATCGATGATGTCGCAACGCGCGTAGTGCGGTTTGCGCGACGTGATCTTGACGGTGCCGGAGTATTTCACGCCGAGCCGCTCCTCCTTGGAATTGATGAGTTCGATGAAGGTATCCGCGCCTTCGACGATCTTTGCGTACGCGTTCCACTCCGGTCCGACCGCCGCCGCGGCCACCAATGCGTCGGATGGCGGGGTCGTCGGTTCTTCGGTCGGCTCGGGCGTGCCGGAGAGCAGCTCCGGCGTCGATGCCGCGCCCGGAGCGGCCGGCGCAGCGCTCACTTGAGCGATCACCTTTGCAGCAGATTGGCCGGCGCTCTGGCCGGCGATGGCCGGCGCGCAGAGCCCCACAGCCACGATGCCAAGCCCAGCGAGCAGGGCCTCTCGAGTAAGTTTCATGAAGGGTTTCCTTATTGGTTTAACAGTTGGGCAAATGTGAAATTTGGTCACATGAGCACCGGCGTAGCCGGCGTGACGCAGCTGTCAACGAAACAAGCGCTAAGAACGTGCGGTCTCTCCGGAAGGTCACGATACCGGGGAGGAAGTTTGTTGCGGAACCGAAAAAACCATTTGTAGGATAGGTCTGCTGAACCCTTCGCGTCTTTCGTCGCATCTTTGCCAGCCGAAGAAAGCTCAACAACGATGAATTCCAGCACTCGCAGGTGGGCTTCCGCCATTTTCGTTTTGGGCGCCATCGTCCTCGGCAGCTGCAGCCAGGGCGTTTACGTGCGCCCGCCCGGCGGCATTCACACGACAACGCCGACCGCGGGCCCGTCGTCGTCGAGCAGCGCCAGCGCAGCTCCGTCGAGCAGCGCCAGCGCAGCTCCGTCGAGCAGCGCCAGCGCAGGTCCATCGAGCAGCGCCAGCCCGGCGCCGTCGGGCAGCGCCACTGCGGCGCCGTCAGCCACCGCGACTCCGAGGCCATCGAGCAGTGCGAGTGCCCCGGCGACGCCGACTGCGACTCCGGTTGCGACTCCGAGTCCTGCCCCGTCGGTCGGCGGCTGCCCGCCGGTCTACCCGTCGCCGCAGCCGGTCAGCTCGATGGCGGCCTGGCCATCGCAGGGTGGAACGATTCCGCTGCCGATGTTCGCGGACGAGGCGGGCTCGATTGCGGTACCGGTCAACAACGCGCCGGCCGGCTCGATCTTGACGATTCAAGAATCTCAGACCCCGTTTACGGACGGCGGAGGTAATGGTCCGATTCCGTCACCGGCGGCAGGCGAGGGAACGGCGGTCGTCTACAGCGCGTCGATATTAAACGCTACGGGAACGACCACGATCGAGGCCAATCACATCATCACGGTGACCGCGTCGGGTCCGTGCGAGATATTCATGCCGCACACGTATGTGGCGGACGTGTACATCAACAATACGGCCGCCGGCTTCGCTCACTCCGAGCTTTCGGCCGCCGAACCCGCGAACTACGTGGCAGGCTCGAACCCGCCGGCGATCTCGTTCCAGGTCAACCTCTCCAACGAGTTCGGTGAGATTCCGGCCGGTACGTACACGGAGGTCGTGTTCATCCAGCATACCTAGACGAGCGCGGCTAAAGGAGACGCGTCACCGCATCGTTCCAGAACGGCCAGTCGTGGCCGAAGACGCCGGGCCACAATTCGGTGTGATGCGGGATGCCTTTCGCCGAGAGGACGGCGTCGAAGCGGCGTTGGTCGGCGGCCAGCGAGTCGTGCTCGCCGGTCGCCATCACCCATTCGACGCCGCAAAGTGCTTCGACAAGCGCGCCGTCCGCGTTCGCGATGAAGTCAGCCGGTGAGTTGTAGAAGTCGGTGTCGTCCCAGTAGCCGTCGATGAAACGATGCACGTCGTAGACGCCTGAGAAACTGACGGACTTCGTGACGAGGCCGGGATGGCGACCCGCAAAGTTTGCGGCGTGATAGCCGCCGAAGCTGCAGCCGAAGACGCCGAGATCGCCGCGCTTCGCACGGTCGCGCACGTACGGCAGCACTTCGTCGCGCAGATAAGCGTCGTACTGCTCGTGGCGCCGTCCGCGCATGACTGGTGGAACGTACTCGTTGTACCAGCTTTCCGAATCGACCGAATCGACGCAGACGAGTTGCATCTCGCCACGGTCGAGCTTCGGAGCGAGCCGGTCAACGAGGCCCGCGTCCTCGTATTGGAAGAAGCGGCCTTGCGATGTCGGAAAGAGGATGACGGGGAACCCGCTCCAGCCGAAGTGGAGAAATTCCATCTCGCGTCCGAGCGCCGGACTATACCATTTTTCATAGCTGCGTTGCATCGCGGGCCATCTTGCATAGGGCCCCCGTCGCTTCCCGCGAACTTTTGTCGCGATGCCGGCCGCAACAAAGAAGATCGGGCTGCTTTTCGGAGTCGAGGACAGCTTCCCGTGGGCGCTCGTCGATGCGATCGCCGCGCGGGGCGGCGGCGAAGTCGTCGCGGAGGCCGTCTCGATTTCGGCCTTGCGCGACACGCAATCGTTCGACTACGCGTTGATTCTGGATCGCATCAGCCACGAGGTTCCGTTTTATCGGACGTTCTTGAAGGTCGCTGCCGCGCGCGGCGTGCAGATCGTCAATAATCCGTTCTGGTGGTCGGCCGACGACAAGTACTTCGGGAACATCGTGGCCGATGCGGTCGGGGTCGCGACCCCGCGGACGATGCTGTTGCCGCACAAGCACCGGCCGCCGAACACGGAGGCCGCGTCGTACCGCAACATGCGGTTCGTCGATTGGAACGGCGTGTTCGAGTACCTCGGGTTTCCGATATTCCTGAAGCCGGCATACGGCGGCGGCTGGAAGGACGTCTACAAAGTCGACGATGCCGGCGCGTTCTTCACCGCGTACGATTCGTCGCGCGATCTCGTGATGATGGCCCAAGAAGCGATCGCGTTCGACTCGTATTTTCGCATCTACGTCATCGGTCGCGAGCGCGTGCACCTGATGCGCTACGATCCGAGCCAGCCCTTCGAGCGGCGCTACGTGCGCGACGCACCGCCGCTCGAAGCGGCGCTTGCGGAACGGCTGCGCCGCGACGCCCTCGCCCTGAGCGTGGCGCTCGGCTACGACATGAACACGGTCGAGCTTGCGGTTCGGGGTGGAATTCCGTACGCAATCGACTTCACGAACCCGGCGCCCGACGCCGACCGGTATTCGATCGGCGACGACAACTTCGACTGGATCGTTACGAACATGGCCGACGTGCTCGTCGAGCGCGTGCGCAATCCGCGCCCCTTCGAGCTGACGGGGGCGTGGCCGCAGGCGCTCGCGGCTCGCGCGCGGGAGCGCGCGTAGCATGGCACGCCCGACGTTCACGATTGGGATCGAGGAAGAGTTTCAGGTCATCGATCCCCAGACGTACGAGTTGAAGTCGCACATCCAAGAGATGTTCGCCGAGGGCCAGTTGCGCCTCAAGGAAGAGATGAAGCGCGAGCTGCACGATCCGGTTATCGAGGTCGGCACGCCGATCTGTGCCGACATCAAGCAGGCGCGGTACGAGATCACCCGGCTTCGTTCCGAAGTAATCCGGTTGGCTCATTCGAACGGCTTGCGGATCGCGGCCGCGGGGACGCACCCGTTCACGGATTGGGCCGACGTCCCGATCACGCCGGGCGCGCACTACGACCGGCTGGTCGAAGATCTGCAGATGGTCGCGCGCGCGAACTTGATTTTCGGCTTGCACGTTCACGTCGCGGTCGAGGACAACGACGCCCGGGTCGCAATTCTCGGCGGCGCGCGTTATTTTCTGCCCCACGTCTTCGCGCTATCGGTCAACTCGCCGTTTTGGCTCGGGCACAACACCGGTTGGAAGAGTTACCGGGCCAAGGTCTTCGAGCGTTTTCCGCGGACGGGAATTCCCGACTCGTTTTCGTCCTGGGTCGATTATCAGGACTACCTCAACACGCTGATCGCGACCGGTTGCATCACCGACGGCAAGAAGATCTGGTGGGACGCGCGGATCCATCCGTATTTTCCGACGATCGAGTATCGTATCTGCGATATCCCGATGCGGGTCGAGGAAACGATCTGCTTGGCTGCGATTTTCCAGGCGATCACCTACAAGCTTTGGAAGCTGTACGACCGCAACCAAGGCTGGCGGCAGTACCGGCGCTCGCTCATTCACGAGAATAAGTGGCGCGCCGCCCGCTTCGGCATCGATGGAAAGCTGATCGACCTTGGAAAGAAAATCGAAGTCCCGACCTCCGAGTTGATGGTCGAACTCTTGGAGTTCATCGACGACGTCGCAACCGAGCTTGGCACGGTCGAAGAGATCTCCTACGTCCACGAGATCTTTCGCCGGCGCACGGGCGCCGATCGTCAACTGGAAGTTTACGAACGGACGGGCAGCCTGCAAGCGGTGGTGCAGTACGTCATCGAAGAAACGGAAGCCGGCATCCCCGTTGCTTGATCCGCTGCCGCGCAAACGCGCCTTGGTCGCCGAGGTGCTTCGCATCGAATCCCCGGGCGATCTGCCGTCGCCCGAGAACGGTGCGATCGACGTCGCGCTGCTCGACATGAACTGCGGCTACTCGAACGTCGGCCACGAGGCGATCGTCTCGGTGCTGCAGGATGCGACCGCCGAGCTTGCACCGGAGCTCGAACGCTCGGGCCGGCGCGTGCGCGTGCTCTCCTACGCGGTTCGCGATAAACTCGCCGTCCCCGACCACCGCCGTGGCCGCCACCGCCTGTACGTCGGCACCGGCGGCCCCGGGCATCTCGATCCACGCCGTAACACGCAGGAGCGCGGGACCGCGCAGATTCGCGAGGATCCCGCGTGGGAGCCGCCGCTCTGGACGCTTTTCGACGCGATTGCCGCCGACGATGCCGCGGCGCTCTACGGCGTCTGCCACACCTTCGGGTTGTTGTGCCGTTGGTCGGGTGTTGCCGAGCCCGTGCTGCGCGGTCCCGAGAAGGGTGGCCCAATGAGCGGCATCGGAACCGACATGCTGACGCCGCAAGCACTCGCGCATCCGTGGTTCGGCCGGCTGGCGCCGCTGGCGAAGCACGGCCCCGTTCCGGTCCTCGAATCGCGCTACTACGATCTTCTCCCGAGCGGGACGATGCCGCCCGGCGCAACCCCGATCGCCTACGAATCCTCGGCCGCCGGGGATATTCCCGGCGATGCGCTGACGATGCTCGAGATCGCGCGCGATCCCGACGGGATGCCGCGCGTCTTTGCGGTCAACAGCCATCCCGAGATCGGCGCGCCGGAGCGCGTCGCCGAACTCTTGGCGAGCATGCTCGCGCGCGGCACGATCGATCGCGCGGTCTACGAGGCCCGTTCGGCGATGCTGCCGATGTTGCGCGACGACCGGCGCGACGAGCGGCTCTTCGTCGGGCGCGTGGTCTTCGCGGATCTCGTTCGCGAGCGGCTCGCGCAACTCGTCCGCGGCTAGTGCAGCCGGAGTTTCGGCGACGGTATAACGCGACGTACGAGCCGGCGCGTTATGAAAACTACGTTCGGCGCTTGGAGGCCCAGGTCGGGCGCGTCGATTTTCGGCTTGCCGAGACGCCGGTGTTCTTCGAAACGGATCTCGTCACGCGCTGCGAGCGGGCGGCTCGGGAGATCGTCGCGCAGCTCGCGGAGCCGGCCCGATTGCAGCACCTGCGCGACGCCGTTCCCGCGCGTTTCCTCGGCGCGGATCCCGGCGCGTTGCCGCAGTTCGCCGTCGTCGACTTTGCGATCGCGCGCAGCCCGGATGGGGGCTACGAGCCGCGCGTCGTCGAGCTGCAAGGTTTCCCATCGCTGTATGCGTTCGAGATCTTCCAACGCGACGCATGGGTCGCCGAACTCGGCGCGGCCTTCCCCGATGTCGATTGGTCGGCGTGCTATGCGGGGCTCGACCGCGACGCGTACGTCGAACTGTTGCGCCGCACGATTCTCGGTTCGAGCGCGCCCGGTGACGTCGTGCTGCTTGACGTCGAGCCCGCGCGGCAGAAAACCGCCTGCGATTTTGTCGCGACGCGGGCGCTCTTTGGCGTCGACGCGCTCGATCCGCGCGAACTCGTCGTGCGCGGCAAGCGTCTCTATCGGCGCGATCCAAGCGGCAAGGAGCGCCGCGTCGAACGCATCTACAATCGTTTGGTCGGCGACGATCTCGTTCGTCTCGAGGCCGTGCTGCCGTTCGACCTGCGCTCCGATCTCGACGTGACCTGGGCGCCGCACCCCCAGTGGTTTTGGACCTGGTCGAAGGCGTCGCTGCCGTACCTCGATCATCCGGCCGTTCCGCGCACGCGGCTGCTGTCCGACGTCGACGAGCTGCCGGACGATCTTGCAGAGCGCTACGTGCTCAAGCCGCTCTTTTCGTTCGCCGGCGCCGGCGTCGACGTCCACCCCACGCAAGCCGCTTGCGCGGCGATCGCCGCCCCGCAGCGCAGCGGCTGGTGCTTGCAGGAGAAGATCGCCTACGCCGAAGGGTTACGGACACCCGACGGCACCGGCGTCAAGGTCGAGCTGCGGGTCATGTTCTTGCGTCCGGACGATACCGCGGCGCTGGTCCCCGCGACCAACCGCTGCCGGCTCTCGCGCGGCGAAATGCACGGGGTCGACTACAACAAGAACCTCACGTGGGTCGGCTCTTCGATC
>PMHP01000241.1:3389-3539 GCA_003158195.1 Vulcanimicrobiota bacterium | reverse complement strand
GCGCGCGCGTCATGCTCTCGACCCCGCCCGCCAGGCACAGGTCGGCATCGCCGGCCCGAATTGCGCGCGCCGCAGAGCCGACCGCTTCGAGGCCCGAGCCGCAGAGGCGGTTTACCGTGGAGGCGGGCGTGCGCTCCGGCAGGCCGGCCA
>PMHP01000241.1:0-3336 GCA_003158195.1 Vulcanimicrobiota bacterium | reverse complement strand
CCGTCGCAGAGATATGCTTCGCTCATTCGGCTGCCTTCGCCGGGCGACCGCGCGGATTCTTTGTCAGCACGCCTAGCGATTCATGAGCAAACGCGTGACTGTTCGCACGCTATGACTCCTGTGGCCTCGAACTTCCCCGCACCGGCCTCGCTTGCGGCCGGGCTCGGTTCGCACGCGCCGAGCGAAGTCGCTTTTTCCGGCACCGTAACGTCGCAGCCGCACTTCTTCTTCGGGAAGAACACGCAGGCCATGCACGAAGCGTTCGAGGTCCGCAGCGACGACGGCCACGACGTCGAGATCGTCGACAACGTGAAGCTCGCCCCGCGGGTTCCCGTGGCCGTCGGCGATCGCATCGGCGTGCAGGGCGAACTGATTCCGGATGCGAGCCACGGCCCGCTCGTCCATTGGACGCACCACGACCCTTCCGGTCATCACGAAGATGGCTTCCTCGATTTCGACGGGCGGCGCTACGCCTGATCCTGCGTCCGCAATGAAGACCTTGTCTACCTGCGTCGAGCCGAACGGATCGCCTACGAGCCTGCCCCGACCTCGCACGGCCATTAGCGAAGTGCGTGAACGCGCTGCGTCGCTCCGGCGCCGGTCCGCCGAATCGCGCCCGACGAGCCGGAGACCGGATCGAAGGTTCCCCAGTGAACCGTCCCATTGTTTGCATCAAGCGATGCGAGTAGCTGAGCGTTATCGTTCACACCGAGGAGCTGGGAGCCTGTATAGGCCGATGTTTGCGGCATGGTGACGGGCTGTACGCCGTTCGTTGGATCCCAAGTCCAATACCCCGAATCACTTTGATCGCTGCAATCGGTCTCTTCTCCGAGTACTTCGCCTACATTATTCATTGAAAGCGGATAGTGTTCGCTGCAGCTATCTTGTAGAGCCGGCAGCTCGACCCACCCGTTTGCGCCGCTCTTATAGACCGCCGCGATGATGCCGGTAGATGCTCCCCCGCTCGTTGCCGATTGATTATCCACCGCTAAGACGCCGTAGTTACTCAGCTGCGCATTGGAGAGCACGTTGTAAAGCCCAGCGGAATCGGCGAACGTCGTCGGAATGTCTTGCGACGCATTGCCGCTCGGCAAATAGAGCTCAAAATCGCCATCAGCTGGGATTCCCCATATGGTTCTCCTTTTCGAGTCAGAGTCGCCCGAATCCGGCCGCTCTCGGGCGGCCGGGTGGGCGCGAAGTGGGTTTTCCGGGGGCGCAAGCCGCGCATAGCGCCAGAGCGGGTGAAAACGGCAATTTTCAGAGTCATCAGGGCACAAATCTCCCGTCTTTATCGCCGGCGATGGTCGCTCGACCAGGACGTTCATGGTGCGGTTAGCGGCGGTGAACGCAGGGCAGATATCCGGTTGAGGATCTCGGCGAACCGGGCACGCGGGATCGCGACTTCGGCCATCTGAAACGTGACGTAGCGCCCATGGCTGACGACCCTGGCGCCGATCTTGATCAGCTTCTCACGCAACGACGTGAGCGACCAACTCGCAATCGCCTCCGGCGTCGCAAGCGTGCGCAGAAAGTTCCCGAGGTCGTACGCGAGCGCATGAAGCTGCAGACGAACGGCGTTTGCGTTGAACGTGCGACACGAAAGCCGCGTCCATTTGATCGCACCCTTGCCTTCCTTGATCCACTGTTCCGCGGTACCACGTTTGTTGTAAAAGGCGACCACGTTCTTGCTCATGATCGTCAAGTTCGTGATGATGAAGCCAACCCGGGGGAAGAGTTCCCCCGGATGCCACTCTACTTTGGCAATGACGCGTCGCGGACGGGACCAACTCTTCGCTCCGTAACGGAAACTCCGGTAGAACCGCAAGACGTAGTGCGGTGGGCGACCGACCGGTCGTGTGAGTAGATCGGCAATCCGCGCTTGGAGAACCTGATTAGCCGGCAGCCGGATTGCGTACTCGATTCCCAACGACTCGAGGTACTCGTACATGCTGGGTTGCGCGAAGGCTGCATCGCCGCGAAAGGCGACGGTCTTGCCAGTACGCTGGTAGCGCGCGACGACGGGCTTGAGAACGCCTTCCCAGCCATCGGCGCTGTGGACGTTTCCAGGGCGAAGTACGCTGCGCTCCAAGTCGCCATGCTGGTTGAAGAGAAAGTGGATGGTAACAGGTGCAGCCGAAGTGTCCGTTCCAAACGCTGTTTTCTTGCTCGCCATGCGTCGGGCTGACGCTCGAATCCAAATCGAGCACGATGCGATCGCCGCGCCGATGTTTGGCAACACGTTCGATCCAAAGACCCGAAAGATCGGTAAGTGCTACGAGGTTTTCCGATTGCGCCAGCCAGCGCGTCTCGAAACGGCCCATCTGGCTCGGTGATGCACCTTTGCCTTTCGCGGCCTTACCGCCGATGATCCAGCGCATCGCCGGATCGTGCCGCAACCGTACAGCGTCATTCACGTCTTCATACCCGGCGAGCCGTCCGAAGACGGATTGACGAAGCATCCCGACCAACGCGTGCCGGCCGTTCTTGCCCGTGCGTGCGTCGGCAAGCCGCTCGTTCGCCGATTCGCTCAATCCAAGTGCGTCATCGAGTTCGCGATACGCGAGCAGACCTGCATCCGAGGTAACGACGGAACCCCGAAAGTGAATCATCAGCCGCCGTTCAAAATCCGGCCGCAAGACGCCGTTTTTCGCTTCACCCGTCGGGTTCGTCAATTCGACCGCGTCTCATCAGCGTGAATCACTTGTCAAGTATAGCAAATTCGCTCGTCGACGGCATCAAATTCGCGATATCATCAGGTGAATGCGGGCTTATTATATTTTACGACTATTACGCAAAAATATCATTTGCAGCAGGAGCTGGAAGGCCCGCCGTTCGGAAGCTCGCGCTAGTTTAGCGGTAGAGCGTCGAGCCCGTCGATGCTTGTCAGCATGGCCCGCAAACTCGGGCGCGCCTCGTGCACGACTACGTTGCGCATCGCGGTGCGCCACGTTTTCGCAACGTGTCCCAGCAGGCAGAGTGCGTTCCAATGCACGCCCGTCGTTTCCGCGAGCGACACGACGACGAGCGACGTTTTTTCCGTTAAGCGCGAACGCACGTCCGCGACGAGACGACGGCTTGCCGACTGATCGAGTTCTCCGCACGCGCGGACCATGACGATGCCGGACGACTGCGTGACTTCACTCATGGGGGTATGGTGGCACCCCATCCTGCGAAGACGCTTACGCGGGGCTGGGAGCCGGAAGAACTTCCTCGGGCGCGTGCGGCTTGCCGTTGGTATGGACCGGGAGCTTCGAACCCCGCGCATTACTGGATTTTGCGGAGAAATTCTTCGGCGCGACTGCCAGATAAATGACCGGGACCAACATCAGCGTGAGG
>PMHP01000002.1 GCA_003158195.1 Vulcanimicrobiota bacterium | reverse complement strand
CGCTCGGCGCGTGACGAACGGGCTCGCGCGTCCTCTCGCACGTCGACGTAGCCCGAGGCGCTCGCCCCGGTACCGAGCAGTTCGCGGTAGCGATCCATCGCCGAGATCGTCTCGCGCCCCCGTCGCGATCGAGAAAGACCCGAAATTTTCTGATAGTGAACTATTCGCAAAAGACCGCGACGCACGGACGATTTGCGCGTGCGCGTACTATCATTACGAGGCATCACTCAACCCCAAAGGAGATTCTCATGGATTCAAACGACGAGGCAAATGAAGCAGACGGCAGCGATGAAGGCGAGGGGCTCGACGAACCAATCAAGGAGGGCGACAAAGTACGCGCCGGCGACCATCAGACTGGAACGGTGAAACGCATCGAAGGCGACACCGCGATCGTCGAACTCAAAGGCGGCGAAACAATAACAATCCCGACAGCCGACCTCGAGCGGCCGTAGTCAGAGAAGGGCGCCACCCAGCGCTCTTTTTCTTTCCCGATTCGTTTGACTCGCACCCGACGCTGGCACACACTCTAGTTGACGATTGGCGGAGCCTAGCGAAAGCGGCCTTCGCCGGAACCCGACCCTTCATGCGAGAAGCGTCCCGCGCGGGACGCAGAGGTCCCCGACACTCGATTCGCTCCAACGAGCGATGATACACTTGCGCACGATAGCAAAAACAGAATGAAAGTAACGCCGTGAGCCGCTGGTCACGAGCGTGCCCAGCGCGATTTACGAGAGTCTCTGCGACGACTCAACGGTGATCATGATGGCCTGGCTGTTGGTGTTTTCCTTGGTCAGTACGGTTGGCGCCGTCGTTTTCGGCGTGCTTGCCTACCGAGCCGAGCGACGTGCATCTCCCGTCGATCTCTGGAGCGCTGGTCCGCGCACCGGCCCGATCTCACAGGCAGATCGCCTAAGGACGGGCTTGGAACGCGACGTTCATCGCAACTTGGCTCGTTCTCGCACCTATGTTGCCGGGTTGTGGTGGCTCGCGGCCGGTTGCTTCAGTTCCGCTGCGTCGATAATGGGCGCCACGCACTATGGCTTCGAGGTACTCGGTTCGCTCCTTGTCGCCGGCGCCGTTATATTGCTCGGATGGTCCAGCTGGCACGACAGCCAGCGCCGATCGCGCGGCGAAGCACGCATCGCAAAGGTCAGAGAACTCATCGAGCTGGCGAAGAGACCCGATCGCACCCCTTTAATGGTTTCCGAGCAGCTCGCGGAATGGACCGGCAATGCGGATCTCCGCGTCTTTGTACAGCACCGTCTCGCAGGACCGACGTCAACCACGTATCAGGGCATCCTGAGCTTAGTTACGACGGGAATCGGCGGCTGGCACGTCGATGCATTCGATCGCGACCTAGGCCCCGCCGATTCGGCCAGCGTTTTCCGTGGCGTCGCGCTCAATCTGCATCAATTTAGCAGCGAGGAATGGAGCCCAGGAAACGGCGTCTTCGGGGCGAGATGTCGNNCCCAATAGGCATCACGAGCGGTCAGCTGCTTGGCGGACCGGCGATCCTTGAGACGCTGGTAATTGCGATCGACGACGCTTTTGAGATCATGCCGTTTCTTGGACGCGACTTGAAGAAGTAGGAGAGCCCGGTCGTCGGCGATGCGAGTTTATGCACCTTGGAAGGTCCTCGACTCTGCTTGGGAGCTCGGCCCCACCACACGAAGTCGAGCCGCTTAGTGCGTGCGTCGATTCGAATTCTCGATCTGGAGGCACGCGCCGGCATAGTTGGGCAACTCGCAAATGGCGTAGGGCGATGCCACCTCGAGCCGAACGAGCAACGGATGACGATCAACCTGCTGACATCAGTGCCCGAGGGCCTGGTGATGGCGACGGATAGCATGCTCTCCGCCCAAACCTTTCAGATCCCACTAGGCTTCGCTGTCACTAACTTCGAGCATGCGAATAAGCTATTCGAATTAGGGACCGATGCATGCGCCGCGGTGATGATTAACGGTACGGGTTCGATTGGAGCGACCCTTGTGTCACAGCTCATTCAGAGCGCTTCGAAAAAAGTCGACGCTCGCATTGCTAACGGTGCAAAGCCAACGCATCAAGACTTGATCGACATTGTAGCGTCGGAGGTGACGCCACACTATGTCACTTTGATTGCCAGCACGAAGCTACAGCAGCTCAACGCTCACGCTGCAAACCCAGCGACGCTCGCTATGGTCAACCAACAACGCGCCCAGCGCGGCGAACCTCCGCTCGTGGCCATCACTCTCGACGAGATAGGCGTTGCGAACGATCCGACCAGTGACCCTAATGCGCCGATTAAGGTTCAGGTGCCGAATCTTTCGCTTATCGTGGCGTCATACAACGACAACCGAGAGGCGAGCGAGCTAAANNTGTAACAAATGCAATCAACCTTGTGCCCGCAACGCTATGGTGGGATGGCTCTGGTACTTCGGCCGTCTCCCGCTTGATCAAAGGTTACGATGACAAGATTCTTGAGCAAATGGGGGCCTCCAACCCTCAGGGTGCCCAAGCGCTCGCCTTTGTGAAAGCCAACGAGGCAAGGCTGCAAATGCCGGTTGCGATCACGGTTATGCCGCTCCAGGA
>PMHP01000067.1 GCA_003158195.1 Vulcanimicrobiota bacterium | reverse complement strand
TGTAGCGATCGGCGATCGACCACAGATTGTCGCCGTGGCGGACGCTGACGTTCGCGAAGTGCTCCGGTCCCGCGGCGTAGAGCCGGGACTGTGAGAGGGCGGGAAGCGCGATTAGGGCACTAAGCGCAGCCAAAGCGATGGCCGGCATCAGGCTGATCTTCTTGCGCTTCCATTGGAGCATCTTCGTTACCTCAAGCACCATATATAGGGCCAAACGCCTNNTATGGCAGAGCGTGCCCCGACGGAGCGTCAAGCGCGCATCCTCGAGGTGATTCGCGATTTCACGGAACAGCGCGGCTACCCGCCCTCGGTCCGGGAGATCGGCGAACGCGTCGGCCTCTCGTCCTCGTCGACGGTTCAGTCACACCTCAAGTCCCTGGAGAAACGCGGACTCGTCCACCGCGATCCGACCAAGCCCCGCGCCTTGATCACCATGGGCGCCGCCAGCCACCAGGCCCACCACCCCGCCATCCCCGACGTCGGCGTGCTGCCGATCGTCGGCAAGGTAGCGGCGGGCGTCCCGATCACGGCCGCAGAGAACGTCGAGGGCGAGTTCGTTTTGCCCGCCGAGTTCGCGCGCAAAGACGGCACGTTCATCTTGCGGGTCCAAGGCGAGTCGATGGTCGGAGCAGCGATTCTCGACGGCGATCTGATCGTCGTCAGCCCGCAACCCGATGCCCAGAACGGCGAGATCGTCGTCGCGATGGTCGAGGGTGAGGCGACGGTGAAACGCTTCTTCCGCGAACGCGGCAGAATCCGGTTGCAGCCCGAGAACGCGACGATGGCGCCGATCTATCCGGCGGACGTCACGATTCTTGGGAAGGTCGGCGCGGTATTCCGTAAGCTCTGACCCGATGGGGGTTCGTCGCTCGCGCGCGAATGACGGTCCCTCGTGCATCTGACGCAGCCGGCCGGCGCGCGCCACGCTCTACTCGATCGCATCGTTTCGCGCATTCGCGCGCTGGCCGAGTCGCCCGAGCTGGTCGCGATCCGGCAGGCGTTGCCGATCAGTTTTGCGGGACTCTTCGTCGGGCTTGCCTATTTCATGGCGACGCAGCAGCGCGGGACGCTGCTCGAGCGCTTCTCGCTGACGTTTGGGGCCGCGTTCGGGGTCATGGCCACCCTGCTCGTCGTCGTTTTGTCGTACATCCTTGCGAACCGCCGCCGGATCTCCCCGGTGGTCGCCGTCTCCGTGGCGTTCGCGGCGTTCGCGATCTCGCTACCGTATGCGCGCGCGACCTCGTTCGAAAGCCTGATGAAAGCGCTCGGCTCGAGCGGCCTGTTCCTTGCGATCGGGGTAGCGGTGATTACGGACGACGCGCTCGCGCTCGGGTGCCGGCGGCTCGGCGTGCTCGCGGGGTCGGTTGCGGCCGGCGCCCTCGTCGTCGCAACCGCCGCGGTGCTCGCATTTTTCGGCATCTCGCTGACGGGCGCGCTCGACGTCGCGATCGCGCCGCTCGGAAATCTTGGCGACAGTTTGGCGGCTCTGCTCATCATCACGTTCGTCGAGACGCTGCTCTGGACGGTCGGCATCCACGGCCCCGCGTTGCTTGCCGCGGTCGTGCTGCCGGTCTACCTTAACCTCCAGTTGCAGAACACCGAGGCCCTCGCGCACAACCAGCCGCTGCCGCACATCGTAACGGTCTCGATGTTTTTGTTCGTCTTTCCCGGTGGGGCCGGGGCGACGCTATCGCTCGTCATACTGCTGTTGCGCAGCCGGGTGAGCCGCATCCGGACCGTCGCACTCGCGACCCTTCTGCCGTCGCTTGCGAACGCGAACGAGCCGCTGATGTTCGGATTGCCGCTCGTGCTCAACCCCTTACTGAGCGTGCCGTTCGTGCTGACGCCGCTCGTGCTTGCGGTCGTTTCCTGGTGGGCGATGCACCTCGGACTCGTGGCCAGACCCGCGATCTACATGCCGTCGTTCGTGCCGATTCCGCTCGGGGTGTTCTTTGCGACGAAGGATTGGCGCTCGATCGTCTTGATGGCGGTCAACATCGCACTCGGCCTTGTGATTTACGCGCCGTTCGTCGCGCTCTACGAGCGGCACGAACGCCAGCGTGTCGATGCCGTGCAAGACGCCGCGTGATCGAGGCGCTCCTCGAACGCTTCCGGTTCGATGCGGCGCTCGAGCGGGCGGCGCGCGCGGCCGTGAAGCGGGTCGATCCGAACGCGCATGCTGCGGCTCAAGCGACGGTCCGGGCGTGCGTGCTGCGCGCCTTCATGGACGAAGGAATCGCCGAAAGCGATCTGGCACCGGCGTACGGCTACGGCTACGACGATCCCGCGCGAGCCCGCTACGAATCGCTCTTGGCGCGCATCTTCGGCGCCGATCGCGCGCTCGCGCGGCTCTCCCTCGTCAGCGGAACGCACGCGATCGTCACCGCGATCGAAGCGTGTTTGCCGCCCGGCGGCCGATTGATCTGCGCCACCGGGCGCCCGTACGATACGCTGCGCAATGCGCTCGTCGAGGCGGACTACGCGATCGCGCGGCGCGGCGGACGCTACGCGGAAGTGCCGCTGGATCCGAGCGGCGCCGTCGACTATCCGGCGCTCGAACGCGAATGCGAAGGCGGCGCCGGCGTCGTTTTCGTGCAGCGCTCGCGCGGCTACGCCCCGCGCCCGTCGCTCAGCGCGCACGAGTGCGGAGCGATCGCGACGTGCGTGCGGCGGGTCGCGGCGTCCGCATTCGTGCTGGTCGACAACTGCTACGGCGAACTCGTTGAAGCGGCCGAACCGACCCACCATGGGGTCGATGCCGTCATGGGTTCGCTGATTAAGAACCTCGGCGGCGGCCTCGCTCCCGGCGGCGCGTACGTCATCGGCCGCGCCGAGGTCGTCGAGCGGGTCGCCGCGCGGCACTACGCGCCCGGCCTCGGCGCGGCGATCGGCCCGACCCTCGGCTACGGCCGAGCCCTCATTCAGGGCCTCTACAACGCGCCGCTCGTCATCGGCGAATGCCTCGCCGGCCTCGATCTCGCCGCCGCCCTTTTCATCGAACTCGGCGAAGCCGTCGATCCACTGCCCGGCCCGGGCCGCCGGGACATCGTCCAAGCGATCCGCCTCGGCTCGGCGCAACGCGTGCTCGCTTTTGCACGGGGCCTCCAGCGCGCCATGCCCCTCAACGCCCGCTTCAGCCCGGAGCCCGGCCCCGTTCCCGGCTACCCCGAGCCCGTCGTCATGTCGAGCGGCGCCTTCATCCCGGGCGCGACCATCGAACTATCCTGCGACGCCCCGCTCCGCCCGCCTTACGACGTCTATTTGCAAGGTGGTATCAACCGCGAACAGGTTCTCATCGCAGCCCTCTTTGCAGCGGACGCTCTTCGTAAAGAAAGTTAACTCCACGGCCGCGTGTGCCGCGGCTAGGGGGTTCTACGGCCCATTTCAAAGAACGCAGTAAGGACGATGAACTACGGAGCGCGCGCGTGAGCGAGCAGAGCGAAACCGCTTCGACCTCGAAAAACGGCGATGTTCCCTATCGCCGGCGCTACGTGCGAGTCGCGGTCGATACGACGATTACCTATACGCGGGACGGTGATCCGGAACCGAAGACGGGACACTCGAGCGATCTCGGCGGGGGCGGCATTCGGCTCGCCAC
Organism: Vulcanimicrobiota bacterium; assembly: GCA_003158195.1. GTDB lineage: Bacteria > Vulcanimicrobiota > Vulcanimicrobiia > Vulcanimicrobiales > Vulcanimicrobiaceae > Palsibacter > Palsibacter borealis. The sequence goes on along the minus strand of PMHP01000067.1, from coordinate 3,966 downwards.
CGACGAGGATTTGCCGCTTGGAACCGTGCTGCTGCTGCGTTTCCCGTTGCCCGGGATCGAGCGCGAGGTCATGGTTCGCGGACGGATCGTCCTCTCGTTTTACAATGCCGAGGGGAAGCGATTTTTCCACGGGATCGCGTTCACGCAAATCGATCCGCGCGACCAAGAAGAGATCATTCGCTACGTCGCAACCGAAGTGCAGCGCCTAGCGTTGGAAGGCGAGCGCGCGGAGTAACGAACGCGAAGGGCCTACTGAAGGCTACTTCCCGTGGTGGCCGCTGCCCATGAAGCCATAGAAAAAGTACCGATTGCCTTCGCTCGTCTCGATAACAATGCGCGTGGCTTCCACCGCGGCTTTGACGATCGTCTTGCCGACGAGCTCGTCGAGCACCCATTGGGTCTGCTCGAATTCGGCCTCGCGCAAAGCGTCCGGGTCAATATCCTTGAGGTCGATGTTCTCGAGCTCTTTAAGGAGCTGCTCGATGGACCCGTTACCCGGCGGATCGCTCTCTATGGCCATGGTCCTTTCTTCGCGCCCGCGGTCTCGTGTACCGCCCGGACCTTTTCACCGGGGAAGTTGCCCCCGCCTGGGCTAACGATTCGCAAGAAATGTATATCCTCGAAGTCCTGAGCGGGCCGCTCGACGGCAAGACCTGGCCGTTCGAGCGGGAGATCACGATCGGCCGGGACGATGCCGTCGCCGGAGCCTGCATCACGCTCGACCGGTATATCTCCCGCCGGCACGCGCAAGTCCGGGAGGACGACGGCCGGCTGGTCCTCGCCGACCTCGAGAGCCGCAACGGGACCCGGCTCGACGGCGACGCGCCGGTGACAACCGAAACCACGCTCGAGCCCGGCGAGCGCTTCATCATCGGGCGCACGCTCCTCCGCGTCCTCAAGGGCGCTTCCTGACAATGCAAACCGTTCGAACCCCCGGTTCCGCTCGCGCGATCGCGCGGACGCTCAAACGGCCCGTCGGCCTCGTGCCGACGATGGGTGCGCTGCACGAAGGGCATCTCGCGCTCGTGCGCCGGGCGCGTGCCGAGAACGCCTCGGTGATCGCGTCGATCTTTGTGAACCCGCTGCAATTTGGGCCGGGCGAAGATTACGAACGATATCCGCGCGCGTTTGCGCGCGACTTCGAGTTGCTCGAAGCGGAGGGCGTCGACCTCTTGTATGCGCCCGCGGCCGAGCGGATGTACCGGCCCGGATTCTCGACGTCGATCGACGTCGGAAAGCTCGGTACCGTCTTCGAGGGCGCACGGCGGCCCGGTCATTTTACCGGCGTCGCGACCGTGGTTGCAAAACTGCTCGACGCGCTCGAGCCGACGTCGCTCTATCTCGGCCAGAAGGACGTGCAACAAACGGCCGTCCTGCGTCAGCTCGTTTCGGATCTGGATTTGCCGACGAATGTAGTCGTGGCCCCGACCGTGCGCGAGCCCGATGGGCTTGCGCTCTCGAGTCGCAACGCGTATTTGTCACAAGCGCAGCGGCACGCGGCGCCGAGCCTCCATCGCGCGCTGGCGGCGATCGCCGCCGCAATTGCAAGCGGCGTCACGGAACCTGCGGTCGCACTCGCGGCGGGCGCGCCGCTGCTCGAGGCGCCGCTCGAATGGGACTATCTCGCGATCGTCGATCCGCAGTCGTTCGCGCCGTGCGAACGTTGCGAGCCGCCGGCACTCGTCGTCGCGGTCGCGCGCGCCGGCGCGACGCGCCTGCTCGACAACGTCACGGTACCGGGGGCGGACGGCGTCGACCCGATTCTCACGCCGGAACGGCCGCTGCGCACGAGAGTCGAATTGCGCGGCCCGGCGTGAGCCGCATACTGCTCGGCGTCACGGGCGGGATCGCGGCCTATAAAGCGGCCGCACTNNCGCTCGTGCAGCGCGGCGATGAGGTCGAGGTCGTGATGACCGAAGGCGCGCAGCATTTCATCGGCGCGGCAACGTTCGCGGCGCTGACGCACCGGCCGGTTCATGGGTCGCTCTGGGAGACGCCCGAGACGATACCGCACATCGCGCTCGCGCGCTGGGCCGAGGTCATCGCGATCGTTCCCGCGACCGCGAACGTCGTCGCCAAGCTCGCGCTCGGGATCGCCGACGATCTGCTCGGCAACATCGCGCTTGCGGCTCGCGTTCCGCTCGTCGTTGCGCCCGCGATGAACGGCGCGATGTACGAACATCCCGCGACCCAGGACCATCTGCGCACGCTCGAAGCGCGCGGCGTCACCCTCGTCGAGCCCGGCGTCGGTTTCCTGGCCGAGCGCGAAGCGGGAATCGGCCGGCTTGCGGAGCAGGACGCAATCGTCGCGGCACTCGACGCGGTCGTGTCCCGAACGCAGGATCTGGCGGGCGAGCGCGTTCTCATTACCGCGGGACCGACGCGCGAAACGATCGATCCCGTCCGTTTTCTCTCGAACGCATCGACCGGAACGATGGGCATCGAGCTGGCACGCGAAGCGCTCGCGCGCGGTGCCGAAGTCGATCTCGTGCTCGGCCCGACCTTAGTCGAACCTCCCGCCGGCGCGCGACTCGCGCGCGTCACGTCGGCGCAGGAAATGCGCGACGCGGTAATGGCACGCGCGGTTGACGCGGACATCGCGGTCGCGTGCGCGGCGGTCGCGGATTGGCGCCCGGCTCACCGCTTCTCGAACAAAGTGAAGAAGGATGACGCGCCCGCCGAGATCGAGCTCGAGCGCACGCCGGACATCTTGGCCGAACTCGGGGCCGCGAAGAACGGCACGTTCCTGGTCGGCTTCGCGGCCGAGACCGACGACGGCGAGGCGAACGCGCGCGCGAAGCTCGAACGCAAGAATCTCGACGCGATAGCGCTCAACGACGTGTCGCCCGCCGGCACCGGCTTCGGCACGGGGGAAAGCGAGATCGTGCTGCTGCTGCGCGGCGGCGGACGCGAAGCGCTCGGGCGCGGACCCAAACGCGAGCTCGCACGGCGCATGTGGGACGTGGTGTTGCGCGCGCGCGCGGGAAACCCCTAGCGGCGCGTGCTGCTCGCAATCGACGTAGGGAACTCCGACACGAAGCTCGGCGTGTTCGGTGACGCGGGGGGCGAGCCGGACCGGACGTGGCGCATCCAGACCGCGCTGCGCCGCACGGCGGACGAGTTCGGCGTCGTGGTCACCTCGCTCTTCCGGCTTGCCGGGGTCGCGACGGATTCGGTGCGTTCCATTGCGATCTCAAGCGTGGTGCCCCAAACCGACGCCGCGCTCGCGGAAGCGTGCCGCGCGTACTTCGAATGCGAACCCGCGTTTTTCGCGGCGGCGACGCAAACGATGATCGAGGTTTCGACCGAACGCCCCAAAGAACTCGGGTCGGATCTCTTATGCGCGGCGATTGCGGCGCGGTCGGCTTACGGGACGCCGCTGGTCGCGGTCGGCTTCGGCACGGCGACGACGTTCGGCGCGGTCTCGCGGGAGGGCGAATATCTCGGAGCGGCAATCGCGCCGGGAATTCGCATCTCGATCGACGCGCTCGTCGAGCGCACGGCCAAGTTGCCGCAGGTCGCGCTCGACGCGCCGAACGGTCCGATCGGTCGCGACACGGTATCGGCCTTGCAAGCCGGCTTCATCTTCGGCTTCGTCGGTCAGACCGAGGGCCTGATCGCGCGCATGCGCCGCGCGATCGGCGAGGACGCTCGGGTCATCGCGACCGGCGGCTTAGCCGACGTCGTCGCAAAACACACGACCGCGATCGACGTCGTCGAGCCGCACCTCGTGCTGAAGGGACTCGCGCTCTGGCACGCTTCCTCGGCGCGCTGATCGCCGCCGCGGTCGCGCTCGGCGCGCTTCGCCTCGCGCCTACACGGGTCGCCGCGGCTACCTCGATTTCCGCGCTCGACATCATCAAGTTGCAGATCAAGTATACGACGATTCTGGCCCGCTACTACAAGCCGGTCGCTCCGCGAGTGCTCGTCGACGGTGCCCGGACGGGGATCGCGGCAGATCTGGCC
>PMHP01000025.1 GCA_003158195.1 Vulcanimicrobiota bacterium | reverse complement strand
AACGTCGATACGCTGGATGAGTATTTCGAGGAGCACCCGCACGAGAAGTAACCATTCCCGTGTCGCCGGCTGCTCGAAGACGACGACAAGGTGTTAACGCTGGGCGAAAACTGACCCGTCTTACGAGCGAATCGCCGATCTAATTTTGACCCACCTTCGGCTTGGCTTTTGCCGACGGAAGCGCGATCCCCGCCTTGCGTCGTTCGCGAAGGCGGTAGCTATCGCCGGTGATCATCGCAACGTGCGCGTGATGCAGGAGGCGATCGAGCATCGCGGCCGTCATCGTCGCATCGCCGGCAAACGTCGTGTCCCATTGCGCAAACGGCAAGTTGCTCGTAATCAAGACGGAGCCGCGTTCGTAGCGTTGGGCGATCGTTTGAAAGAAGTGGCTAGCTTCATCGCGCGAGAACGGAAGATATCCGACCTCGTCGATGATAAGAAGCTTAGGTAAATTAACACTTCTGCGAAGATAATGCGAAAGGCGCCCTTGTCTATGCGCCGTGGTCAGTTGCAACATGAGATCTGCTGCAGACACAAACCGCGTCTTGATTCCCGATTGAGTTGCCTTGTATCCGATGGCGATCGCCAAATGCGTTTTGCCGACGCCGGATGGCCCAAGTAGGACGACGTTCTCGCATCGTTCAACGAAGGCTAGTGTCGAGAGCTCTTTGAACGTTTGCTTTGGCGCGCCGGTCGCAAACGAGAAGTCGTATTGCTCAAGTGTTTTGATCGAAGGGAAGCCTGCGGTGCGCGTAAGCAAGGTCCTGCTTCGCTCTTGACGATCGCGATGTTCGGCCTGCAAGAGATTTTCGAAGAACTGTTGGAAACTCAGTTCGTTGCGCGCGGCATCTTCGGCGACTTGAGGTAAGTGATTTGCCATAGTCCCCAGAGCCAGGCGATCGCACAGGTCGTCAATGCGTTCACGATCCATCATGCCGAAACCTCACGCGCTAACGCATCGTAGATGGCGAGTGGATGCTGCAACGATTCGACCGGGATCGGCAGCGCACAACCGATCTCATTGCGAACGCGGAAGCACTGCCCCGCATAGGCTACAGGTAGACGTTGCAACGCTTTGCGCTCCGTGGCGAGGCGATCAATCGGTTTCTCTTTAAGCGTTGCATGCACACGTTGATTTGCGACTTCGTCGAGCCAGAGACGAACTTCACGATTTGCCAAGTTGACATCGATCAACTCGTCGCTCGCGGTCTGCAGCGGAGCGAAAAACGATTCGCGAAGGTAACGGTGAAAGCGTTCGACTTTACCTTTCGTCTGCGCGCGATATGGGGCGCAGAGTTTGATCGCGAAGCCGTAGTGCTTTGCGATATCGAGCAGCTGCGAATTAAAACGATGCTTGCCGTCGGCGTAGGCGTTGCGTTCTATGACGATCGTCTTCGGATTGTCGCAGAGAACGTGATGCGGAACACCTCCGAAATAAACCAACGCTCGTTCGAGGCAGCCGATCAGCGTCTCCGTNNCGGAAGACAACGAAATCAATCTGCAGCTGCAACCCGGGAGCGGTTTCGAAGCGAACGACTGGTTCAATAGGCGATGTAGATCTGATCGACCGTAGGACAGCGCTCAGCTGCGTGATGCCGCCGGCATAACCGTCGGCGCGAATCTCGCGCATGAGAACGGTTGCGCTCAAGTTGATTTTGCCGGCGTGCTCCACTCGCTCTCGCAGATAGCTCTTGTACGCGTCAAGTTTCGACGCCGGCTGTTGCCGCGGCCCATAGCGATTATCGCTAAGTCCACGCAGAATCGCACGAATCGTATTTCGAGCAATGCCGGTTTCCCGTGCGATCGCGCGGATGCCCTTACCCTGGCGATGTAAAACCTCAATCTCCACCTGGCTATCCTTCGTAAGCATCGCGAACAAGTGTTCGCGGTTCAGGTGGGTCAATTTTCAACCGGCGGGGTGGGTCAATTTTACTCCGGCGCTAACAGGCCCATTGATCCAGGTTCAGGGAAACAAATTCTGGGCCGTTGTCGCAATGGATGCGCTCCGGAGCACCGCGTTGCGCGACGGCACGTTGGAGGATCTCGACGACCTGGGGTGATTTGAAACCGTAGTCGACCTCCAGAGCGATACTCTCGCGGCTAAACATATCGNNCGTCAGCGAGGACGTCGTGCATGAAGTCCATAGCCCAACTCTGGTTTGGCGCCGTGAGCAAAGGGGGCTGCTCGCGAACGACTGCCGCGCGCCGGCGCCGTGGCGTTTTTGTCCGTATCGATAGGCCTTCGGCGCGATAGATGCGCGCAACCCGCTTGATATTCACATGCCATCCTTCGCGCCGCAACAGCACGTAGATGCGGCGTTGGCCGTATCGGACCCGGGCGGCAGCCAGCTCCTTGATACGCAAGCGGAGCGCCGCATCGATGCTCGCTCGCATCGGCCGATAGCGCACCGCACGACGATTCACGGTTAGGATCGCGCAGGCACGTCGCTCGCTTAGCTGCCAGCCCTTGCGGATCTCAGGGAGAACCGCTTTCCGGCGCGTCCGGCTTACCATTTTTTTTTGAGCACGTCCTGTAAGACGTTCCGATCGAGCGTTAGGTCTGCGACGACTTGCTTGAGGCGCGTGTTTTCATCGCGGAGCTGGCGTAGCTCGCGAATTTCGGGCGTCCCAAGCGAACCAAATCGTTTCTTCCAAACGTAAAACGTCGCTTCACTGATGCCCAGTTTGCGCGTAATATCGGCCACTGATGTCCCGATTTCCGCTTGTCGCAGGGCGGCGGCGATCTGTTCGTCCGAGTAGCGGGATTTTCGCACGG
>PMHP01000063.1:288-4591 GCA_003158195.1 Vulcanimicrobiota bacterium | reverse complement strand
GACTGCGCTCGCTGCGCGAGCTCCGCTCAGGATGACAAGATCTTACGCGACTGCGCGGGCGGGGTTGCGGCGTTTGACGGGGTTGGCGAGGCGCTCGACGTTGAGGACGGCGCGCGCGTGGCTGCCGCCGCCGGGGCGCCGCGTCGCATGAAAATCGGCGGCAAGCGTGCGCACGATGTAGAGGCCGCGGCCCGATTCGGCAAACGCGTCGGCCGGAAGATAGGTCCCCTGGCTAAAGCCGTGGCCGCGGTCGAGCATGCTCAGAACCGGCAACGTGCCGCTCGCGTCGAGGACGACGTCGCACGGACCGCGTGCGTGCCGAACGACGTTTCCGAGCAGTTCGGCGAACACGACCTCCGCGTCGGCGAGCTGGATGTCGGTGGCGCCCGTCGCAACGAGCGCTGCGACGTAGGCCGCATGGATCTCGCGAGCCGCAAAACGATCGTCGCAGTCGAAGGACCAGCGCTGGTAACGCGCGTCTTCGCGCTCGGCCTCGACGCGCAACGTCAAGATCGCGACATCGTCGCGCGCCGCGCCCGCAAGCGCCGTAGCGGCGATCCCCTCGGCGATGCGATCGGTCGAGCCGAGATCGAAAGCGGCGATCGCCTCGCGGAGCCGGCTTTCGCCGGCGATCACATCGTGCGTCGATTCGACGAGGCCGTCGGTGTAGAGCACGAGCAGCGAACCCGGCTCGAGGATGACGTCGCCGCGCTCGGTGTCGCCTTTGCGCCGTACGCCGAGCGGAAGCCCGGGTGCGACGAGCTCGCGGACCCGCCCGTCCGGGCCGCGCAGGAGCGGCGGGGGATGGCCCGCGCCGGCATAGCGCAGCGCGCGCGTAACCGGATCGTAGATGCCGACGAACGCGGTGACCATGCGGTCCGGCGAATCTTCACGCAAGGTCCGGTCGGCGGCTTCCAAGATCGCGAGGGGATCGGCGTGCATTTGCGCGGCGCCGCGAATCGCCTGACGCATCGCAACCATCGTGATGGCCGCACCGAGGCCGCTGCCCGCCACGTCGCCGATCGAGAGGACCACGCGTCCGTCGAGCAATCGCAGGGCATCGTACCAGTCGCCGCCGACCGCCGCTTCGCGGCGGCCCGCGCGATACAGTGCCGAAAAACTGTGCCCCGGAACATTCGGCAGGGTCGTCGGCAGCGAGGCTTCCTGGAATGCTTCGGAGACGCGATGCGCGAGTTCGAACTGGCGCTCGAGGTGTTCGTGCGCGCGCTTTTGCACGTCGACGTCGGTGCAGGTTCCGAACCAGCGCACGATTTCGCCGTTCGCGCCGTGCAATGGCGTCGCGCGTGCGAGGAACCAGCGATAGGTGCCGTCGCCCTTGCGCAGACGGAGCTCCACGTCGAAGACGGCCGCCTCGCTGCGCGCACTCTCCCAGCGCTCGCGCAGGGTCGCGCGATCTTCGGAATGCACGGCGATCTCGATGCCGCCTTCCAGGAGGCGTCTGGGTTCGAGCCCGGTGTAGGCGATCCAGGCGGAGTTAAAGTATTCGGGTTCGCCCGCGCCGTCGGCGCGCCAGACGAGTTGCGGCAGCGCTTCCGCGATGGCCATCAGGTCGCGCTCGCGCGCTTCCTCCTCCTCGCGGCGCACCGCGACCGGAAGATCGCGCGAGAGTTCGCGCAGCTTCTCGGCGCTCTCGGAAGAGAGGCGCTCCGTCGCGCTGCGATACGTGCGGGCGAGCAGCTCTTCGTAGCGTTCGATAAAGAGCAGCACGGCAACGAAAATTGCGAACAGCACAAACGTCTCGAACGCGAATGACGGAAGCGGATCGACGCCGCGCGCGCGATGTTGAAGGAGATCGAGGGCCGGCGCGGCGACGAACGCGGCCGCGATGCCGGCGCGCAAGCCGTACGCGCGCGCAAGCAAAACCAGCGGCACGACCTCAAGAAACGCGAGGTGCTGATCCGGGAGCCCGAACGCAAGCAGGCAAATGCCCGCGAACATGGCGGCAGCGACCGCCGTTCGCTCCTTGCGTCCCAGAGACGACGCGCGAGCGGATGGGTCCACTTAGGAAACGTCGACCAGCGAGCGTCCCCGGTCCAGCGCCGCCCGCACGAGACGGTCGACCAGGGCCTCAAATGTGATCCCGGTCGCAGCGCACTCGTCGGGGAAGAGGCTCGTTTGGGTCATGCCGGGGAGGGCGTTGATCTCCAGGATGTACGGGCGGCCGGGGGCCGTGACGATGAAATCGGTGCGCGAGTAGTCGCGCAAGCCGATCAAACGGTGCGTCGAGAGCGCGAGCATCTGCAGCCGGTGGGTGAGATCGTGATCGATCCGCGCCGGAACCTCGTGGCGCGCGCCGCCTTGCGAATATTTGGCCTCATAGTCGTAGAACTCGTGCCCCTGCGGTAAGATCTCAATGACCGGGAGCGCCGTCTCGAAAAGCACGCCGCACGAGAACTCGCGGCCCTCGACGAATTCTTCCGCCAAGATCGCCTGGCGGGTCTCGGAGAGCGCGATCATCGCGCGCGACCATTGTTCGTGCGTGCGGACGAGGGAAACGCCGGCACTCGAACCTTCGTTGCGCGGTTTCACGACGAGCGGCAGGTTCAACGAGCCGGGCAAAAGCGGCAAGGTTCCGCCCTCGAAATCGAACGTGTCCCAAGCCGGCGTCGGCAGGCCTTCGGCCGAGAGCAGCTTCTTGGTGAGGTGCTTGTCCATCGAGAGCGCGCAGCCGCGCAGATCGCTGCCGGTGTAAGGAACGTGCAACCAGTCGAGGATACCTTGAATCGTGCCGTCTTCGCCGCCCGGCCCGTGCAGCGCGTTGAACACGACGTCGGGTGCGTAGGCGACCAGCGCCTCGACGAAACGGCCATCGAAATCGAGCGACCGTCCTTCATATCCGAGCGTCTCGAGCGCCGCGAGCACGCGCTGCCCCGACGCGATCGAAACCTCGCGCTCGGTACTCGGGCCACCCATGATGACGGCGACGCGCGCGCGGTTGCTCACACAAACACTCCCACGAAGTGGACTTCGAGTTCGAGTTCTACGCCGAACCGTTCGGCGACCTCGCGCCGCACGCGGGCGAGCAGGCGCGCCACGTCCGACGCCGTTGCGGCGCCGTGGTTCACGATGAAATTCGCGTGAAGGTCAGAAACCTCGGCGTCGCCTTCGCGCCAGCCTTTGGCTCCGGCCGCTTCGATCAAGCGTCCCGCTTTATCCCCGGGCGGATTGCGAAAGCACGAGCCGGCATTGGGCAACTGGAGCGGCTGCGTGCGCTTGCGGCGAACGAGTCGCTGCTGCATTTCCTCGCGCACGGCCGCGGCCTCGCCGCGTTCGAAATCGAGCGTGACCCAAGCGACGACCGCGTCGCGCGCAAGCGTCGTGTGCCGGTAGAAGTACTCGGGCGAAACCGGATGCGCGTCGGGCTTGGCCGGCGTCTGCACCCAGACTTCGCGCACGAATTCGCCGAACTCGCGATCGGTACCGGCGTTCATCCGCAGCGCTCCGCCGGCGCTGCCCGGGATCCCGGCGAGCGACCCGACCCCGACCGCTCCCTGCGAAGCGGCCTGCGCGACGACGAGCGGCATCAATGCCGAGGCGCCGGCCCGCACCGTAACCGCACGCTCGGTTCGGGTGACGTCGATCGCGGCGAATTCTCCCGCGAGCCGCACGACGATCCCGCGGATCCCGCCGTCGCCGACCAGCAGATTCGAACCGCTGCCGAGCACGAACCACGGCAGTTTGCGCTTGAAGACCAGACGCAAGACGTCCCCAAGTTCGGCACTCGTCTCGATCTGCGCGAACGCATCAGCCGGCCCGCCGATCTTCCACGACGTATACGGCGCGAGCGGTTCGTCGAAGCGCACCCGCTCGCCGAGGAGTTCTTGCAGCGCCGGGCGATCGCTCGGCCCAAGCGCGCTCGTCCGTGCTTCGATCACGTCGCGACCACCCCGTCCGGTTCGAGGAGCCGCGCGAGTTGCGCGGCCGCGTAGGTAATCGACCCGGCCCCAAGCGCGAGCACGAGGGCCCCCTGCGGTGCGTGCTCGAGCAGGTACGCGGGCAGATCCTCGACCGCGCGCACGTAGGCGACGTTTGCGCCGAGCGCCGCGAGCGGCACGCCGATCGCGGTTGCGTCGACGCCGGGAAGCGGCGCCTCCGAGGCTGCGTAAACGTCGGTGAGCACGACCTGGTCCGCGCCGCGCAGGGCGCGCGCGAAATCGCCCGCGAGATACTGCGTGCGCGTATAGCGGTGCGGTTGAAACGCCGCGACGATCGGTCCGTCAAAATCGGCGCGCGCCGCGGCGATCGTTGCGGCCACGGCCGTCGGATGGTGGGCGTAGTCGTC
>PMHP01000063.1:0-196 GCA_003158195.1 Vulcanimicrobiota bacterium | reverse complement strand
GCGCGCACGTCGGCGGCTGCGTGGAAGCCGAAGGTCCGCGTTCGTGAAATCCGCTTGCGTCCGGCGAGCTTCGCCGAACGGGGCTCGTCGATCCCAATCAGCGCGAGGCCATGCGCCGGAACGTTGGCCGCGAACCGTTCGAACGCGGCGATCATACGCGGCAATTCCGCGTCCGAGGCGATGTGATCGTTCTCGA
>PMHP01000205.1 GCA_003158195.1 Vulcanimicrobiota bacterium | reverse complement strand
ACCACCTACGAGCTCTTTACGCCCAATAATTCCGGACAACGCTTGCGCCCTACGTGTTACCGCGGCTGCTGGCACGTAGTTAGCCGGCGCTTCTTCTGCAGGTACCGTCACTTTCGCTTCGTCCCTGCTGAAAGGGGTTTACAACCCGAAGGCCTTCATCCCCCACGCGGCGTCGCTGCGTCAGGCTTTCGCCCATTGCGCAATATTCCCCACTGCTGCCTCCCGTAGGAGTCTGGGCCGTGTCTCAGTCCCAGTGTGGCCGGTCGCCCTCTCAGGCCGGCTACCCGTCGTCGCCTTGGTGAGCCATTACCTCACCAACTAGCTAATCGGACGCGGGCCCGTCATAAAGCGGATTGCTCCTTTTAACGTTCTGTGATGCCACAGCACGTTTCATGCGGTATTAGCTAACCTTTCGGCTAGTTATCCCCCACTTTACGGTAGGTTGCCCACGTGTTACTCACCCGTCTGCCACTAGGTATTGCTACCTCGTTCGACTTGCATGTGTTAGGCACGCCGCCAGCGTTAATCCTGAGCCAGGATCAAACTCTCCAAAAATACTTTTGGAGCCATTTGAGGCTCTAAATTCGCTGACTAAGCGGATTCGGGCGAACCCGAATCCATGATCCTTCACCGCTTACGCGATACGGATCGGTCAATTTTGTACGGTCGGCCGTGCTTAGCCCTCGGAACCGGTGGAGCCGGGTCCGAGGCACGACTGACATTGTTCTCTCAAACGGCGAGGCAAATGAAAAACGCGGCTTGCGCCGCGCACCCCACCTGCATCTCCGGATGGAGACCCACAGACTTATGCGCTACTGTACTGCTCAGTTTTCAAGGAACGAACACCGACGTCAGGCCCTAAACGGACCGGATCACTGACCGCACCGAAATGGCGAGACATCAGAGTCACGGCCGATATAGTAGCACCGTGACCTAATGGCGTCAACCAAATGCGGCGGAGAAACTGCGAATAACTCGCAAAACCTGCGGATAACGGGGCGGGTTGAGCGGCAGGCGCGGGCGGCGCGCGCCGGGCACCGCAACGGAACGGCCCCTCGCGGGGAGCACTGGGGGGCCGATTTTCTCCAAGACGCGGGTTTCAACGATCCGCTATCCTGGGGACGAGACACCTCGGACCGATCGGCCCTTCCCGATGGGCCCGCACCAAGGAGGGCGCCCCCCGTGCTCAGCAGGCTGACCGAGCGCAAGGAATGGAAGTTCTTCAGCGTCCTGCCGAAAGCCGATGCCGGCCTTGCCGCGGCCTGGTGGGCCATCCTCGTGTTGCGCGGCATCCTTCCGGCGGGGTTTGCGATCGCGACGGGCGTCCTCGTCGCCACAGTGCAGCACAACCGCCCTTTGGCGGGCGCACTCGCGCTCGTCGGCACGATCTTCGTGCTGCTCCAAGTGCTAGGCCCGATCCACCAGGCGCTCAATGCCAACCTCGGCGACCGCACCGCCGCGTGGCTCTTCGACCGGCTCACGGAGGCGTGCGTGCGCCCCCCGGGCCTCGGTCACCTCGAGGATCCGGCGCTCGCCGGGGACCTTACCGTCGCGCGAGAGTTCGACCTTGGCATGACCGGGCCACCCCTATCGATCTCGATGGAATTTATCGCGAGCGGCATGGTCGAAATGCTCGGCGGCTTCGCATCCGCGCTCGTTCTTGTGCGATTTGCGTGGTGGGCGCCGATCGTGCTTGCGGGCGCGTGGCTGAGCACGCATTGGCTGCTGCGTGACAGCGCGATCTGGCGCGACCGCAACACTGAGGAGGTGCGTGGCGCGCAGCGCGATGCGGACTACGCCTACCGGCTCGCCGTCGACCCGCCGGCCAGCAAGGAGTTACGGCTCTTCGGCCTCGCCGGTTGGACGATCGATCGATTCGTTGCCAGACGCACGCGCTTGCACGATCTTCAATACCTCGCCACGCGTCTGCGCGAACGGCCGGTTATCTGGGCCCTTCTCGTGGTGGCTTCCGCGAACGTCGTCGTCTTCTGGCTCCTTGCCTCCGCTGCAACCGATGGCCGCATTAGCCTCGGGGAAGTCGTCGTCTACGTTCAGAGCGCCGTCGGCGTGTCGGCGATCGCGTTCGGCGGATTTAGCTGGGCGCTCGACGGCGCGACCGCGCCCGTCGCTGCGGTGCTTCGGCTCGAGCCGGCGATGCGAGCGGCCGGCGGACTGCCCTCCGGCGAACGCCGCGCGGATGCGATGCCCGCGCGCGAAGTCCGCTTCCGCGATGTGACGTTCGCGTATCCTTCGAGCGCATCGACCGCCGGCCCCCAAGCGCACGTGCTCGAACACCTCGATCTGACGATCCCGGCCGGCACGTCGCTTGCCATCGTCGGACAGAACGGAGCCGGCAAGACGACGCTCGCGAAGCTGCTCTGCCGGCTCTACGATCCGCAGTCGGGTGCGATTGAGATCGACGGCGTCGACCTTCGCGAGTTCGATCTGGCGTCGTGGCGCTCGCGCGTCGCGGCCGTTTTCCAAGACTTCATGCGCCTCGAGCGGCCCTTGCGCACCAACGTGGCGCCGGCCGGTGCACCGGATGAGGTCGTCCGCGCCGCGCTCGATGCGGCCGGTGCGACGAACCTCGCCGCGCTCGAAACCGTGCTCGCTCGCGGCTACGAGGGCGGTACCGATCTCTCCGGCGGCCAATGGCAGCGCGTCGCGCTTGCTCGAGCGCTCGCGGCCGTGACGCTCGGCGCAGGCATCGTCCTGCTCGACGAGCCGACCGCGCAACTCGACGTGCGCGGCGAAGCGGAAATCTTCGATCGGCTCCTCGCCGCAACGCGACACTGCACGACGATCCTGATTTCCCATCGCTTCTCCACGGTGCGCCACGCCGACCGTATCTGCGTGCTCGAGCACGGGCGCGTGATCGAGCTCGGCACCCACGACGAGCTGATGGCGCTCGGCGGCCGTTATCGCACGATGTTCGACTTGCAGGCGCAGCGCTTCACTCTTCCGGATGAGGAGGGTGCAACGTATGACGTCCTGGCCTGAGCGGAATCAAGCGATCGGGCCGCTGCCGCCCGCGCTATCTTCGATGTGGCGGCTGTGCAAACTCGGCTATCGGTACGAGCCGCGGTTAATGATCGAGTCGTTCGTCTTGTCGCAGCTGGCCGCTCTTCCCGACGCGCTGATCGCTTTGTGGCTGATGCTGCTTGGTAAGGGCGTGCTCGAACATCGTCCGGGGATGGTGCAAGGCGCGGCGATTGGGCTTGGCCTCTCGACTGCCGCGACCTGGTTCTTGCGCACGGTAAGCACGCGCGTGCAACGTCGCTTTCGCGACAAGGTTACGATCGCACTCGAGTCGCACGTCGCGCGACTCCAAGCTTCGGTCGTGACGATCGCGCACCAAGAGCTGCCGGACTATCTCGATCGGCTCTCGATGCTCCGCAATCAAGTCTTCGTGCTCGACCACATGTACATGTCGCTGTTTTCCACGCTCGGATGGATCCTGCGGCTTGCCGTCACGATGGTCCTGCTGGCATCGATTCACCCCGCTCTCGTCTTGCTCTTCGCGTTTGCCCTTCCGACCGTGTGGGCGTCGTCGTGGCGGCCTGAGGTCGAGCGGTCGGCACAGGAGCGCGGAGCGCAATTCAGCCGGCTTGCGCGACATCTCTTCACGACCTCGACGACGGCCTCGCCCGCGAAAGAAGTCCGCGTCGCGGGAATCGGGGACCGGCTTGCCGCGGAACGCCGGGCGGCGTGGGAACGATGGTACGGACCGGTCGCATTCGCGCGCTGGGCGTCGGCGCTGTGGTACGCGCTCGCTTGGGGGATCTTCGGCCTTGCGTATGTCGGCGCGATCGTGTTCGTGTCGTCGGGGCTACGCGCTCCGGCGAGTGCCGTGCTCCTCGTGCTCGCCGCGGGGGCTCGCCTGTCGGCGTACATTAGCGCGACCGTCGGTGAGATTGGTTTTCTTCGCGGCTTTTGGATGGACGGCTCGCGCCGGCTCGCATGGCTCGAGGACTACGCCGCATCCGCGGCTGCGTCGAGCGATCTGCCGGTCCCAACGGCGCTCGAGCGCGGCGTCCGGCTCGACCACGTCTCGTTCGCCTACCCCGGAACCTCTCGCGTTGTCCTGGACGACGTGTCTTTCGTGTTGCCCGCAGGCGTCGTCGTCGCGATCGTCGGCGAAAACGGTGCCGGCAAGACGACNNAAGCTGCTCGCGAAAATGTACGAGCCGTCACAGGGCGCTATTTTCCTCGACGACACCCCCTTTGCGCGGGTCCCGGCCGGCGAGTGGCGGACGCGCCTCGCCGGCGCGTTCCAAGACTTTTTCCGGTTCGAATTCAGCGCCGCGAACACGGTCGGTTTGGGGGACGTCGCGCGCTTGGAAGACCGCTCCGCCGTGAGCGCGGCGCTCGACCGCGCCGGCGCGGGCGATATCGTCGCCCGTCTCGCGTCGGGCCTCGATACGCAACTCGGTGCGACGTGGCCAAGCGGTGTCGATCTCTCGTTCGGCCAATGGCAGAAGCTCGCGCTCGCGCGCGGTTTCATGCGCGAGCAGCCGCTCTTGGTCATCCTCGACGAACCAACGGCTGCACTGGACGCTGAAACCGAGCACGCCCTGTTCGAGCGGTACGCCGCTGCGGCGCGGGGCGACGGCCCGAAGCAGGACGGCCGCATCACGATCCTCGTGTCCCATCGTTTCTCGACGGTTCGAATGGCGGATCTCATCGTGGTGCTCGACGGAGCGCGGCTCGCCGAAATCGGTACGCACGATCAGTTGATGGCGAACCGCGGTCAATATTCCGAGTTGTACGGCATCCAGGCCGCCTCGTACCGTTAGCGCGGTTTTCTCCCCCGACAGTAGAACAAGCAGGCGCCCGCTCCTAATAACGCTTCGGGCGGATACTTCCGACATACATCTTAGATGGCCACGTTTCGGAGTAGACTTCGCGGTCTTATTCCTTTTTTCCAAGCCGAAAACAGCACGCCCATCATGCCGAGCTTTCGCCTCGGCCGTTTTCTGCGCGCCCGCGGGCGTCTCGTCGTGCTCGTGGCGGCGGTCGGAGCCCTCACCCTCGCAGTACTTGCGTTCATGGCGGTCGCGGCGCAACGCGATCGTGCGGTGATGTCGCAAATCGGGGGGCGCGCGGCGGCTCTGAACGTTCTCGAGCGCACGCACAATCTCGAGCGCCGGCTGCGACTCCTGCGGGCTCACGCCACCGTGCATCATCGGATCGCACTCGCGGACCGCGCCTCGGTCGAGCGCTCTCTGTTACGGGTGGAGGACGCCATCGCCGCCGCTCCAGCCCTGGATCTCGACGCCCGCCTGCATGGGCTGCAGGCGGCCTGGCGCGGCGTTTCCGATCGCAGCGGGGCGGTCCACGATGTCGACCGCACGCTCGGCACGGCCGTAGCCCTTGAAGTCACGATCGCGGACCGCGCCTCGCTCGAGAGCGAACCTGACGAAATCGTCGCCGACGCCATTGAAGTCTACCTCCACGAATTACCGGCGATCGACGATCGACTCGATCAAGAACGAAACCTCGTCGAAGCTGCGCTCGCCGCGCATCGAGCCTCGACGCCGAGCGAGCTCGCGGTCGAAATTCTCGAGCACCAGTGGCGCCGCGCATACGACAGTGCGATCGGCCCCGCAGAAGAGATTCGCTCGAAGGGCGGGTCGAGTGCGCTGCTCGACGCGCTACGCCGGTTGGGCTTCGCCGGCTCCCGCTTCGATGCCGCGGTACGCTTTGTCGCTCGATCGCGGCGCCCCGCCCGCACCGATGTTGCGGTCATTGCTAGCCGCGGCGACGAGGCCGCGCTTGCGATCGATGCGAGCGCATCCGCCGCCGCGACGATCGCCGCGAACGGTTACGCGGTTCGCGAAGCCGACGGGCGCGCCGCCCTCGCGCGAACGACCTCCTACGCTTTCATCGCGTGGAGCTTGGGCATCGTACTCGCCTTTGCGACGGCGCACGCCGTCCGGCGCCGCCAAAGAACTTCCGGCGAGCCACTGGACGGTGGCCCCGAACGCGCCGCGGCGATGCAAGCGCAGCTCGAAGCAATTTTCGCCGGCGCTTCCCTCAGCGTTGCCATCCTCGACGCGGATGGCCGAGTCGTCCGGCACAACTCCGCTCTCAAAGACTTGCTCGCGCGCGTCGATGAGACCGTTCTTGGTGCCCGCGATCAGCGCTTCGCCGGATTGCTTAGCGGCGATCGAGCCGGCTATTCGGTCCAACACACGCGCGAGCTAGGCGGCAAGACACGCTACTTTCAGAGTGACCTGTCGTCTATTCGGCCGGACGGCGGCTCGCCGCGCCTCGCGCTCGCCGTCGTACGCGACGTCACCGAGGCGCGCGAAAGCGAAGCTCGGCTGCGATTTGAAGCGCGCCACGACACCGTTTCCCGTTTGCCGAATCGCGCGCACTTTTACGAAAGGCTCGCTGCGGCGCTCGCGCAGAGCGATGGGCCGGCGGTGGTTTTCCTCGACCTCGCGTCGGATGCGCGCCCGTCGAGCCTGGGATATACCGGCGATGAGATACTCGCGGCGATTGCGGCAAGGCTGGCGGGCTCCGTCGACGTCAACGATTTCGTCGCTCGGTACGACGGCAGCACGTTCGTCGTGCTCCTGCGCGCGTTGCCGGATCGGGCAAGTATTCTTGCGGCCGTCGACAGACTGCTCGCACGCCTGCAACAGCCCCTGGGTCTCGGCGAGCAAGACGTTCACGTCGCCGCTTTCGCCGGAATCGCCGTTGCGGACCGGCCCTATTCCGACCCAAGCGAGATCGTGCGCGATGCGGAGATTGCGATGTACGATGCGCGCGCGCACGGCTTGCGTGCCGCGTTGTTCGCCCCGGCAATGCGCGACCGGTCGGGGCGACGGCTGGCACTGGTCTCTCAACTGCGGCGCGCACTCGAGCGCGACCAGCTGTACCTTGCGTTCCAGCCGCTCGTCGCCGCTGGGAGCGGAGACGTTCGCGGCTTTGAAGTCTTGCTGCGCTGGGAGCACCCCGAGCTTGGAAACGTATCGCCCGCAGAGTTCATACCGCTCGCCGAAGAGGTCGGCTGCATTGACGTCATCGGACGGTGGGTCCTCGACCGCGGCTGCGCGGAGCTGGCGAAATGGCGCGCGCTCGGCGCCGACGCAAAGCACTGCACGATTGCCGTAAACGTCGCCGTGCGCGAGCTCAGCGCCGACGACTATGCCGCCTACGTCACGCGAACGCTTGCGAGACACGCGCTCGAGCCTCGGGACCTCGTCTTAGAGGTCACCGAGAGCACCGCGTTGCGCGGGGACAGTGCCGCTGCGAAGACACTTGCCGAGCTGCGCGCCGCCGGGGTTGCGCTCGCGATCGACGACTTCGGTACGGGCTATTCGTCGCTCTGCTACCTGCACGATTTCGCGTTCGATCAGCTCAAGATCGACGGTTCGTTCGTCCGCGGTCCCGGCGACGGTCTCGCGAGCCCGCCGATCGTGACGATGCTCGTGTCGCTCGCTCGCACGCTCGACGTCGAGGTCGTCGCCGAATGCGTCGAGACGGCAGCGCAAGCCGAAGCGCTCACCGCGCTCGGCGTCGACACGCTTCAAGGTTACTATTTCAGCAGGCCCGTCTCGTCCACGCTCGTTCCCGAATACTTGCGCGGCCGGCTAACACCGTCGAGCGACGCACTCTCGGCCGGCCTAGCCGTTTCCCGAGCCGCCGACCTCGTGCGAGACCATCGCAGCTCGACGGAATAGCGCCTACACGGCCTCCGCGACTTCCGGCTCCGCGAGCGCGGGACCGCGGTCGAAGAAGCTGCGCTCGAGTCGCTGGTAGACGTACGATACGCCGAGCAAGATCAGGCCGAGCGCGATGAAGCTGATGATGCGATACGGGGTCTCCAGAGAACTTAGGTCGATGAAGAACGCCTTGAGAATCGTGAGATCGAAGAGGCCGATCGCGGCGATTCGGAATTCTTTCACGCGGAAGCGAATTCCGATGGCTACGAGCACGATCGACGCGACGACCCATACAGCGGAGATGCCGAGGCCCTCACCGTTGACGAGGCGCGCAAGATGCGCGAGGTTTTCGGGCGTGCCGAGTTCAAGCCGCGCATTCGCAATTGCCCGTTCGAATATGTCGCGTATTTCGACGGTGAAGCCGAAGGTCGCAAGCGCGATGCCCATAATGCGCGCGGATCGGCCGATCCACTGCGGCAGAAGGCTATTGCGCAAATACACGGCACCCGTCGCGATCGTCGCGACGCTCGCGATCAAGATCGCGTAAAAGCGCTCGTCGCGAAAAGGCGCAAACCGGAAAATGTCCGCAGCATGCCACGCTGCCGGTGTTACCAGAATCGTTCCGACGCCGAGCACGAGCGCCACGATCCCCGCGACCTCGAGGTCCCGAAGCACCGTACGCGTCCCCACGATCGCCAGGATGAGCGCTTCGAGCGCAAACGCCTCGCCGAGGCGAAAACCGTCGAAGTGCACGATCGTCGCGAGACCCGCGGCGAGCACCGCGCTCTGCCGAAGCGCTCCGCACACGAGGCCTTCGAGCTCGCGCCGATACGCGCGCTCGATGGCGATTGCGGCTCCGACGAAGGCGAGAAGCGTCAAATCGATCCCTCCGAAACCGAGCGCGAAGCGGCCGCCGATGTGGGCGAAGGCATTGTCGGACCCGAGAAACGCGAACCACCCGAGAACGCCGAAGGCGATCGCCGCACTCGAAGGCTCTCGCCCCGGAGCGTAGGCTTGGCCGAACTTCACCAGGATCCGATCCACGGCGACGAGCGCTATCGATTCGAGCGCAAGCAACGTCGCAAGACCGAGCCCCCGTGCGTGGACGACGTCGAGCACTACGATCGCCCCAAGTGCGATTTGCCGGAAGATCGTGCAGAAAACGGCGAGCGCGGCGTCGCGCCGCATCAGTCGATCGAGAACGAATGCGCAAACGGCGATTACAAGAAGCGCGGCGTCGCGCGCACCGAGGTGACCGTCCCACGTCCCCGAGGAAAGGGCAAATGCATCCGGCGTGAGCATGAACGTGCCGACGCCGCCCACGAGAAACAGCAAACTTACGATGCTCGCTTCAGGCGCCGGAGCATACGCGCTCCCAAAGCGCCGCAGCGTGCGATCGACTATGGTCAGAGCGAGCGCGTCGATCGCGTAGCACGTGGAGAGCTCGTATTGCGGCCAGTGGGCCGATTCGAAAGCGGCAAGCGCAAGCAGAGAAAGCTGACGCAAGACCACGCCCGGCCACGCTCGCGCGAGCGCGCCACCCAGCAGGCGGTCGACCGCCATCGCGCTAGCGAAAAACACCACGAGCATCAGGTCGCGTCCACCGAAACCAAACGCCCACGCGTTGCCCGCGAAATCGAGCGCGTCGGGCATCCCCAGGGTCGCGAGCATTCCAGCCCCCAGAAGCCCGAAGGACACGGCCAGACCTTCCCGCGCGCTTGCCGGGCCGGCACCCATACGGCGGCAGACGAACGCGACCACGGCAACGAGCACGGCCTCGCACGCGAGCACCGTGACGAGATCGAAATGATGGACCTGCGTCGCCGTCGCGGCGACCAGCAGCGCCGTGGCCCCAAGGGCATACGCAAGACGCTCGAAAAGTGCCCGCGGCGTACGCCAGACAAAGACGAGGTACGCCAAGCCATACGCGGCGCCCGCGCTGAGGGAAACCCACGTGAGTGCCGCCGAGTCACCGGCGAGCACGCCGTGCATGTAGACCCAGAATATCGCACCGTTTGCAATGGCGCTCGCGCGCCTTAAGAACACGAGCCGTTCTACGCCGCTCGCAATCTGCGAGAGCGTTTCGGCGATCCCGGAAACGAAGAAGACGAGCCAAAGGCTGAGCAGCGAGACCGCCGCGACAACCGTGGTGACGTCGTTGACGTGCTGCGCGTACCATGCGAAGGCTGTAACGTACGACGTGACGAGCGCGAGCGGTTGCAACCCGAACCATTCGCGTCGCACGAGGGAAACCCCAAGAAGGCCGATATCGAGCAGAATGATATACATGGCGAGTCCGACCGCGCTTTCGTTGCCGGCGCCGATCGCAAAAGGCGTTGCGAAGCCGCCCGCCCATCCGATCAGCGCCATTGGAAGCGACTCGTAACGCACCGATACGACGAAGGCAACGATCGTGACGAGCGACATGAAAGCGTAAGCCGCCGCGAAGTCCACGAGATGATACCCGGCGAAAGCGCTGTAGGCGGAAACGTAGAGCGTGCCGAGACCTGCCCCGAAGAGGCCTTGCTCGAACCATCTGCTCTTTGCGCGGACGTGGGATATATGCCCGAAGACAAGTAACACGATTCCCGCGATCACGCCGGCGCCGATGCGCAGCGGGGCGCTGACCCAATTTTCGTCCCACGCATATTTGAGAAGCGAACCGACCCCGATTACGAGGACGATTGCGCCGATGACGTTGAGCAGCCGGCCGCCCGCGAAAAGCTCCCAGTTGATCGTGCGCGGCGGAGCCGCCGGCGGCNNTGCGGATCGGGGATCGCCTCGGCGAACTGCGGTTGCGGAACGGGCTGCGGCGGCGGTTCGTACGGCCGTTCGGTTTCTCGCTCCGCGGGGAGCTTGGGGGCGAACCATGCTTGCAGTTCGGCCACGCTCGCGGGCGTGGCTTGGGCAGCCGCCGGGCTGCTGACGACGCTCGGGCCGGGGCGTGGAGCCGGGATTGCGTCGACCCGAGCGGGCTCGGGCAGCTCTGCTTCTAGACGGCTGAGGCGTCGATCGAAATCCCCGAGCCGGACGAACGCGGTCCGAAGAGCGACGAGCACGACAACAAACAGGATCAGGAAGAGAAAATCCACGACGACCCCCAATGTAGCTACCTAAAGTATAGCGTGACCGCTCGTCGCGGGCGTCCGTAGGATTACGGAGAAGGCCCACACCGATGCCCCAACAGCTCGCGCAAGCGCTGATCGCACGCCCGGCACGCGTGGCCGCGGTAGCGGAGGCTCTGGGCTCAGTTCCGCTCACGGCGTTAATCGCACCAGCCGGCTATGGGAAGACCTCGCTCTTGACGCTCGCGCTCGAACGCGCGGCCCTGCCGTACGCGCGTTACACCGCCGAGTTGTGGCACGGTGAGGATTTCGTCGAGCCGCTGGTCGACGAGCTGCGTCGCGTTCGCCCGGATTTCGGACGCTTGACGGCGGCGCTCGCGCAGCGGCGCCCGCGGGGCGACGAGGCAGCGCTCGCCGCTTGGAGCCGCCGGCTCGGCGCAACCTTTGCGCTCGAGCTCGGGCACGTGCCCGAACCGATCGTCGTGGTCATCGACGACGCGCACCTGTTTTGCGAGGACGCGGCGTTCGCCGGCTTCATCGTGGGAGCGATGCGCGTTCTCCCGGCAAGGGCGCGGTTTGCGCTGGCCGGGCGCGCCCTCCCGCCGCTGCCGCTGGCCGAGTGGCTCGCGCAAGGCCGCACGCGCATCTTTGAAACCGACGACATCCGTTTCGAGGATAGCGACGTGCGCGCGCTCGCGCAGCGACTCGGTCGCACGCTGGACGACGCCGCGCTTGCGACATTCCGCCAAACCTACGAGGGCTGGGCAGCGGGAATCGCGCTCGCGTTCAGTGCTCCCGATGCCGCGGTGCCGTCTTTTGGAGGCTCGCTCCCGGCGCGCAGCGCCTATCTGCTCGATGCGAATCTCGACGCTCTCGATGCCGACCTGATCGCCTTCCTCGAAGCGACGAGCGTCTTCGAGACGCTCGATGCGGATCTGCTCGAGCGCGAACCCGCGTTTCGGGATGCGCGGCGCAGCCTCGCGCGGCTGGAACGTCGCGGCGTTATGCTCGACACGGTTCGCGCCGGTACGATCTTCCGCGTCCATCCGCTCTTGCGCGAAGCGCTTGGGCTGCGCGTGCGCCGCCGCGACGGCTCGCGGGCCCTCTTCGCGGCTCACGCGCGCGCCGCCGAACTGCTCGAAGGCGCGGGCCGGATTCGCGAGGCGCTCTATCATCTCGAACAGTCCGCGGACGGCGACGCGCTCGCGCGCTTCATCGGCACGCACGCGTACGGCTCGTTCATCGCGGGCCAAGGCGAACGGATCTCGCGCATCGCAAAACGCCTCGAACGCGAAGGCGTCACAGCGGAACCGGTCTTCGCGCTCGTCGCGGGTATGATCGCCCGGCAGCGCGGGGAACCCGGGGCCGAAGAAGCGTTCCTTCGCGGCATTGCGGCTGCTCCCGAGCGCGATCCCGTCGGCATTTCGTGCCGGATGCTCCTCATTGAAGACCGGTTGGCCCGCGGGGAAGCCGTTGCGCCGGAGCAATTCGCGGAGTTGCTCGCTGCGGCGCACGGTTACGATTCGCTCGTCGAGCTGAACGCGCACGTTTTCGCGGGATGGGTGCTCGCGATCTCCGGCGACTTTCTCGGAGCACGAGAACGCACGCGGCGCGCGTTTGCGATCGCGGGTGACGACGCCGTGGCGCACACGCGGGCTGCATCCCTCGAGGCGTACGTCGCGACGACTCTGGGCGACTTCGACGGAGCCGACCGAATCATGGCCGAGACGCTTCGCCGGCTCGAATCGAGCGAGCACGTCGTTTTGCTTGCCAACACGCTCGTGTGGTACGCGCGCTTCGCTCTCTTGTGGAACGACCCGGCGGCGGCGCGAGACTATGCGGAGCGCGGAGAGGTGCTGGCCCAGGAACTGGATCTTTCGGCCGAATTAGCGGGCGTCGAACTCGCGCTCGCTGAGATCTTTGCGCGCGCCGGAGACCGAGCACGCTGCGAGCGGGCCTGCGCCGACGCGCGCCGGCGCGCTTCGGCTGCCTGGTACGCCTCCGATCGCGCGCGCACCGAGGGGCTGACGGTCTATTTCACCGCGCGCGCGGCATTCGCAGCCGGCGACCTTTCGAGCGCGTTGGAATTCGTCGAGACGGCCCTGACTGCCGGCCGAGCGGCGACGCTTCCGTCCGCGCAACGGGCCGCGCTGGCTGCCGACGCCGCCGCCTACCGCACGTTGCGTGACGGCAAGCCGGGCGCCGCCGACGTGGCGCGCGCCGCCGTCGCACTACGCGAAGGCATCGCGACCGACGCACTCGACGCCGTGCAGATTGCGACCGCCACCGGCGTTCTCCGGGCGCTTGCAAAAAGGGTGCAACACGCGCCTGCAATCGTGCCGAACGCAGCCGCAACCAAAACGTTTGAAGGATTCCTTGCGCAGCGTGCCGCGCGCGCCGCGCAGGACGCGCGACTCGACGACCCCGTCACACGTGCACTCGGGCCAAAGGAACGAGCGCGCGAAAGCGTTTGGGTGGCGCCGCGCGCATCGGAGTTGACCAAACGCGAAGACGAGATCCTTCAGCTTATCGCAGCCGGGCTGACGAACCGCGAAATTGCACAGCGCTTTGGCCTCAGCCCACGCACGGTCGACACCCACGTCGAGCGGGTCCTCTCGAAACTCGCCGTGACCTCGCGCACGCGCGCCGTCGCGACGGCGCTGCGACTCGGCCTCGTCGCCGCGCCCTAGGACGCGACTCAGGCCCGGCCCGCTCGGCGGGCGAGCGCCGCGCTTCGGTACGCTCGTACTTCGTCGGCACCGACGATGCCGACCGCAATGTACAGCGGCGTCCCAACGGCGAGGAAAGCTCCGGTCAACCACATCAACTCAGTCATCGCGTTTCTCCAATCCGGCTTGCAGCGAATGACCGAATGATACCGGGGCAACCCCTTAGGGCGCGTCCGTAGTTTTACGGACCCCGAGGTACGCAAGCGCAGCCAGCACGGGGACGACGCTGACGGACTCGAGCGCCGGGGCGGCGCCGGCCCGCGCGACCGCGATGCCGAGGCCCGCAACCAGGGCCGAGCCGGCGCCGAAGGCGACGCCGTTCATCAGGCCAAGGGCCGTCCCGAGGTTTTCGGGGAGCATTGACTGGACCAGCGCTACGCCCGGAGCGTTCTGAACCGCCAACAACGCACTCGCCAGCAGCAGGGCGACGAGCGACAACGGTCCGCCAAGCCAGAAGAACCCAAGAAAAAAAGGAACCGCCGCGACGAGGGCCGCGATCGACACCCGAACCGCACCGAATCGATCCGAGAGCGATCCACCTGCGAATAAGCCGATCGCCGACACCAAGAGAAACGCGGTTACGACCTGGCCGGCCTCCGGAATCGACGCGCCCCGGCTTACGAGCAAGTTGGGCAGGTACGTCATGAACGCCGCCGCCACGAAGTAGCGCAGGCTCGTGCTCCCAACCAGCAGCGCAATGCTGCTGCGGTCGACCGCGCCGGGGCGCGCCGGAGCGGCCGCGCGCGCGCCGGCGTGAGCGTCTACAGCCGAGCGATCGACCCGCCGCATCAGCAGGAAGAGTGCCGCGACGGCGACGGCGCCCGGCACGAACAGCAGCGCCGAACCGGCGCTTCCGAAACGCGCGTAAGCGAGCGCAATCGCCGCGGGACCGAGCGAGTACCCGACTTGGCCGCCGATTTGAAAAATCGATATGCCGCCGGCGCGCCGGTCGCCGCTGAGCATCGCTGAGTACTTTCCCGCCTCCGGATGCATGATCGCCGAACCGAGCCCGCCCACGACGATGCACGCGGCCAGCAGCGGAAGCGACGTCGTCCCCGCTGCGATGCAGATCGAGACGGTCGTGAGCGCGACCGCGCTCGGCAGAAACCACCATTTCCCAAAGCGATCGGTGTACGCGCCGAACAACGGCTGCACGATCGAACTCGTCAGATACCAGAGGAAAACGAAGGCGCCTTGAAAGCCCGGCGATACGCGCTCGTGCGACAGTACGAGAAAAATCGCGAAGGGAACGATGCCGGAGTAGAAGTCGCTAACGCCGTGCGCGAACGAAATTACGGAAAGCCCGCGCAGGTTCCAGCGCCGTGCTACCCGTGTTCCCGCGGCAGTCCGCGCTACATCCGTCAAGATTCATCCGCAGCCGGGTGCGGTTCGGCCTCCGGCGCTGGCGCGGGCGCGCCGTGCTGATCGAGCGACGTTGCGTCGGTGCCCCCCGTTGGAATCGCGACCACTTTGATCGAGCTGGATACCTGTTGCGACAGACGGGTCAGAACGTCGGGAACGAAACGTTCCGCGAACCCGGCGATGAACGACCAGACCAGCGTCTTGCCGTAATCCGACGCATCGCGCGGACCGCTTTGTTTAACGAATTCGAAGAAGTCGATCGGGCCGGCAGCCGGATGGACCGGGCCGAAGTTTGGAACGAGCGGACTCTCGATCAGGCGAGCGAGAAAAATCCAATAGAGAACGATCGCGAAAACGCCGCCGGATATCGGCGCGAGAAAGACGACGCCGAACCAACCCGCGCTGAGTTGCAGCTCCTTGAAGAGCGGATCGATGTCCGTCTGCCGCTGCAAGCGTTGTTGCACGCTTAGGAATCCGCCGAGGATGCCTCCGAAGGCGACGATGAAGACCGGCGGTGTCGGCAAGTCGTGCGTCGCGCCATAGAGCACGATGCCGATTGCCGCGAGGACGAGCAGCAGCGTCAGGATCGCAGCATCTCGCGAGAGCTTGTTGCGCATCGCTTCCTTCGGCGGTACGAACGTATAGAGGTACCGGATACGCTCCGCGACCGCTAAGAGCTCTGCTCGCACGTCGCTCGGCTGCGCTTTGCTCAAGTCGCGCAGCGACGTGCTCACGTATGCGGCGATCTCGGCGGGATCGGCGACCTGCTGGTAGCGATAGCGAAAAATCGCGAGCTCCGCCGCCAGCCGGTCGTCGGGAAGCGCGTACAGGTACGCGGTCTCGAGAAAGAATACGTCGGCCCACGTCGTTTTCGACGCGTCCGCATCGACGCGAGCGAACAGCGCGGTCACCGAGGGCGGCGGCACGACATTGTTGCGTTCGACCAGCAGCTCGTACTGCAGCCGCAACTGGCGAAAATAGTCGATCGCATACCGGGGAAACAGGGCGTCTTTTTGGACGACCCTCGGGACGCGGAGCAGATCGGCGACTTTCACTATTCCCCGCCGCTGCGGCCGTTGCCGGCGGAGCCGGTCTTCTTTGAAACCATCTTGGCCTGGGTAAACAGCGCGAGGTAGTCGTATCCGCCGGCTTTTGAATCCGTGCCGGACATGTTGAAGCCGCCGAAGGGATGGGCGCCGACGAGGGCGCCCGTGCACTTGCGGTTGAAATACAAATTTCCGACGTGGAACTCATCGCGCGCGCGCTCGAGCTTCGCCTCGTCGCGGGAATAGACGGCGCCGGTCAGGCCGAACTCGGTGTTGTTCGCGACCTGAAGCGCGTGGTCGTAGTCGTCCGCCTTGANNTCGGCGATGACCGTCGGTTCGAGGAAATACCCCTCGTGGGCCGCGCGCTTCCCGCCCGCGATGAGCCGGCCGCCTTCGGCGACGGCCTTCTCCACGTAGTCGAGCATGGTTTCGAGTGCCCCCGCGTTGATTACCGGTCCCATGAAGATGCCGCTCTGCGAAGGGTCGCCGAGCGTAAGCTTGGCGACGCGCTCGAGGATCTTTTTCTCGAGCGTGTCGTAGACGCTCGCATCGACGATCGCGCGCGAGCACGCGGAACATTTCTGGCCCTGGAAACCGAATGCCGACGCGACGATTCCATCGGCTGCCGCATCGAGATCCGCGTCGGCGGCAACGACGATGGAATCCTTGCCCCCCATTTCGGCGATCACGCGCTTGATCCAGATCTGCCCCGGCTGCGTTTTCGAAGCCAGCTCGTTGATGTGCAATCCGACTTCTTTCGAGCCCGTGAACGCGATGAACCGCGTCATCGGATGCGCGACGATGGGATCGCCGATCTCGCGGCCCGAGCCCGGCACGAAATTCACGACGCCCGGCGGAAGCCCAACCTCGTGGAGGAGGTTCACGAACGCCGCCGCGATGACGGGCGAATCGCTCGACGGCTTCAATACGACGGTGTTGCCTGCGACCAGCGCCGCCGACGTCATCCCCGCCATGATCGCAAATGCGAAGTTCCAGGGCGGGATGACGACGCCCACACCGAGCGGGATATAGGTGAGCCGGTTCTCCTCGCCCGCGACCGGCGTCAGCGCCGGGGGCTGCGCGTAACGCAACGCTTCACGGCCGTAGAACTCGAGAAAGTCGATCGCCTCCGCCGTATCGGCGTCGGCCTCGATCCAGCTCTTCCCGACCTCGAGCACGAGCAGCGCGTTGAAATCGTCGCGCTGCCGCCGTACGGCTTCGGCCGCCTTGAACAGATAGACCGCGCGTTCGGCCGGCGCGACCCGCTTCCAGCTCTCAAAGACGCGGGCCGCCGCCTCGACCGCGTGGGTCGCCTGCTCGCGCGAGGCCGAGCCGACGGTCCCGACCACCTCGTCCGGCTGCGCCGGATTGCGCGACGCGATCTTGGCAACCGTCTCCAGCGCTTTGCCCTCGACGATTGCCGGGTAGTGCCGCCCGAAGCCCTTGCGCGCGCGCGCAAGCGCCGTCTCGAGCGAGGCGGCGTCGGCCGGGTCGGAAAACGTCCGGATCGCTTCATTCTTAAAGGGGGCGATGAGCTCGAGCGTCGTTGCCATGGAGTAATCTTCCCCGCTCCCGGGGCTGACCCTCGGGCGCAACGAAGGGCCGCGCATGCGTCGCCTCTGGGCTCTTGCCTGCGCGCTTTTCGCCGCATCGCTCGCGCCGGCGCCGCCCGCGGGCGCGGACCCGCGCCCGCTTCACCTCGGCCTCGTCCAGCAGCCTAACTCGCTCGACCCGCTGCATGCGGTCGAGTTCTACGAGAACTATCTCGGCGAGGCGATCTTCAGCGGGCTGACCGTGATCGACGATCGGGGCGACGTCTTTGCCGATCTCGCCGAGACGGTGCCGACGCGGGCGAACGGCGGCATCAGCGCCGACGGCACGACGATCGTCTACCATTTGCGCGCCGGCGTTCGCTGGCAAGACGGCGTTCCTTTGACCTCGGGCGACGTCGCGTTCACGTTTGCGCGGATGGAAGATCCGCAGACGAACTTCCCGGAAACGAGCGTGTACTCGATCGTCCGAGGGGTGGAGACGCCGGACGCCCGGACCGTCGTGCTGCGCTTGCGCCGTCCCTGGGCGGATGCGACGGACGAGCTCTTCGTCGGCGGCCAGAACGGCTCGATCCTTCCCGCGCACGTGCTCGCGCACGCCGACGCCGCGGCAACCGCGCGTTTCGAATCGGCGCCGATTGGTTCGGGACCGTATCGCGTCGAACGCTGGGATCGCGGCGACCGCATCGTCCTCCGCGCGAATGCCGGCTATTTCCGCGGTAAACCCGCGATCGATCGCATCGACGTCGAGTTCGTGCCGGACATGACGACGTTGGGCATCCGCGTGCGCACCGGGGAACTCGATTTCTCGCCGCAGATCTCGCCCGCGTTCGTGGAGATAGCGCGGACGGTGCCGCGCTTGCGCGTGCGCGCCGCTCCGACCTACACCGACGTCGAGCTGATCTTCAACGTGCGCGCCGCTCCCGCCGACGACCCGCGCGTGCGCCGCGCGCTTGCGCTTGCGATCGACCGGCAGCGTTTGGTCACGGCAGTCTACCACGGCTTCGCGGTTGTCGGCGACGATCTCGTGCCGCCCCAGTCGCCGTTCCACACGCGCGATGCGAGTCTCGCGCCGCGCGGCGAACCGGCGCGAGCGGCAGCGTTGCTCGACGCCGCGGGCTGGCGCCTCGACCGCGATGGCGTACGGCGCAAAGGTGGCGTCGCGCTCAGCATCCCACTGGACATTCAGACCGGATACGTGCCGCTTAACGCCGATGCGGTTCAGGTGCAAGCGATGTGGCGCGCGCTCGGCGTCGACGCGCCGCTGCACCCGCAAATGTCCAACGTGCTACTCGAAACAACCGGCCCGCTTGCGCGTGGAGACTTCGTCGCCGCCCTCGTCGGTGACGGTTATGCCGTATCGCCGGATCGCGCGGACACGCTGACCGGGCCCGGGCTGCCGCCGGGCGGACGCAACTATACGCACTACGACAATCGAGACGTCGATCGGTGGACGGCGGCCGCGCGTACGACGCTCGACCCGAGCGCTCGTGCGGCGCTGTACC
This sequence comes from Vulcanimicrobiota bacterium, assembly GCA_003158195.1. Classification (GTDB taxonomy): domain Bacteria; phylum Vulcanimicrobiota; class Vulcanimicrobiia; order Vulcanimicrobiales; family Vulcanimicrobiaceae; genus Palsibacter; species Palsibacter borealis. The sequence goes on along the minus strand of PMHP01000205.1, from coordinate 9,243 downwards.
GGAAGATCTCCGAACGAATCCGCGACGACGCGCCGGTGATCCCGCTGCTTTGGACGCTTAGGCCCTACGTCTACGACGGTGCGCTCGAAGGCTTGCGGCCCGAGCCCGTCAACTCGGACATGTGGAACGTTTACGCCTGGCGTTGGCACTAGTTTTCGTTCGGGAGGCGATGCTCAAAAGCCGGCCCGCGGATGACGCTCGACTCGCTCGCATCGAGGCTCGCTCCCACGGGTCGCGGAAGTCTCAGTTCTCATGGAGCCTGTGCAGCCGGCGAACGTCGATCCATTCGCTCGCGCCTTTCTCGCACGACTGCAAGAGCGTCCCGAAGCGGATCGATTCGTTCTGGGCGGGTACTTTGCGCTCCAACACTACCTCGACTACCGCGAAACCCACGACATCGCTGTTTGGTGGCGCGGCCGGGTCGATGCGGCCGCGCTTCAAGCAGCGCGTGAGGCGTTCGCGGAACCAGCGCGCGAATTCGGCTACACGATGCGCGAACGTTCGTGGGGGGGTGAAATCGTTTCGTTCGAAGCGCTGCACAACGGCTCGAAAGTTTTCTCATTCCAGATTGCCCTACGCACCATCGAACTCGCGGAGCCGACGCGAAGCCCGTGGGGCCGGATCCCGCTCGAATCGCTCGACGACAACATCGGTGCGAAAATGACCGCCCTCGTCAACCGTGGAGCGCCGCGCGATTTCGTCGACATCAAGGCAATCGTCGATGCGCGGTTAGCGACCAGCGCCCGCTGCTGGGAACTCTGGCGCGCGAAGAATCCGGGTGCGACGATCGACGAGGGCCGCCTCGCGCTGCATAACCACCTCGCGAGCCTCGCCGCCCGCCTTCCGATCGAGCGCATCCCCCAGGAGCGGCGAGCGTCGGCGCAAGCGCTGCGCGAGTGGTTCCGCGACGAGTTCACCGCTGCCGGCGACGGCGGGCAAATCGTGACGGTCATCGACGGTTCGCTCTATCCTGACGTGCCGGTACCGGTCGAGCTCGCCGCTGACGGCGACCGCGCGGACTACGTGCTACGCGTCTGCGCCGCGTGGGACTACGGGATCCCGCCCGAACCCGAGACCGTTGCACTCCTGCGCGACTGGCGCCGGATCTTCGACGCCTTTCCCTTGCCGCGCTCGCGTTCATATCACGCGTTTCGCGCGTTTTTCGCCTGGCCGGCAATCGAGATCCCTCCGACGTCAATTCTCGCTCGTTGGGAGGAACTCGACGCCCTTGAGGAACGCGACGATCCGGCGCGTTCGCTCGTGTAGCATCGCGTCGGGGCCGTCGCCGACTCCGGTTTGGCGACTTGCCGTTGGCGGACCCCGCCCGTCTCGAGCGGGCCGAGGCAGCGTGAAAAATCCTAGCGGATGGCCTTCAACCCTGCGAGAATGACTTTCGCCATGATTTACGACATCGCAGTAGTCGGCGGGGGAATCGTCGGGTTGGCGACCGCGCGCGAGCTGACCGAGCGCTTCCCCCATTTGAAGGTTGCGGGCGTCGAGAAGGAAGACGCGTTCAATAAGCACCAGACGGGTCGGAACAGCGGCGTCATCCACTCCGGCATCTACTACAAGCCGGGCTCGTTTAAGGCGAAGCTGTGCGTCGAAGGACGCAAGCTCGCGTGGGCGTACTGCGAGAAAAAAGGCATCGAGTACAAACAGGTCGGTAAGCTGATCGTTGCCACGGGCGAGAGCGAACTCGGGCGCTTGGACGACCTGTGGGAGCGCGGCCGGCAGAACGGCGTCGAGGGGCTCGAGATGCTCGACGCGGCCGGCATCCAGGCGCGCGAGCCGCACTGCCGCGGCATCAAGGCGATTTTTTCACCGGTGACCGGGATCGTCGACTGGGGCCTGGTCTCGTCGACGTACGCGGCCGACGCTAGAGAAGGCGGCGCCGAGTTCTTCCTCAACCACGAAGTGACGAACATCGAACGGCGTGGCGGCGTCACCGTGCTCGCAACCCCCGAGGGCGAGATCCAGGCGAAGTACGTGATTACGTGTGGCGGCCTGTACGCGGACAAACTCGCCAAGATGACCGGCGGCCGGCGCGATCCGAAGATCGTCCCGTTCCGCGGGGACTACCTGATCTTGCGTCCCGAGAAATCCCATCTCGTCAAGGGCAACATCTACCCGGTCCCGGATCCGGAGTTCCCGTTCCTCGGCGTTCACTTCACACCGCGCATGGACGGCTCCATTTGGCTCGGTCCCAACGCCGTGCTCGCGTTCGCGCGCGAAGGCTACTCGTTCTGGACGATCAATCCACCCGAGCTCTGGGATGCGCTGACTTACCCCGGCTTCTTCAAGATGGCGACGAAATATTGGCAGATCGGAACGGGTGAGATGTACCGCGATCTCGTGCGCGGCGCGTACGTCAAGGCGTTGCAGCGGTATATCCCCGAGCTCCAGCCCGAGGACTGTTTACCCGGGCCGGCCGGCGTACGCGCGCAAGCGATGTCGGCCGACGGATCGCTCGTCGACGATTTTGTGTTCGAAGGTTCCGAGGGCGTCGTGCACGTGCGCAATGCACCGTCACCGGCGGCAACCTCGTCGCTTGCGATCGGTAAGTACATCGTCGACGATGCGGAGAAGCGCTTCGGCTTGACCCGCGTCGCGGTCTCGGCGTAGCGACGAAACGAAGGCTTGCGGCGTTGCTCGTCATCGCCGCCGCAGTCGTCCTCTTTCGCGGCCCGGCGCTTCTGCAGTCGGTTGCGGGAGCCGATGAAGGGCTGTTTGCGCTCGCTTCGCGCGAATGGGTGAACGGGCATCTGCCCTACACGACCGTGTGGGAGAGCAAGCCGCCGCTCTTCTTCGCGCTGCTCGCGGCGGCGATGGTCGTTTTCGGAAAGTCAATGCTCGGAGTGCGGCTCGCGACCGACGCTGCGATCGGCGCGACCGCTTTTGCCCTCTACTTCCTCGGAACCTCCGTGCGCCGCGGTGGCCACGCAATCGGTTTAACCGCGGCGCTGCTGTACGTCGCGCTCACGATCAGCGATAGCGGCTTGAGCGGCGTTGCCGAGGCATTCTCCACGCCCTTCATCGCCATTCCGCTGGCGATCGTGTTGCGCGGCTCGTGGCCACCCGCCTCGCACCGGTTTTTGCGCTTGACGGCTCTTGGCGTCTGCTTGGGTTGCGCCGTTCTCGTGAAGCAATCGGCACTGCTCGAAGCGGCCTACGTCGCGTGCGTCGTCGTTTGGGTCTCCGACGCCCGCGCCCTCATCCCGCTCGGGCTTGGGTCAGGTCTGTCTCTCGGCGCTTCGATTCTGCCGTATCTCGCGACCCGCAACGTCGGCCTTTATTGGGATGCAAACGTCATGTCGCTTGTGCGGCGCGCGTTCGTCTCGATACCCGATGTCGCTCCGTGGAGCGACATCCTGCGCGCGCAGCTCCTCGCATTTTTCCCGGCTACGCTCCTGGTCTTCGGGGTCGGTTGGGTTTGGCGGCGCGAGGAGACCGATTTCGAAGAGCGCGGCCTGGTCGTCGCGATGACGGGCTGGGCGCTCGTGAACGCCGTCACCGTCGTTCTGCTCCGTGAGTACTTGGGCAACCACTTCATTCCGCTGATGGCGCCGGTTTGCGTGCTTTCGGCGCTCGTCACGGTACGGCTCGCCGAACAGCTGCGCCGGCGCGCACTCGTTCCGGCAGTCATCGCCCTCGCCTTGCTCGCGCACGCAGGCTACCAGTTCGTCCTCGCGGCACCCGTCGCGTACGGACGCTTGCGCTTCCACGATCCGGCCTACGGCGACCCGACCGCGCAGCTCGCGCGATTTATCGTCGCGCGCCGCGGGCCACAGCAAGTGCTCTATGTAGCCGACGACCGAACCGTGCTCTATGTGCTGACGAACGCATCGCCTCCAACTCGCTTCGCCTATCCGCCGCACCTTCTCGATCGCTCCCGGGAGCTTGTCGCCGGTGTCGACGGCCCACGCGAAATCGCACGCATCCTGAGCCGGCATCCAGCCTACGTCGTACGCGACCTGGCGAACCGGCGCGCCGAAGACCCGCGCGGCGCAGCGCTGCTCGACCGCAACCTCTCCTCCGGATACCGGATCGTTTATACGCTTGGAACGCGCATCGTTTACGCCGCGGCCGGGCAAAACGCCGCCGATACACCTTCCTTACGAGACCGTTGAATGGGTGCTTTTGAATGACTTCGGTGACGGACGCGCCAGATATCGTTTTGGCCGGGGCAGGGATCATGAGCGCGACGTTCGCGACGATCATGAAGGAACTGCAGCCTGACCTTCGGATTGCGATTTTCGAATCGCTTGACGACTCGGCCGAGGAAAGCTCGAACGCCTGGAACAACGCCGGCACCGGGCACGCCGCGCTTTGCGAGTTGAATTACACGATCGAACAAGGCGACGGGAGCGTCGACATCTCGCGAGCGCTCAAAGTCAACACGGAGTTCGATCTCTCTCGCCAGTTCTGGGCATATCTCGTGCGAAAGGGTGCGATCGGATCGCCCGGTTCGTTCATTAACCCGGTGGCGCACGTGAGCTTCGTGCGTGGCGCCTCGAACGTCGCATTTCTGCGCCGGCGCTTCGAAGCGATGCATGCCCATCATTGTTTTCGTGAGATGGAGTACGCCCAAGATAAAGACCGGCTCATGGAGTGGATGCCGCTGGTCGTGGAAGGACGCGACCCGGCCGAAGACGTCGCTGCGACGCGGGATCTGACGGGAACCGACGTCGATTTCGGCGCGCTGACGCGCGCGCTGCTCGCCAATCTCGCCCGCCAACCCGGTTTCAGTATCTCGTATCGGCACCGCGTCGCGGATCTCCGCCGCGCCTCCGACGGCCGTTGGGACGTCCGGGTCACCGACATCGCGACCGGCGAACGAAAAAAGGTGTCTGCCGGATTCGTCTTTCTCGGCGCCGGCGGCGGTGCGCTGCCGTTGCTGCAGAAATCCGGTATCGCCGAGGGTAAGGGGTTCGCGGGTTTTCCCGTCAGCGGATTGTGGCTGCGCTGCGACGATCCCGCGCTCGCGGCGCGGCATGCGGCTAAGGTATACGGGAAGGCCTCGGTCGGCGCTCCACCAATGTCCGTTCCGCACCTCGACTCACGTGTGGTCGACGGAAATCGTTCGCTGCTTTTCGGACCCTATGCGGGCTTCTCGACGAAATTCCTCAAGCACGGCTCGGTGACGGACTTTTTCGGCGCGATGCGCCCCGACAATTTCGGACCGATGCTCGCGGTCGGGCGCGACAATTTCGATCTCACGAGGTATCTCGTGGGAGAGGTACTCAAATCGTCGGACAAGCGCTTTGACGCACTCCGCGAATTTTTTCCGAACGCACGGCCGTCCGATTGGCGGCTTGAAGTTGCCGGTCAACGCGTTCAGGTCATCATGCCGGACCCGAGCCGCACCGGTAAGCTGCAATTCGGAACCGAGGTCGTCACCGCCGGCGACGGATCGCTCGCGGCCGTCCTGGGTGCGTCGCCCGGCGCTTCCACTTCGGTAGCCATCATGCTCGGCATCATCGAGAAAGCGTTCCGCACCGAGGTGCCGGTATGGACCGCGAAAATCGCCGAGATGATCCCCTCATACGGCCGCTCGATCGCGGACGACGCGGGCCTCTGCCACGACGTTCGAAGCGAGACGGCTGCGGCGCTGAACATCGTCGGCCCCCTGTAACCGCTGCCGCCTTGGCAAAAAACGCCAAAGCTGCTACCTTTCAGTCAGTGGGAACAAAAATTATATCGCTGCCGCGTGACGATGCCTGAAGTGTTTGTTGAAATCGATTGGGTGCGCGCGCATGCGAACGACCCGGCACTGCGAATCGTTGACGCGCGCAGCCGACCGCATGGCGCGCCCGACCTGGTCGCGCCGACGGGTGCCGAGCAATATGCAGCCGGGCATCTCCCGGGCGCGATTCATCTCGACTACGCGCACGAGCTTGCCGATCCGGCGACGCCGTACGCGACGCGCGTCGCGCCCGCGGAACTCTTCGCGCGCGCGCTCGGTGAACGCGGGATCGGCGACGCGCACACGATCGTGGCGTACGACGACGGCGACGTCCCCTACGCTGCCCGATTCGTGTGGATGTGCCGCTTCTACGGACATGACGACGTGCACGTCATGGCGGGCGGCTTCAAGGAGTGGCGCGCCGCCGGGATGCCGGTAACGACCGACGTTCCTGTTTTCCCGCCGGCGATCTTCACCCCGCGGAAGCGCCCCGGACTGCGCGCAACGCGGGAAGAGGTGCTTGCGGCAGCCGAAGGCCGCAACGACGTACAGTTGCTCGAAACGCAGCGCGACAAAACCTACGCGCAACGCGACCGCGACATCGCAAGCGCGAAGCGGCTTTCGGCAAACCAGCTGCTCGAAGACGAGCGCGGCGGTCGCGTCGCAGCGAAGGCAAAGCTCGATGCGCTCGTCGAGGGCCTCGGCCTCGACCGCAGCAAACGGACGATCGTTAGTTGCGGCAGCGGCGTCTCCGCGAGCGGATCGTATCTTGCGCTCTTGGAAGCCGGGTTCACGGATGTCGCCGTCTATGACGGCTCGTGGCTCGAGTGGAACCACGACGGGTTGCCGACCGTACCGAAGTCGTAGGCGCCTACGCGATTACACGTGCCCGCTCATTGCGTGTACGCGCGAAGGATCCGGCCGGCGAGCGCCGTCGCGGCGTCGAGATCGAATTGGTCGCCGTGGACGACGGAGATCTCGAAGACCACCTGATGGCGCTCGACGTACAGCGCGTTGCCGCTCGCAACCGCGTCGTCGCCGAGACCGGGGACGGGCGACGCGTCTCCCGCGCCCGTCCGAGCGGCGAAATACTCGTCGATCGTTTGCGCGGCCGCCAGCTTGAGGTACTGACGGCACCCAAGCTCGCCTAGCGTGCCCTTCACCGCCGATGCGCAGCGTCGTGAGTAGGCACGAAAGTACTCGCGTCGCTGCGGCAATCGGTCGGCCGTTACGATCGCGTACGAGAGACTGCCATCCTGCGCAATGTCGCGCGACGGGAAAAAACAGATTCCGCCCGAGCGCGACGCTGGATCGACGAGTTGGACGGGCGCGCCGAAAATGTTCTCGAGGTCGGCTTGGCTGACGAGGCTGCAATCCGCAGGCGGCGGACCGGCGTCGGGCGGCTCGTCGGTTGCGGCGAGCGGCGCGCCCAAGAGCAGTAGTGCGAGCACTGCGACGAGCATTAGGGCACGCCGGGGGCGCCGCCGAGGCGCGTGAGAAACGCGCGCACGCGGGCGACCGCTTCTTCGCCGTCGGTTCCAGCGTAAGCGTCGATCAGGGCACTGCCGACGATCGCCCCGTCGGCGATTTCGTAGGCCCGGCGAATGTGCTCTGCGCTCGAGATGCCGAACCCGATCGCAAGCGGCAGCGCGGTCGCGCCCCGCAGCGCCGCCACGCGCGCCGCAATCCAGGCGAAATCGGGCTCCTTCGAAGCGCTGGTTACCCCGAGGCGCGAGACAAGATACACAAAGCCCTCGCTCGCAGCCGCAATCGCCGCGGCCCGGGCCGGCGGCGTCGTCGGTGCAATCAGGAGCGGCAACGCGAGCCCGCGCGGGGCGAATGCTTTACGCAGCGCGTCCGTCTCCTCGAGCGGAACGTCCGGCACGATCGCACCGCACGCGCCGGCTGCGACCAGCGCATCGGCGAAACGCTCGATGCCGTACTGCAACACGGGGTTGAAATAGGTGAATGCAAGAATCGGCGGCGCGCCGTCGCGCGCGGCTTGCGCGGCGAGCCCGAGCGCATCATCGAGGGTCGTGCCGCCGTCGATGGCACGCTGCGCGGCGGCCGCAATCGTCGGCCCGTCGGCAAGCGGATCGCCGTACGGAATGCCGAGTTCGATGATGTCGGCACCGGCCGGACCGAGCGCCGCGAGCAGCCCGGCGGACGTCGCACGATCCGGATCGCCCGCGCAAAGATACGGGATGAGCGCTCCGCGGCCCTGAGTCTTCGCTCGAGCGAACGCCGCCGCGAGGCGTGCCGTGCCGCTCGTGGCCTCCGTCATCGGCACGCTAATGAAGAACTGCTTCCATCCCGCGCCGCGCTTCGAGTTCAGCAACTTGACGGGTGTCCTTATCGCCGCGCCCACTGAGGTTGACCAGAATTACGCCGTCGCGGCCGCGCTCGCGCGCGAGTTTCTCGGCAAATGCCAGCGCGTGAGCCGATTCGAGCGCCGGTACGATCCCCTCGCGCAACGCGCACCGGTGAAATGCTGCGAGCGCCTCGTCGTCCGTCGCAGCGACGTACGTCGCGCGACCGCTATCCTTCAAATGTGCGTGCTCGGGCCCGACGCCCGGATAGTCGAGACCGGCGGAGATGGAGTGCGTGTTGCGCACCTGGCCCAACTCGTTTTGCAGCAAGTACGATCGCGAACCGTGCAACACGCCGATCGTCCCGGCGTTGAGCGAGGCCGCCGTGTCGACCGATTCGAGCCCGTGGCCGGCTGCCTCAACGCCCCAAAGCCGCACGCTAGCGTCGTCGACGAACGCGGCAAAAATTCCCATCGCGTTGCTGCCGCCGCCGACGCAGGCCACGACGTCGCTCGGCAGCCGCCCAAAGCGCTCGAGCACCTGCGCGCGGGCTTCGACACCGATCACCTTTTGAAATTCTCGCACCATGTACGGATAGGGATGCGCGCCGACGACGCTGCCGATCACGTAGAACGTATCTTCGACGCGCGCGGCCCACTCGCGAAAAGCTTCGTTGGTCGCGTCCTTGAGCGTCTGCGTGCCGCTGGTAACCGGATGAACCTGGGCGCCGAGCAGCTTCATCACGTAGACGTTGAGCGACTGGCGCTCGACATCGAGTGCGCCCATGAAGACGTCGACCGGGATGCCGAGCTTCGCCCCGATCGTCGCCGTCGCAACCCCGTGCTGCCCGGCGCCCGTCTCCGCAATGATCCGCTTCTTCCCCATGCGCTGCGCGAGCAGCCCCTGGCCGACGGTATTGTTGATCTTATGGGCACCGGTATGATTGAGATCCTCACGCTTGAAGAGGAGCGTCGCCGCGTCGTCCGCTCCGACGAAACGCTCGGCAACCGTCAGCGCCGACGGCCGCCCGACGAAATCGCGCAAAAGCGCTTCGTACGCGTTCCAAAACGCCGGGTCGGCGAACGCTGCGTTCATCCCCTCTTCAAGCTCTTCGAGCGCGGCAACGAGCACCTCGGGAACGAATTTCCCGCCGAAGGTCCCGCCAAAATATCCGCGCGCATCGGGCTTCTGCATCGCGGCTGGCTTCGGGACCCACAGAACCGAAACCCACCGCGACGCAAATGTCACGCC
>PMHP01000155.1 GCA_003158195.1 Vulcanimicrobiota bacterium | reverse complement strand
GTTGACCGGGAATGCCTGCGCCGCCTGGCTCGAAGACACGAACCAACCGAGCGCAAGTAGCGCAAGCCTAAGTGAAACCAGAGATACGTATCCCATAGCACGCTCCATGAAAGTTTACGAGTGAACAAAAAACGAGCGAGGAAACTACGCCAAAGCGGAGAGCGCGACGCCGGCAATGCGCCGCAGCGCGGCACGATCCGAAGTGGCTCTGGCGAGCTGTCGCATCCCTTGGATCGTTGCGAGAAAGAAGTTTGCGAGCGCAGCCGGATCCTTGTCGGCCCCGAGCTCGCCTCGCCGTTGCGCCGATCGCAGAGCCGCCTCGAAGATCGCCTCCACTTCGGATTGATTCCGTCGCACGAGCGTCGCAACGTCCCGATCGTCGCGATTGCGCTCGAGGTTTGCGCTCAGTAAGAGGCAGCCGCGTTCGTGGTCGGCGCGCGATTCGTCGCAGATCCCGTGCAGAATGGCGCCGAAGCAATCTTGAACGGAGTGCCCCGCGTCGAACAGCGTCTTCATCGCCTGTTGGGTCGACGTTCGATACTCATCGAGCGCCCGCAAATAGAGCGCGCGCTTGTCGCCGAATGTATCGTACAAGCTCTGACGCCCGATCTGCATCCCCGCCATCAGGTCGTCCAGCGATGTCTTCTCGTACCCGTTCTGCCAAAACACGCCTACCGCCGCCTTCAGGGCCCGATCGGGATCGAATTCTTTGCTGCGAGCCACTGTTCTGGACTATACAGTCCAGAAAGCGCCGTGTCAAGCGAAGCGGGCGGACTAGCGGGTCAAGGGCGCCCGCGGTCCGTCCTGCTTTTTGGCAAGCGCGACCAGCCCGGAGCGCGTGCTCACGTCGAGCTTGCGAAAGATGCTGATCGTCTGGTTGCGGATCGTGGATGGGCTGCGACCCAACTTCTTCGCGATCTGACGGCTCGTCAAGCCTTCACAGATCTTTTCGAGCACGCGCTGCTCGGCGGCGCTCAATTGCAGGAACGGGGATTTCGAGGCGGCGACGAGCCGATCGGCTTCCGCCTTCAACCACGAGCGCGGAACCTTTCGCAGGAGTGACGTCAGCCCGGGCGTCATTCCGGTCCGCCCAATGCGCATCAAATCGAGCGACGCGATGCAGGTCATGTAACGGTCTCCGCAGGCCTGCCAAAGCGCGATCGCTTTTTCGATGTCCGCGCTCGCGTTCGGGGTATTCCCGCGCGCCGCCTCGATGCGGCCGCGCGCGAGCAAAGCCATTGCCCCAGCTCGATTATCGTGCTCGAAAGCCAACAGGGGATCGCGCTTCCCCGTGTGCGAGAGCGCTTTCGTAAGGGCACGTCCGGCTCGAGGATCGCCGCTTGGCGAAGCTTCAACGGCAAAGAGCAGGGGGATGACGTGGGCTTCCAAATCGGCCTTCGACCAGTCGAAGCCCTCGAGGCGCTTGTAGGCCATGTCGAGGTGCAAGGCTGCCGCGTCGGGGCTGCCTCGCCGCCGGAAGAAGCCGGCCAGCGCGATGTCGGCGGCCGCAGAGAAGGGCGCGGGAGCGACGATCGCCCGCGCCCCGAGGAGCGCCGCATAACAGAGTGCGTCGTCGCCCAGCAGTGCGTGGAGCGACGCAAGATTCAGGCGGACGGACAGACACGCACGAGCGATCGGCGCGGTCGGCTGCAGGGTTGCCGCTTCGGCGATCAATCGCGGGACCACCTCAAAGTCGAAGGTCTCGACAGCGATAAACGCCGCGCCTTGAAGCGTACTCGACCTCACGAATTCATCTTTGTAGTCGCGCGCGAGGAGGTCGAGTACGTCGACGAACTTGCGCAGGGCGGCGCCATTATGGCCGCGCGAAAATTCGATCCACGCTTGCAACTCTGTTCCGAGGGCTTTGATCTCGGCATCGCCGGCTTGCACGGCGCGCTCCGCGCCCTTGGCCGCGGCATCGAGCTCGCCGCGCGACCAATCCGACAAGGCGGCATGGTAGTCGGCGGCCGCACGGACCTTTCGATTCGTACCCGGCGGCAGTTCCGGAGGTAAGCGTGGCGCGCGCGCCGAGTCTCCCCGCTCGGCGGCGGCGGCGCGCAATATCGCAGCGATCGCGGTGTCGTCGGCATCGTCGAACCGAACGCCGCGAAGCGCATCGAGAGCTAGTCGATATTCGTGACGCCGCAAGTACGTGCGGGCGAGAAGCAGGCGGCTTCTCGGCTCGGGAGCCGCTCTAAGGCGATTGACGACGTCGTCGTATCGCGCTTCGGCCCACGATTGCTGCGCGATCGCGAAGTCCGCCTCAGAATCACGAGCCTCAAGCCTTCTTCTTAGCGACGCCGGCACCGCGCCCCACGTTTTCGTTTGCGCATTAGGGGACCTTCCAATCAGTAGAAAGACTGTCGCAACGCTCCGACGGGCTGAACGCCCCGGCGTCTTTTGCGTTAAATTCGAATAAACTAGATATTTTGAGCTATACCAAACTGATGCCGGTCACCTTGTGATCGGCGTTGCGGTTGCGTTGGATCGCGACCCCTCATCAGGCTTGGCGGCCAATATTGGCGCGTCGGCCCTGCGTTACGGCGGGAGAGACGGTGCTCGATGCGAGAACTGCCCGGGCTACGGCTCCCCCTTTTGGAGGTTCGTGTGCATCGTTTTCCCTCGATGTGGTTGCGGCTGCCGGGCGCTACGGCGATCGTCGTTGCGGCCGCGTTTGCAGCGTTGGCCCAGCCGGCCCCGGACACGAGCCCGGTCGTTAGCCTAACGGTCCTCAATCCAACCCAGCCAGTTGCGGGCGATGGATCCACGGGAGAGGTCGCGTACGTGCCGGACACGGCCGGGCCGTCGTCCGCGATCCTTGCAACCTACGACGATTCGACGCAAAGCAGCGCGAGAAAGCAGCTCTTCGTCGAGATCGACGATACGCATGGCCACGCACTATTTTTCCGAGCGCAAACCGACACCGCACATCGCCTGCTCTTCGCTCCGGTAAATGGCGCGGCGCGGGTGACGTTGTTTAAGAGCTTCACCAGAGATCGAAAGCCGGATGCGGCAGCCGTGCAGTGCGAGATCGGCAGCAGAGAACCGGTCGCCACGACGCCGGCGGTTGCAAATGTCCCGCGTACCGGACCCGCGATTGTGGAAGCCGCGACGTCATACGAACGCGGTGGAATTAGTCAGGGCCTCGTCAACCTGCAGACGCGCGATCTCGATCCGAGCCGCGCCCGGCTGCTCGTCGACGACTCCGCGCAACTGGTCACGACCTTGGCCGCGTCCGACATCAACCTGAAGGGGCGGCTTGCGGACGATATTAAACTTGGAAGCCACGTGTTCAGCGTGCGCTCCGGCAGCTCTACGACGAATCGGATACGTGCGGACGTCGTTGCATTACGCGCCGATCCGGTTGCGCCCGCACAGCCGGGTGCCCTTGAGACGCTGACCGTGCACGTCAATGGGCTCCCCGCCGATCATACCGCGACGTTATCGTTCAGCGCCGGCGGCGCGGTCCAGCTGGCCAGCGGCGACCCCACGACGACCGTTTCCGTCCACGACGGGGTCGCGCAGATCGCGATTCGCGCCGTCCATCCGGGGTCTGCGTCGATCGGCTATCAGCTGAACGTAACGCTCCCGCAAATCGTCGAGGTCACTCCACCCCCGACTCCATCGCCGACGCCGTCGCCGTCGCCGTCACCGACGCCGACACGAACGCCCTCACCCTCACCCTCGCCGACGCCGACGCCGCGGCCGACACCGCGGCCGACACCGACGCCGACACCGACGCCACGGCCGACGCCGATACCGACGCCGCGGCCGTCACCGACACCGACGGCGTTGCCGACACCGTCGCCGCGGCCGTTCTCGACACCGACGCCGTTGCCGACGCCGCGGCCGTCACCGGCTCCGACAACGCGACCGGCGGCTGCCGCCTTCACGCCGGCTTCGTCGCCGATCCCAACGCGCGTCCCGGTGCAGACGCCGAAGCCGACGGCTACCGCTTCGCGAACCCCAACGCCATCTCCGAGCCCGTCGGCCGCCGTTTCGAGCTCAGCGGCAACAAAGTGCGCATACTACGCGAGTGACGGCTGGTTCGAACCAAAGCAAACCGCCTATCAAGACGATCCCGCAACGGGGGACGCGGCTGGAAAGCAACTTTCCCGAACGGATTCGCCGGCGCTCGACCATCCGGTGTTCACGGCGGAGCTGCCGATGATTGCGGGTCGCGCGGCCCTCGTCGTTGGGGTCGACCACTATGAGTACCGCGGGCAAAAAGTCGAAATTCCCGCCAACCTCAAACGCGACTATCTCGTCGTGAAGATCAGAACGAACTGCACGGAAAAAGTGAAGGCGCGGTTGCGCGTGAGCGGCGGTGCGGGCATCACGCCGAATCCGATCTACTCGTCGCTCTCGTCCGCCGAACTGCCCCTCACCGGTAAGCCGCTCGCGCTTGCCCGCGACAAATGGCCGGAGTACTCGATCGAATACTATTTGGGCAGCCACGGCTGGCCATCGTACGACGTGCTCAAATTCAATCAGGCCGGCCGCTACGCGCTAACGGCGGAACTCTACGACGAGAGCGGCAACCAATTCACGCCGCGGCTCCGGGTCGAGGTAGACGGCACCGTGGTTGCCCCACCCGGTTGATCATCGCGTTCGTCGTCTGTGTCTCACTCGGCGCGGCGCTCGGCTCGTTCTTGGCCGTAGTCGCCGACCGTCTCCCACGGCGCGAATCACTTCTCCATCCACCGTCGCGCTGCCGTACCTGCGCCCAGCCGATCGCGCCGCGCGACAACGTCCCGATCGTTTCGTGGTTCGCGCTGCGTGGCCGGTGCCGCCACTGCGCCGCGTTCATTCCCCTACGATTCCTCGTCTTCGAGATCCTCGGNNTGGAACGCTTGCTCGGACGCCGGCATGTCGACGCCGTTGCCGGTCACCGAAACGGCGAAGCGATTGTTGACGATGCCGATCAGCTCGGAATGTTTGCCCGAGTTCGTCCACTTCTCGTGCACCTTGACGTCGCCGAGTTGCACCGTCTTCTGGTAGCCCTCGTCGTCCTCGCTATCGACGTTCATCAGGATATCCATCAGCGATGTCAGGCCCGGCATGTTGGCCGCATCCATAACTTCGACTTCGACCGAACCGGTACTATCGCCGTAGTCCGCCGTTGCCGACGTCCCGGAGATGCCTTCGATCGAACCTCCGCTGCTCTCCGAGCTCGAACGCGCGAGCGAGCCGACCGATGCGGGGAGATACGTCTTGAGTTCCTCGCGAGACAGCGTCTCGACGTTGGCCTTTCCGCCTGTGATCAGCCCCTTGAGCACCGCCACGCCGGCTGCGGCTTGACCTGCGGCGTCGGGCGAGGCGCCGGCTTGTGCTGCGGCCTGCTGCGCACCCTCGGCGGCTCCCTTCGCGACCTGCGCCATATCGTTCGCGGTGTGCAGCGCGCTGCTCATCGCGCGCATCGCATACCACGTCCCGATGCCGCCCACGATCAGCACGAGAACGAGCAGGACCCCGCAGCCAATCAGGAGCGGTTGGAAATTCGTCTTCTGCTGCGGTGGCGGAACGTAGCCGGGCGGTGGTGGAACGTACGGGGGTGGCGGCGGAACGTTTCCGGGAGGCGGCGGAACGTTTCCGGGAGGCGGCGGTGGCTGCGTCATGCGGTTGCTCCTTCGTCCAATTGGAGATACATCGCGTCGCCAAACGAGAAGAATCGGTACCGTTTCTCGATTGCCACGTGATAGGCGGTCATGACCCGGGCGTAGCCGCCGAACGCGCTCACGAGCACGAGCAGTGTCGACGCCGGGAGGTGGAAGTTCGTCAGCAGTGCGTCGACGACCCTGAAACCGAAGCCGGGCGTGACGAAAAGCGTGGTTTCGCCCACCCCGGCGCCAACCTTCCCGCCGCCCGTCTCCGCCGCCGCTTCGAGCGCGCGCAGGACGGTCGTTCCGGCCGCGACGACACGGCGGCGTTCGCGCTTGGCGGCGTTAATCGCGCCGGCGGTGGCCGGCGGGATGTCGTAGCATTCGGCGTGCATGACGTGCTCGTCGATCGTCTCCGTTTCCATCGGCCGGAACGTGCCCAGGCCCACGTCGAGGACGAGGCGCACGATCGTCACGCCGCGCGCTTCGAGCCCGGCGACGACCGTGGGCGTGAAATGCAGCGAGGCCGTCGGCGCGGCGACGCTGCCGGGGACGCGCGCAAACATCGTCTGGTAACGTTGCGCGCGCCCCTCGTCGCCGGGTCCTACGTAGGGCGGCAGCGGCATCTCGCCGTGGCGTTCGAGAAATTCTGCAAGCGAATCGCGCGTTTCAAGGTGAACGATCCGCGACCCATCGGAATGCTCGCTCACGATCTGCGCCGTCGCGTCATCGCCAAACCGCACGCGAGCGCCGGCGCGCAACCGGCGGCCCGGGCGAACGAGCGCGTGCCAGTCGCGCGCCTCGAAGTCGAACGCGCCCCCGGCTGCCGGTCGCAGCAAGAAAACCTCCGCGGCACCGCCGCCTAGTTCGCGCACGCCGCGCAACCGCGCGCGAACGACGCGCGTCTCGTTGACCACGAGCACGTCGCCCTCGCGCAGCAGCGACGGAAAATCGGCGAAGGTCCGATGTTCGATCGCGTCGCCTTCGAGCACGAGCAGGCGAGCCGAGTCCGCAGGCTCGGCCGGCGTCTTCGCAATGAGCTCGGCAGGGAGCTCGTAACGGTACGCGCGAGTCTCGCGCGGGCCGCTGCGAGGGCTACCCGGCGTGTCCGCGCTCGCGTTCGGGCTGCGCGTGACCGAGCGCCGTTCCCGGGAAATAAAAAGAGAGGATATCTTGCGCGGAAGCACCGTCGTAGGCCATGATCCGCGCGCCCCACTGGCAGAGACCCACGCCGTGCCCGCGCCCGGTGCCGGTCACGGCGAGCGATCCCGCGCGCCCCAGTTCGAGCGAACGCACGAACGTACTGCGCACGACGGCCGCTCCGAGCGCGGCGCGAAAGGCCTTTGGCGTCGTCTCGAACGAGGACCGGTCGCCGTCGAATCCGATGCCGCGCGGGCGGTCGTCCGGCCCATTCGACTCGAGCCGAACCGCACGGAGCGCGCCGATTCCGGCGAACGGCGCGCCGAATGCGGCGGCCACGTTGGCGAGCGGTATGTCGGCATTCCAAGCGTAATTCGGCGTTCCGAAGCAATGCGGATCCGGGATGCTCGGGAGATACGGAAACCAGACACCCCAAACGTCGCCCGCGTCCGCGGTCCGGCCGCCGCAGCAGGATGAATACGCGACGTGCGCCGGCGCATCGAGGTACGTTAGCGTCGTCCCCGCGGTCGAGTCGACGGCCGCTCGGCCTGCGAGCGATTCGCCTTCGATGCCGCTATAGTGCTGATCGCTTTCGCTCGCGACCACATCGTACGGTTTGTCCGGGTGCAATCGCCCGAGCACGTACGTCCGTGAGACGATCGCTTGCGCGTGCTGCATCGCATCGGGCCAGCCCGACGGAATCTCGCTGCTGATGACGCCGGCAAGGTACGCATCCAGAGGAACGACGTTGACCAAGGCGCTGCGGCCGTCGGGAAGCGCTGCATTCGCGAACGATCCGCGATAGGTCCGGCCGCTCCATCCGAAGTGCCAGGCATCGATTGGTTCGGGCCCCGCGAAGCTGCCGCTCGCGAGCAGCACGCGGACTGAAACGGCCGGGCCCGGGTCTGCGACGTCGAGGCCGCCGGTCGCTCGCGCGGCCCGCGGCAACCCGGCGAGCGCGCACGTCCCTAAAGCTACGAACCTTTGACGGTTCATCTCAAAGCGCACCCATGTTCTACAAGATCCCGTAGAAAAAGCGCACGACGTGAAAGAAGACGGGGGCGGCAAAAATCACCGAATCCATGCGATCGAGGATGCCGCCGTGCCCCTCGATGAGCGTGCCGTAGTCCTTCACGCCGCGATCGCGCTTGATCGCCGACATCACAAGGCCCCCGGCGAATCCGAGCAACGTGATCAGCAGCGACATGGCGGCCGCGACGGCAGGCGTGAATGGGGTCATCCACCAGAGGCCGGCGCCGACGGCCGTCGCGCTCAAAACGCCGCCGATGAAGCCTTCCCACGTCTTGTTCGGGCTGACTACGGGTGCGATCTTGTGTCGCCCGAGCAGTTTGCCCCAGACATACTGCAGCACGTCGCTGAGCTGATCGACGATCACCAAAAACAGCAGGAGCTTCGCGTCGGGTCCGTAGCCGCCGCGTATGTCGAGCGTCAGCAACGCCGGGGCGTAGCTCATGCAATAGACGCAGATCATCAGCCCCCATTGGATCTTGGCGGCACGTTCGAGGAAGTCTTGGATGTCGCCGGCGAGCGCCATCGTGGCCGGTATGAACAGAAACGCGTAGACCGGGATGACGATCACGAATCCGGACCACTTGATGCCGAGCAAGAAATACTGGAGCGGCGTAAAGAGAAAGAACGTCCAAAACAGCGTGTGGTGATCGGCGCGGCGCGTCGGAACCAGCGTGATGTATTCGCGCAGAGCCAGAAACGACAGGATGCCGAAGAGCACGAGGGACCCGATCGGCCCGACCGCGAGGGTGAGCGCGAAGATCGCGACCATCACCCACCACGAACGGATCCGTTTGTTGAGGTTGTCGATCGTGCCTTGCGCCGACGGCGTCTTGACGACGAGCTTGATGACCAAGCCCGCGATCGTTGCGACGGCGAGTACGCCGAGAACGCCGCCCACAGCCCAAAGTAACTGCGGATTTATCGCCGCGAACCACTGCGTCACGATTGCCGCAGACTGCAGACGGCGTCGCGCGCGCGCGCCAAGAAATCGGCTTTCGGTTCGGCCGCATCGAATGCCATCGGCGGCCCGAAGGCGACCCGGCCGATGAACGGAACCGGAAGGAATTCGCCTTTGGGCAAGATGCGGTTCAAGTTCTCCATGTAGACGGGCACGAGTTGAACGCCGGGTTTTTGCCGGCAGAGATAATAAAGGCCGCTCTTGAACGGCGCGACCTCTTCACCCGTCCCGCGGGTCCCTTCCGGAAAGATGATCAACGAATAGCAATCGCCCATCCCCAGAACGAGATGGTCGATCGTCTCGCTCGCGCGGGCGGAAGCCCCGTTCTGTCCGCCCGCTCCTTCCCGGCCGCGCGGGACGAGCAGTGCGTTGAAGACGTCGACGGCGACTTTGCGTCGCAGGCCGCTCTCCCAGTAGTCCTGCGCCGCAACCGGACGCGTCTGTTCCCGGAGGTTTTCGGGCAGCGACGACCAGAGCACGACGAAGTCGAGGTGGCTCGTGTGGTTTGCGAAGTACACGGTCTGGCGCGCTTGAGGCCGGCTCCCGAGCCACACGACCTGCACGCCGCTAACGAATCGCGCAGCGCCCGCGATAACGCCGGCGAGCGGATGCGCGCTCAACGCGCGCTCACGTCAGCGACAATCCGTCTCGTGCGCCGTATGAAGGTGACGATCGCACCGGCGATGATGAGCGCGAGCGCGAACGCGATGATCTGCCCGCGCCAACCGACGAGCGGCTCGAGCGTCGAGAGAACGCAGGCAACGGTCATCGTCGCCATCCGATGCGGCTTCGCCATCGGTCCCAAGAAGTATTGAGGAACTCCCATCGAGCCGCCCAGCAGCCGAATGTAAGCGGTCAGCACCGCCAGCGTTCCCGCGAGCCAACCGAGTTCCCGGCCCCACGGAAACGCGGTCAGCGAGTAGCCTGCCCCCACCAAGATCGCCAAATCGGCGAAACGATCGGGCACGTCGTTGAAGATTTCACCGTAGGCGGTTTTGCGGCCGCCTTCGATCGCGACCATGCCGTCGAGCATGTTGCACAGCAGCCGCAGTTGGATGAGTGCGGCCGACCCGAGCAGCAAGACGACGCGCAGGGCGCCGCCGGCGCGACCGGTGTACCAGAGTGCGATCCCCGCGCAGACGCCAAAGACGAGTCCCGCAAGCGAGATCGAATTCGGCGATAACCCAGCCCGGGTCAGCGTCCGCGCGAGCGCCTGAGCCCACGCTTTTTGGCGAGTCGCGAGCGGACGGCGCGGCGGAGCGCGCTCGGGCTGTGGAGCGTCGGTCACGTCTGCGGCTTTTCGACGCCAAACCACCGCCTCCCGGCCGCGAGCAAGAACGCGCGACGCGCTAAGGGCTCGGGTCGGCGATCGTTCCGGTGAACAGAATCTGGCCGCTGCGCTCGTCGCGTATCGCTAAGAAGAACGGCCGGTCGACGACCATGTGAAACGGCGGCGGTCCGGCGGGCATCGCCAGCATGCGCATTCCAACCGACGTAACGGCGGCCGCTTCGGTTCCCTCTTCGTCAACCTTGAGGAACGACGCGTGGCGGACTTCGCTGATCTGGATCGGCGGCGGTGCCCGGTGGATGCCGTCGAAGTTCGCAGCGTCGCTGAAAACGGTGCCCATGCCGAGTTTTTCGAGCATGCCGTTGAGCGTCGCATCGTAGGCGATCGTAAAGCGAGGCAGCTCGATCGTTCCTTCCCCCGGACGCAGCGACGAGCGCAGCGTCGCGAAGCTGTCCGCGGTGAGAGCCTGGACGAACTCGTGCATCGCACCCGCATCCCGCGGCAAGACGAGGTACGTTGCGAAGCTTTCATCGGCGTACGGTAGGCGGATCGCCTCGATTCCGCCGGCTTTTACGTAGGCGTAGCGCGCAGCGTTCCGCATCATCGGAACCGAGCGGACGGAACCTGTGGCCGTCGTAAATTCGTGCGGCTTCGTCGACGCCGGATCGAACGGCAACGTCCACTTTCCCTTGAACGCAACCGCATTGGCCAGGATGACGATCGTCGCCGGATCGATACGATCGACGATCTTTTGGATACGGTCGTTCGTATGCTTGGCGGCCCACGCGTTCACCGTCGCGGGCGCAGCGGGGCTGCGGAAATCGAGGTTTTCGGCCTGCGCGCCGTAGAGCGTCGCAAGCGTCTGCGCAAAACTCGGGTTGACCGGAAAACCCTCTTGCAGCCACAGGGCATTTGCAATCGCGAGTTGCACCGCCTGCGAACCGGTAAGCTCCGCGAGCAGCGCATGGTTCGCGGCGTTGAGGGAATCGATCGTTTCGTTTTGCGCTCCAAGGCCGTTCAAAATAGCGGCGCGCGTCGCACCTTCGGCCCCATTCGCGGCCATCGTTAGCGCGATCGCAATGCTGGTCGGCGAGATGAAGACGTTCGCGCCCGGCTTCTCCGCGCGGAGTTCGCGCAGGGCCTCGAACCCGAACTGCGCGTAGGGACGCTCGACGCCACTCGCCGCTGCTTGCAACGCCGTTGGCGCAGGCGCGGGCGGACCCGTAGCCCCGGTCGCGAGCATCAGGCAGGCGATAGCGGCAAGCAGGCGCGTCATCATGCTAAAAACCCAACGTAACCGCCGGGCCAGTCGTCTCGGACGAGCAAGCTTACCAGAGAAACGGTACGAGCCGGTAGCGCACCTGGGCTGCGTACGCGGCGTAACCTTCGAGTTTCTGCGTGAGTTCGCGCTCCTCGAGCACCGCGCGCAGCGCGACCAGCGCGCCGAGCACAATGGCGCCGGCGCACCCATACCACGAGCCTAAGAGCAGCGGGACCGAACCGAAGTACACGAGCACACCCGCGTACATCGGATGCCGGACGATCGCGTAGGGGCCCGCCGAAATCACGTGCTGCCCGCGGTCGGTCGCGATCTTGACCACCGGCGCGGCAAACGTGTTCGACCGAACCGCGAGGTGGACGATCCACATCGCACCCAGGAACGTCACGCCGCCGAGCGCTTGCAGCCAAACCGGGACGGCGGACCAATGGAAGCGTCCGGCGTCCAATCCCATCAAGATCAACCACAACGGAAAAAGCACGAGGAGCAGCGGCATCAAGATGCGGTCGAACGGGGCTTGCTCGCGCTGCAGCGGCGGCTTCATGCGCTCGGCAAGCAGCGCCGGGTCGTTGCGGGCCATCGCAACGGTCAGCGCGATGGTCGAACCCGTAACTTCCACAAGGAACACCCAGGCCGCGGGCCAGTGCAGCGTACCCGCGGCGCCAAAGAGGAGTGCACCGATGACGCCGTCGGTTGCGAGCAGCGCGAACCACACTGCCGCCGTCACAAGAGGCGCTGTTGCGGTCCTTCGTCGGCCGGCGCCACAAGTTGCAAGTGCTCGTACGCAAGCGGCGTCACTTTACGGCCGCTCGCCGTGCGCACGACGAAACCGAGTTTGAGCAAATACGGCTCGACGACGTCTTCGAGCGTCTCGGCGTCTTCGGTGAGGGTTGCGGCAATCGCGCCGATGCCGGCCGGTCCGCCGCGATACTGCTCGGCGATCGTGCGGAGAAAGGCGCGATCGAGGCGATCCAGGCCGCGCGCATCGACGCCTTCGCGACGCAGCGCTTCGTCGGCGACGGGTTCGGTGATCTTACCGTCGGCGCGCACCTCGGCGAAATCGCGAACGCGCCGCAGAAGCCGGTTCGCGATGCGCGGCGTGCCCCGGCTGCGCCGTGCGATCGTCGCCGCGCCCGGCTCGTCGATCGGGATGCCCAGCACCCCGGCGCTGCGCGTCACGATCCGTTCGAGTTCTTCGTCGCTGTAGTAATCGAGATGGTACGACAGGCCGAAGCGCTCACGCAGAGGGGCGGAGAGCATTCCGGCGCGCGTGGTCGCGCCGACGAGGGTGAAACGCGCGAGCGGAAGTTTGAAGGTCTTCGCATACGCGCCGCGATCCATCACGATGTCGATACGAAAATCTTCCATTGCCGGGTAGAGAAATTCTTCGACGACCCCGCCGAGGCGATGGATCTCGTCGATGAACAGCACGTCGCCGAGCTCGAGCGAAGTCAGGATGCCGACGAGGTCTTTTGGCTTCTCGAGCGTCGGACCCGACGTCGGCCGGAGCGAGTGCCCGAGGTCGCGCGCGACCAGCGCCGCAAGCGTCGTCTTCCCGAGCCCCGGCGGCCCGTACAAGAGGATGTGCTCGAGCGGCTCGTCGCGGNNGCTTGGCCGCCTCGAGCGCGACCCGAAGGTTGTCGACCACGGCCCCCTGACCGACATACTCATCGAACGTGCGCGGTCGCAGCGTCGCACCGAGCACTTCTTCTGCGAGTTGCGATTCGGGCTCGATGACGCGGTTCACATCGTCGGGGCCTAGCACGACGCGACGCGGAGAGGACTCGCTCATCTCTTACAGCTCCGTGCCGGCGTAAAGGTCGTCGAACGCCACGT
>PMHP01000032.1 GCA_003158195.1 Vulcanimicrobiota bacterium | reverse complement strand
GCTTCGGCGGGCGGCAGCCGTTGTGCGGAATCGGCGTAACGTCCTTGATCAGCGTGATCTCGAGGCCGGCGGCCTGCAGCGAGCGGATTGCCGCTTCGCGGCCCGCGCCCGGACCTTTCACAAAGACCTCGGCCGACTTCATGCCGTGGTCCATCGCCTTGCGCGCGACCGCCTCGGCGGCCATCTGCGCCGCGAACGGCGTCGATTTCTTCGAACCTTTGAAACCGAGGTTTCCGGCCGAAGCCCAGGCGATGACGCTGCCCTGGTTGTCCGAGATCGTCACGATCGTGTTGTTGAANNTTTTTGGCGGCCAATGCTGCTCCTAGGGTTTATCTTGCCCCGCGTTACGAAGCGGGGTGTCGTCACCTCGACCGGCGCTCGTGGCCCGATCTTGCCCCACACGCCCGGCGATCGCGTGCGGCGCGCCCAAGCGGGCGCGGAAAACGGCCGGCACAGAGCCGACACCGCAGTATATCGAAAACCGGCCTTGGCGGTCAACCGCCGAACGGCCAGGTCTCGCCCACTTTCACAATGCGAAAGGAGCTTTCCTAAGTGGCTTCCAGGCTCGCGCAACCGTTAGCCGAAGCCTCGGTCGCCGTCGACGACATCTTGTGCCTTTTCCCGTTGTTTGACGACATCTTGTAACTCCTCATCGGGTTCGTGTCGGTCGAGGCCGTGCTCGTGTCTTGCGCGAGCCACTTGGCATGAGCCGGATGCGCCTGGTCGGTTGTCGTCACCGACCACTGCTGTGCATTGTCCGTCGTCTTCGCCGAGGTGCGATGCATGTGCGCCTCTAAGAGCCTTTCATGCGTTCACGCAATACAAAGCTTGGGCCCATGCTCTTCGCCCTCACAGCACTGTTTTCAGGTGCGGCATATTCTCAAGGCGTCGCGCAAACGCCGGCGACGAATCCACCGCTGAGTAAGTGCCCTTTTGGAGGGTTCGCGTCCCCGAGGCTCTTCTACCCGTCGCCCGGCGCGACGAAGGTTGCGACGAATCTGGGCGAGATCATCGTCGCGGGCATACCCCAAGGCACGTTCGCTCTCGTTGCCCCGAACTCGTCACCGCTCCCGATCGCGCCGATTGAGAGCGTCCCGTCGCCGGCGCCGACGACGTTGCCAACGGATGACCCGTCTTTTTATCACGCGATTCCGATTCCGACGTTGTCGCCGGGAATCACGTACGGCGTCGTATTTTCTGCGAACGCCGGCGGTCCGTGCCCCCCTCTCCAAGCCTCCGGCATCATCGGATCGTTCGGTACCTAAGCTTTCGGCGATCGNNTCGCCGAAGCCCCAACGCCGCTGCTACGTCGAATCGCTGTCAGGAGGGCCCCAGACGCGGCTCTGTGACGCTGTCAACACCTTGCAACGGCCCGGTAAAGTCGCAACGCGTGAGCCCAACAACACTCGGTAAAGAGAGTGTAAAGGCATAGGCCAAAGGTCCCGATTCCTCATGTATGACCCGCAGCCAGGCCGCCCTCCGCCTGATCGCCGCAGCGCTGTTCGCGCTCGTGGCGCCGGCGACCGCGCAGGCTGCGAACCGTGCCTCTGACGGAGCCGTCGTTGTCCTCGTGGCGTCCCCCGGCCACGCCGGCATCGGCTCGGGAACGATCCTTGCGGTCAACGGCACCGAGGTCCGGGTTCTCACCGCGAACCACGTGGCAACCTTCGGTTCCCCGAGCCTGCGGTTCGACGACGGCACGGTCGTTCCGGCGCACGTCGTCATGCAAAATGCCGGACACGACTTGGCGATCATCGCCGCGAACGTCGACCCGGCCCGGGCCGCGAAACTCCACCCGGCTACCGTTGCTGCTCCCCACAGCAACGAAGCCGTCCACATTTGGGGCAGCGGCTACGGCGGCCCCGCCTTCGAAACGGGCGCGATCGCGGCGGTCGGTGCCGAGATGCCCGACGGTCCGGCCAACGGCCGGTACGCGCTCGGCTGCGACACCTGCCACCAAGGCGACTCCGGCGGCGGGATATTTAACGCGCAAGGTCAGCTGGTCGGCGTGTACGTCGGCTACTTCGTGATGGATTCCGGCCCACGCATCTCCGTCGCGGAAGTGCCGACGGCCGACGCCTTGAACGTCGCGCGGTCGGTTGCTCCGGCGACGACCGCATCAACGAGCACGGCCCGCTCGTCGCTGGTCGCGGCCCTGCGCATCTTTAAGTAACGGTCCCGGACGTCGCGAATATCGCGCGGTCGCACACCGCGACGACGCCGGCCACGGTGACTCCCTCGACGGCCGTGCCGCTGACGACGGCATCCCGGAAGACGGCGTCGACGAGCGCCAGCAGTGCGCTCGCGATCGCGGCCGGGTCGGCGAGCTCGATGATGTTTGAGGCCCTCAGCCTCTCCAAATAGGCGCTAAGGGCCGCAACGCGTTCACGCAACCGCTCGCGCCGTGCCGTCCGCAACGCCTCGTCGTCCTCCAAGACATCGAAGTAGGCGCGGACGACGCCCGGGTTGAGCGACGGTTTCCTCAAGATGGCCTCGACCCACGCGCGCACGCGGGCGCGCTCTTCGGCGAGCGTCCCAAGCGGCGGATCGAAAGACGGCCGTGCGCGCTCGAGCTCGTCGCGCGTGCGCTCGAGTGCTGCCGTGAAGACGGCGCGCTTATCGCTGAAGTAGCGATAGAACGTGCCATGCGCGAGCCCGGCTTCCGCTGCGACCATCCCCGCCGTCACGGTCGCGTACGAAAGCCGGCCGGCCAGTCGCTCGAATGCAGCAACCAGCCGCTCACGGGTCTGCAGCGGGGCACGATGAGCGACGGGCGACTCGCCCCCCGGCGCAAGGGATTCGCCTCGACTCAAAACCCGGCCGATATACGTCCAATGGGAGCGCACCTTCTGCGTTTGGGGATCGCGATAACTCTCAACCCGGTACCGGTACGCCCGGCGCCCCACCCGTTTGACGACTTCATGTGCCATCGCGCAACACTTACCCCGATAACTTGGTATAATGACTTAGCCGTCATTCAATTTATACCCTCTACAGAAGACACGAAACCGAGGTAGCGTCATCGCGTCCCTAGTCGCCGTACGCGGCGCCGTACTCCCCAGACGCGCGTCGCAGCGGGCCGACCCGCCCGTCGCGCTCGTGACGGCGACGGTCATGCTCGGCGTCATCATGGCGATCATCGACTCCTCGATCGTCAACGTCGCCCTGCCGAACATGGCGGGTAACCTCGGCGCCGCGACCGATGAGATCTCGTGGGTCGCGACCGGCTACATCCTTGCCAACGTCGTCGTTATGCCCCTCAACGGCTGGCTGACGGCGCTGCTCGGGCGCAAGCGATTCTACGCGACGTCGCTTGTGATTTTCACGGTCAGCTCGTTCTTGTGCGGTACGGCGCACGATGTCGTCACGCTCGTCATCTGGCGAATCGTCCAGGGCATCGGCGGCGGCGCGCTCCAGCCGACGGCACAGGCGATTCTGTTCGAATCGTATCCGCCCGAGAAACGCGGTGCTGCGATGGCGATCTTTGGCCTCGGAGCGATGGTCGGCCCGGCGATCGGTCCGACGCTCGGCGGCGCGATCGTCGACAACTTTTCGTGGCCGCTGATCTTCTACATCAACATCCCAATCGGCATCCTCGCGTTCGTGATGACGATGCTCTTCATCCGCGACCCGGACTACATCGTGCGACCCGAACGCGGCGCCGATTGGATTGGCCTCGGCGCGATGACGGCGGGGATCGCATCGCTGCAATACGTGCTCGAGCGCGGCCAGCGGGAAGATTGGTTCTCTTCGAGTTCGATCGTGATTTTATCGATCGTCTCGGTCGTGGGAATCACCTTCTTCATCGTGCGCGAATGGCGCGATCCGCACCCCTTCGTGGATCTGCACGTCTTCAAGTCGCGCTCGTTTACCGGGGCCACGATCATCGGCATCGTCAGCGGCTTTGGCCTCTACGGACTGAACCTCGTGCTGCCGCTCTTCTTTCAAAACGTGCTTGGCTTCAACGCGCTGCAAACCGGCTACGCGTTGCTGCCGGGCGCGATCGCGACCGCGCTGAGCATGCCGATTGCGGGACGTTTGACGAACGTTCTCGATCCGCGGCTCGAAATTGGCATTGGCCTCGCCATGTTTGCGCTCGGGTCGTGGTGGATGGGCGACCTCAACCAGTACGCCGGCTATTGGGACATCTTCTGGCCGCGCACCCTTCAGGGCTTTGCGCTCGGCTTCTTGTTCGTACCGCTCACGACTACGGCTCTGGCGGAAATTTCGCGTAGCGCTATGGGCAATGCGACCGGCATCTACACGCTCGTGCGTCAGCTCGGCGGAAGCCTCGGCATCGCGCTGCTCTTGCTGATCGAAGAGCGGCGCGAGGATTTTGCCCAACAGATGCTGGCCGCGAACGTGACCCTGTCCAATCCCGCCGTTTCCAACTTGCTCTCGAGCTCGCACGACACGGCGCAAGCCGTCGCCAAACTGTCCGGTATGGTCGTGCAGAACTCGACCGTGATCGCGTACGACTACGTCTTCCGCCTCTGCGGGATCATCTTCGCGCTCTCGATCCCGATGGTGTTCTTGCTCACCAAGCCCAAGGCCGCCGCCGGCGCCGAACCCGCACTCGTCGAGTAGTTCTAAAGAGGTGGCCGCCGCGGCCCAGCATAAGGCGTGGACAAACGAAAACGTGGCGGGAAGATGATTGAATACGCCGTCCATTAGAACGCGGCAGCATCCGATGGCGCTCGTCCATCCGACATGGATTATCGCGGCTCTGCTGACTCTCGCGATCGCGATTGCCGTCAGCAACCGCACGTTCGTCGTCCGCAACCTCCACCTTCACTCAGGCCAGCTCCTTTACGAGATCTACGAGCCGCTGTATCTTCACAAGGCCGTCGCAATCGGGGCACCCGGCGTCGTCGCTTTGATGTTCTTTCTCGCAGCCTGGTCTTGGTGGAGGCTCACCTACCTCGAACTCGACGACGCAGCCCTGACCTATCGCCTCGGCCCGTTCTCCGCCAACTCGATCCCCCGGCGCGCGGTACAAGACGTTAGCTTCACCAAGGGAGTCGGTGGGATGCTCTTCGGCTACGGAACGTTGCGCGTCTTCTCCGGCCGCGAGGTCGAGACGATACCGTTCGTCCCAAACGTCGAGAACATCGCCTCATTGCTGGAGCGGCCCTCTGCGTGATCGCCTCGCGACAACGGCGATCGCAGCGCTGCTCGCGTTTGCGCTGCGCTGTACTGCGGCGCCCGCCGGCTGGTGGTGGCTGCTCGTTCCGACGCTTGCCGTTGCGATCGCGCTAGTTTCGGGAAATCGCCCCCCGGTGCCGGCCGGCGTTGCGTTTCGGCGCGGTTGGCTCTTCGGATGGCTTTTCATCTTGGGGGATCTTGCGTGGGTGATCGTGCCTGCGACCGCTCATCTCGGGCCGTTGCTCGCGCTCATCGCACTCGCCATCGCCGCGCTCGAAGCGCTGCCGATTGCGATCGCAGCCTGGGCCTTTGCGCGCGCGGATGGGCCGCTTGCGTTCTGCCTGGGGGTACCTGCCCTCTACGCGTTGCTGGAGGCGGCCCGCGCGGGCGGTCCGCTCGGCCTTCCGCTTGCGACCTTGGGCGCGACGCAAACCGTCGGACCCCTCGCCATAACGCTCGCAATCGGGGGCGTTCCGCTCGCGACATTCGTTGCGCTCGTCGCTGCGGCGTCGCTGGTCTTCGCGATCGAGGCCGAACGCGAGCACCGGCTCCGGCCGCGTGACGCGTGGGGATTGGCGATCGCAGCGGGAGTCGCCGTCGCGGCAATTGCGGCAGCCGCGTTCGTTTGGCACGGCGCGCTTGCTGCGCGCAGCCGTGCTCCGCTGGCACGCATCGGAATCGTCGAAGCGGGCCCGATCGACGTCGGCCGAACGTTCGCGGCGACCGCGAACGATTACGCGGCCGCGACGCAGCGCTTACCGAAGGACGTTGATTTCGCGCTCTGGCCGGAGGGCGTTGTGTTCTTAACGGCGCCTGACGCTGCAGCTCAACTCGCGGCCGTGCGCGGCGCCGCGCGCGCTTTCGGCCGTCCGATTCTTGCCGGCGCTACGCTGCGTGTGAAGGGCACGCTCCACAACGATGTGCTTGCGATCGACGCGCGAGGTAACGTTTCAAGCGTCTACACCAAGCGCCGGCTGGTCCCGTTCGGCGAGTATCAGCCGTTCGCCATCGGCGCGATCCATCGAGCAACGTACGGGGCGGCCGCTGCACAACTCAACGCCCCGGTGGGCATCGGGCACGCGGCGCCGTTCGGAGCGTTGATCTGTTACGAGGTTGCCTTCCCGGACCTCACGCGTGACTCCGCGAACGCCGGCGCGGGCTTCCTCATCGCCGTTCTGAACGACACGTGGTTCGCCGGTACCGACGGCCCCGCCCAACTCGCGCAACTGCTTGCGGCCCGAGCGATTGAGAGCGGCATCGCAATCGTGCGCGTGGACGCGGTCCCGCCGTCGGGCGCGGTCGATGCGGACGGAGCATGGATCGGCACGCCGCTGACCGCCGACGGAGTCGCCGTCATCGAGCCGCCCCCCGGCATCGTAACGCCCTTTCGGCGCACCGGAGAAGCGCCATACCTCGTCCTGCTCGGCAGCTTCGCGATCTTCACCCTGTGGCCGTTCGCGCGCCGCGGCGGTACGGGGACTCCCGTGGGCTAAAGACGCACGCGTAGCTCGACGAAGGGGAGCACGCCGGCGTTGCGCTCGACCACCGCGCTTGTGTGCTCGAAAAAGATCGTCTGGTTGATGTAACGGACGCCGTAATTGAACGAGAGTCGCGACTGGGTCGCGACGACCTCGCGCGCCGTTGCGTCGATTTGCGTCCCGGATTCGAGATCTGCGAGAATCGCCGCGCCGGCGATGCCGGTTGCCGTCTGGAGCGTGCCGTGCATCAGCGGCATTCCGCCGAAGGTAAGCTCGAGCCGGCTCGCCGCCGAGGTCGGAAAACGCCCGTGTAACTCGAGACGCGCGCCGCTCGCGCTTTGCGAGGTATAGCCTGGGGGCGCGGTGAGGTGCGTTGTGTCAAACAGCGCGCCATATCCGACGCCGAAGGCAATGCGGCGATTGGGTTCGTAGATGCGCAGGGTCGCGTCAGCGCTCTCGATTTGCGCGCGCGCCAGGTTCTCCGGATTGCCGAAGTGACGCGTCTGCACGTACGGCAGCCCCTCGCCGTGAAATTCGAACGCGCCCGAGCTCGCGTCGAGATCGATCAGCGGCAACGGCACGCCGCCGCCTTGGACGGTTCCCCCAACGCCGTCGTGGCTGCCGAGCAGAGGCGCCGCGGCGATACCGAGGGTCACGTCGGCTCGGGCCGCGGCCGGAAAGGCAAAGAACGCGAACCCGAGCAGCGCGCCGGCCGCGGTTCGGCGGACCTCAGGCGGGATCAGGTGGTTGCCCCGTTTGGATTTCTCTTTCGAAATCGCTCGGCATGTAGGGTGTGCTGACGTGGACGTACGGTCGTGGCGCCTGCGTGAAGTCGAAGCAGTCGCGGAGATCGTCGGAGCGGGCGTCGGCCTCGCCCAGGCTCGACAAGCCGAACGTCTCTTCCGTGAACTTCACGATGCTGGCCGATTCGTGTTGCACGTGTGAGACGTAGCCGTGCTTGGCGTACGGCGAGATAACGATCAGCGGAACGCGAAAGCCTAGACCCATCTCATCGACTTGCGGCGGCGTCACGTGATCGTACCAGCCGCCCCAGTCATCCCAGGTTACGAAGATCGCCGTCGAGTTCCAATAGGGGCTCGCGCCGATTGCATTCGCAATCGAGGCGACCCAACTCGGACCGCGGTTGCTCTTGCCGAGCGGGTGATCTGAATCAACGAACGATGGTTCGACCCAAGACACGTGCGGCAACGTCCCTCCCGCGATGTCGGTAAGGATTTGCGTCTCAGGGTTGATAACGTCGCTCGCCCAGTCCGTGCCGTAGCGAATGTGGCGGATCGCGTCGTACGCCGCGCCGAATGTGCTGCCGGCCGACGTCGTAAGCGCCGGCGTATAGTAGTGCCACGACATTCCGGCGCCGTCGAGCAGATCGCCGAGCGTCGTGTAGTTAAAACACGGGAAGACTCCGAGCGTATCGGTGCCGTTGGGTGCGAGTTGCGGGACGAGCGTCCCCGCGGGCGCATCGCAGCCCCACGGCGAGACGCTTGGGACCTCGTCGGCTTCGTCGGACTGACCGGCGATCAAATACTGGTGCGCCGGGAAGCTCGGACCGCTATTGGACTGAAACATGCGATCCGCGACCACAAACTGCGACCCCAAGTCGAAGTACGGCTGCGCTTCTGCGCGCGGCACGTATGCGTAAGGAAACGTCGGCGACTCCGGCACGACGACGTACGCGCCGGTAGCCGAAAATCCATATCCTTGCTCGAGATCGAACCCGTCGAGTTTCCCGTCGTCGTACGCGACCTCGTAGGAATAGTGAAAGTGACCGATGTCCTGACCGTTCTCAAGCGTCACGGGCGTCAGCGCAACGGTCGTACCATTGTGCGTGACGCCGGTCGAAGCGGTATCGGCGCCGGGGAAGCCGTGGAAGAGATTGTCGAAGCTGCGGTTCTCTTGCACGATGATGACGACGTGCGTGATCTTGGCACTCGGCGCGGCGCGGTTGGGTACCGTTGGCGGCGGGGCGGGGGTGCCTGGGGTCCCGCCGCAGCCGGCGAGCAATGCCGCGACGGCGACTGCGAACAGCCTCTGCGACTCGGGGGATACCATGAACGCTCTGCTTACGAACCGCCGGCTAGACCCCTTCCTCTGCTTTTCCGCATCCAAAGACTCCGGTCGAGCGATCGCGAACTTCGGACGGCGATACCCGCGTTAATGGGCCTTGAGCTTGTTTAGTTGCGCCTCGACACGACCAGAGGCTTCCGAGAAGCCGTGCGAGGCTTTCGAATCGCTGAACTCTTTAAAGGCAACATGTTCTGGTGAGAACCCAATTACCGCGTGCTTAATCGTCAATGAAGATGTGCAGCTACCAACAAACGCTTGTACGCCTTCGCGCACACCGCCGGAAGAGTCGGAGTATTCGTCCGCATTGACCCATACTACGTGTGGAGCGCCCGCTAGGCGGCACAGGTTCGTACCGCTTACAGAACTCCGATTCGTAAACACAATGTTTGAGACATCCTCATTGCCAAACTTCGCGATCGCGCGAGCTAGCTTTACCATTTCTCGACGTACCGCGTCCTGCTGAGCAGATGAGGACAACGATATGACCGCCCCGTACGACTCGGGTTTCGAGTAGTTACAAGCCGTAAAAGCACTCATTAGGACATTGCCAAACAGCATGGCGTAGGCTTTCGATAATCTGATCAATGATTCGCCCCTCTTCGATCTAATCTCGCCGAAAGTATGAGTTCCATGCTCGGTGGAGCGGCGATTGAATCGCTTCGCCTTAAGAAAGTAAAGAGCGCCACTGAATTCTCGTACATCGCTCGGCGATAGGAGCCTTTGTCACGCTTAGCTTGTCGAAGCGTCGACGGGATCTGGCCTTGCACCGTCTGCCCTTCGACTCCGCGCCTTCGGCGCTGCGCTCAGGGTGACAAAGGTCAGGCGACTCAAACGGCCGCACGACGCTTGGTCAGGCGACGGCTTCCGTCGATGCGGTTTTTGCGATCGGGGCGCGCAAGCAGTAGTCTCCGAAGGTCTCTCCGGGTTCGCGCTCGCGGGCAAAGTCGATGAAGAGCGGATCGAGAACCGCGGCGATCTCTGCCGCCGGAACCAATTCCCGATAGAGCTGGTTCAGGCGCGTTGAATTCGCGCTGCCGCCGAGGGAGATGTTGTAGCGGTCGGCGCTGACGCCGACGATGCCGATCTCGGCGGTCGCGGGGCGCGCGCAGCCGTTTGGGCAGCCGGTCATGCGGATCGAGATCGGCACGCCCGCGAGGCCGAGCTCGGCAAGGCGCGCTTCAAGGACGTCGACGAGGCCCGGAAGGGCGCGTTCCGATTCCGCAAGGGCGAGGCCGCAGGTCGGCAGCGCGGGGCACGCCATCGCATGGCGTTCGAGCAGGCTGATCGATTCGACCGGCCGCACGCCGTGCTCCGCGAGCAAGGATTCGATGCTCGCGCGCGCGGCGCGAGGGACGTCGATCAGCAAGACGTTTTGGTGCGGCGTCATCACGACGTCAAGATCGTAACGCGCGAGCACCTCGCGCAGCGCGCTCTTCGTGCGTGCTCGAGCGTCGTCTTTGATCCGGCCGTTCTCGATCGAGAGCCCGAGAAAGAGTCGCCCGTCGCCCTGCTCGTTCCAACCGAGATAGTCGCGGTGCTCCCACGGAGGCAGAGCCACAAATGGTTTCATCCCTTTGCCCGCGTAGCGCTCGACCTCGGCTCGGAACCACTCGATGCCCCGATCGGCGATCGTGTACTTCATACGCGCGTGCTTGCGGTTCAAACGGTCGCCGTAGTCGCGCTGCACCTCGACGATCGCGCGAACGAACGGCAACAGATCGGCGGGCTCGACGAAACCGAGTTCGTCGGCGAGCCGCGCGAACGTGTCCGGCTTGCGATGGGTCATACCCAGGCCCCCGCCCGCGAACAAGTCGTAGCCGACGAGAACGTTGACGTCGCTCAGCACCGGAACGATGCCGATGTCGTTCGTGTAGATGTCGACGGAGTTGTCACCTGCGACCGCGACCGCAATTTTGAACTTGCGCGGCAGGTAGACGTCCCGATAGATCGGGTCTTCTTCTTTCGCCTCGGTCGAGTGCACGAGCTCGCCGTCCTGCCAGATTTCGTAATAGGCGCCGGTGCGCGGGGTGAGAAGATCGGCGATCGCGTGCGCCGCTTCGCGGGCAATCCGGTAGGCGGGCGCGGCGAACGGAGCGGCCGGCGCCATCACGTTGCGGTTGATGTCGCCGCAGGCTCCGAGCGTCGTACCGAGGCTCTCGCCGATCGTCGCAACCGTTTCTTTGAGATCGCTCTTGTGCACGCCGTGCAGCTGGAAGCCTTGGCGCGTCGTCACCCGCAAGGTGCCGTTTGCGTGGCTGTCGGCAAGTTCGTCCAGGGCCAAGTAGAACGCGCCCGGCGCGTAACCGCCCGGATTCTTCGTGCGCACCATGAACGAGTAGGCCTTCTGCTCGCCGGTCTCGCGGATCGCTTTACGCCGATCGCGATCCTCTTGCTGGTAGATGCCGTGGAATTTCAGAAGTTGAAGGTCGTCCTCGCCAAACCGTTCGGTCGGCTCGGCGAGTTCCTCCGCGATCGAACCACGCAAGGCGTTGCTTTGGGCTTTGATGCGCTCGACTTTTGATGGTTGCGGCACGGTCGGCTGTCCTCAGTGCTCGAAAAGAAATAAGCAAGCCGCCCGGAGGGGCGGCTCGGCGTGCATCGCGCGTAGCGGTGTCTCAGCCAAAATCAGCCCGCTCCGGCAAGACGCCGGCGACCCAAACTCGACAGGGACAACAGATGGAAGCGATCACGATGTGGCGCAGCGTACCACGGTTGCCGGGGCGGAGACAAGGACCAACGACGCCAAAGGTCCCCGCATGCGGGTCGCGATCGGCGCGGACGACACGGGGGCGCTCACCGACGCCCTAATCGCGGAACTGGAGCGCCGCGGTGCCGAACTGGAGCGCCTGGGAGCGCTCGGGCCGGGCGACCGGGAGTGGGCGTCGATCGGTCTCGCCGTCGGGGACGCCGTCGCGACCGGGCGCGCCGATACGGGCATCGTCTGCTGCTGGACCGGAACCGGCATCTCGATCGCCGCGAACAAGGTCCCCGGAATCCGCGCGGCGCTCTGCGCCGACGCGGCGACGGCCGCCGGGGCGCGGCGCTGGAACGACGCCAACGTCCTTGCGCTGAGCCTGCGCGCCACCTCGCCCGACATCGGCTTGGAGATCCTCGACGCGTTCCTGGGCACGGCCGCGAGCGACGACCCCGCCGATCGCAAGGAAATCGCGAAGCTCGTTTAGCTGCCGATTGCGATCAGAAGCGGGTTCGCAAGGCCGGTATTCGTGCCCACGATCGTGCGTACCGGCGCGACGTTGCCATTCGCGCCCGCTGCGAAGACCGCGACGCTCTTATCGCCGTTCGTCGTCGCGTAAATGTTGCCGCTCGCATCGAGAGCGATGCCGGTCGGCGTCGCGAGCCCGGTGCTTCCCCCGGCGATCGTCCGGATCGGCGCGACGTTACCATTCGCACCGGCCGCAAAAACGACGATACTTCCGCTTTCTTGCGCGACGTACGCGTTGCCGCTCGCGTCGAGCGCGATGCCGTATGGGCTTGCGAGCTCCGTCGCGCTCCCGGAGATCGTGCGGACCGGCGTCACGTTCCCGGTCGCGCCGGCTGCGAAGACATCGATCGCATTGGCTCGCACGTCGGTTACGAACAGCTCGCCGGCGGCATCAAACGCGACGGCCAGCGGTCCGTTAAGCCCGGTCGCGGCTCCGGTGATCAGGCGGCTCGGCGTCGCGTTGCCGGTCGCGCCCTTAGCAAATACGGCCACGCTCGCGCCGCTATTGTTTGCGACGGCTAGGTCGACGCTCGAGTCGAACGCCAGGCCCGACGGGCCGGAGAGGCCGGTGGCGCCGCCCAAGATGGTCCGCGCCGGCGCGACGGTTCCGTTCGCCGCCGCAGGATAGATCGTAATGCTGTTGCTCCCGCTTTGCGAAACGGCAAGTTCGTCTGCCGGATCGAGCGCGACCCCGATCGGGTTGCTCATCGCGGTCGAGCCTCCCGTAAGCGTCCGCTGAGGAACGGCGTCGCCGTTCGCCGTCTCGGAATACACGGTGACGCTGTCCAAGCCGTAGTTCGGGACGTAAAGATGCGGGCCGGATGCTCCGGAGGCGCTCGTCGGGGGGGAGCCGGCCGAGCTTCCGCCGCCGCTGCTGCTGCAACCACCAAGCAGGGGGAGAACGACCGCCGCTGTCGCCAGTCCAAAAAAGAAGAGTTTCCGCATACTCTTCTTTCGTCAGCCGGGCCGCGGCGTCTTAACTCCGGCCTATTTTTTGGGTACCGGAGCGACCGCTTTCCGCTTGGCGCCGACGGTCTTTTTGGGGCCTTTCCGCGTCCGGGCGTTGGTTTTCGTGCGCTGACCGCGGACGGGCAGGCCGCGGCGATGCCGCAAGCCGCGATAGCAACCGATATCCGTCAAGCGTTTGATGTGGCCCGAGACCTCGCGCCGCAGGTCGCCTTCGACCTTGACGGCTCCGTCGATCGCGTCGCGCAGCTTCTTTTCGTCGTCCTCGCTGAGGTTCTTGACGCGCGTATTCGGGTCGACGCCCGTTTGGGCCAAAATCTTCTGCGCCGTCGGAAGCCCGATGCCGTAGATGTACGTGAGCCCAATTTCGATGCGCTTCTCGCGCGGCAGATCGATCCCGGAGATACGTGCCATAACCTACCCTTGTACCTGTTTGTGCTTCGGATTGGCCTCGCAAATGACGCGGACCTTACCCTCGCGACGAATGATGATGCATTTCTCGCAAATGCGTTTAACCGACGGCCTGACTTTCATTTTGAAAGCACCGACGTTGCGGCACGGGACCGCGGATGAAAACCTGTTTTCATGCTGCTAACTCTTCCTTGGGGCGGTATTTTGCGACGTCGAGCTCCATAAAGTCGTGCTCGCGTAGCGTGAGGATGCGCGGACCGTCGTCGGTGAGGGCGACCGTGTGCTCGAAGTGCGCCGCTAGCTTACCATCCGCCGTTACGACCGTCCAGCCGTCCTTGAGGGTTTCGACGTCGTAGCTGCCCTGGGTGACCATCGGCTCGATCGCGATCACAAGCCCGGGGCGCATCACGATTCCCTTGCCGGCCTCGCCCCAGTTGGGCACCTGCGGCTCCTCGTGCATCTGCTTGCCGACCCCGTGCCCGACCAGCGCCCG
This sequence comes from Vulcanimicrobiota bacterium, assembly GCA_003158195.1. Lineage (GTDB taxonomy): Bacteria > Vulcanimicrobiota > Vulcanimicrobiia > Vulcanimicrobiales > Vulcanimicrobiaceae > Palsibacter > Palsibacter borealis. Next base: position 3,678 of record PMHP01000032.1, on the reverse strand, counting down.
CACCACGCCATAGCCGTGCTTCTCGGCGTGCTGCTGGACCGCGTGCCCGATATCCGAGAGACGGTGGCCCGCCTGCATCTGGGCGATTCCGAGCATCAGGGCTTCCTGGGTGACGCGCATCAGCCGCTGGGCCGCAGGCGAGATCTCGCCGATCCCGACCGTCGCCGCCGAATCGGAGACGTAGCCTTCGAAGGTCGTCCCGATGTCGATCGAGAGGATGTCGCCGTCGCGCAACACCCGGTCGCCCGGGATGCCGTGAACGACGACTTCGTTGACCGACGCGCAGATCGAGGCCGGGAAACCATGATAGCCTTTGAACGTCGGAACCCCGCCGCGCTCGCGGATGCCGCGCTCGGCCATGCGGTCGACCTCGCGTAAGGTCATCCCGGCTTTGACGGAGCGGAGCAAATTCGCAAGGACGGCCGACGTGATCTTTCCGCTGCGGCGCATGATCTCGATCTCGCGCGCCGATTTCATCTCGATCATGGCCGGACCGCTTTCGAGCGAGCTTCGACCGCCGCGAGGATTTCGGCCGTCACCTCCTCGATCGCAGCGAGCGCGTCGACCCGGACCAGCAGCCCCGAATTCGCATAGTACTCGACTAGGGGCGCCGTCTTTTCGTCGTACGTGTCGAGGCGTTCGAGAACGACCTCGAGGCTGTCGTCCTTGCGCTGCACGAGCGGTCCGCCGTCTTCGTCGTCGATCCCGGCGACGCGCGGCGGGTCGTACTCCGCATGATAGGTGCGGCCGGTGCGCGGGTTCGTCCAGCGGCCGGTCAAGCGCGAGATCAGCGCCTGGCGCTCCGCATCGAACAAAACAACGGCGTCGAGCGGAAGGCCCAGTTTCGCAAGCAACGCATCGAGCGCCTCGGCTTGCGCAACGGTACGCGGGAAGCCGTCGAGGATGAACGAGTTGCGTCCGGCAAGTTCGGTCTCCATCATCCCGATGATGACGTCATCGGGGACCAAGCCGCCCGCATCCATGTACGATTTCGCCTTGAGCCCAAGCGGAGTCCCCGCAGCGACGTTCGTCCGCAGGATGTCGCCGGTCGAAATCTGCGCCGCCCCGAATTTCTCCTCGAGCGCCTTTGCCTGCGTCCCCTTGCCCGCCCCCGGCGGCCCGAGGAACTCGAGCCGCATCGCAAATTTACCCGTCATCGTCTAAAGGCTCCGCACGTTGCGCGGAGCCCGGCGCTCCGCATCGCTTTTCCGACTTCGCCGGCTGCTGCACGCCCCCGCGCGACGCCCCGCGCGGGTCCCCACAAGCGATGATTCTCATCGCTTGATGAAGCCTTTGTAGTCGCGCATCGCGAGGCGCGCTTCGATCTGGGTCATCGTGTCGAGCGCGACGCCGACGACGATCAAGAGCGACGTCGAGCCGAGGTAGAATGTCGTCACCCCGAGGCCGCGCTGCAAGGTGGAGGGCAGAATCGCAAGCAGCCCGAGGTAGACGGCGGCGACCGTCGTGATGCGCAGCAGGATGCGGCGAATGTACTCTTCGGTCGGCGCACCGGGCCGGATTCCGGGAATGAACGAACCGCTCTTCTTGAGGTTGTCCGCCACGTCTTTGACGTTGACGACGATCGAGCTGTAGAAGAACGTGAAGATGACGACCAGCACGAAGTACGCGAGGTTGTAGAGGAAGCTGTTCGGGCTGAAATAGGTCTGGAACGCAAGCGCTACGGCCGTCGTGTTCGTCGGGAACTCGAGGAAGCCCAAGTGTACGTAGCTCGGGGCGACCTGTGAGTGCTGGAACCACGAGAGCGCCTGCTGCGGCAAGAGCAGGATCGAGATCGCGAAGATGATCGAGATGACGCCCGAGTTGTTGAGCCGCAACGGAATGAACGAGGAGCGCCCGGCAAACATCTTGCGGCCCACGACGCGACGCGCTTGCTGGACCGGGATGCGCCGCTGGCCCTGATACATGAAGATGATCGAAACGATCGTAAACAGCGCGATCGCCGTGAACAGCACGAGCCCCAAGACGTTGAGGCCTTCCTTCTGACCGGCTTGAATCGTCTGCTGGACGTAGGTCGGATAGCGCAGCACGATACCGATGAAGATGATCAGCGAAACGCCGTTGCCGATACCTTTGTCGGTGATCTGCTCGCCAAGCCACATGAGGAACAGCGTCCCCGAGACGAACGCGATCACGGCGTACACCGTGAATTGCCAGGATGAGTCGTAGAAGACGTGGTTGACGCGCATGGCGTTGGCCATTGTGGTCGCCTGCACGACCGCAAGCACGATCGTCAACCAGCGCGTGTACTGGCTGATCTTCTTACGGCCCTCCTCGCCGCCTTTCTTCGCCATCTCCTCGAGTTGCGGCAGGACGACCGTCATGAGCTGCATGATGATCGACGCGTTGATGTACGGGGTGATCCCCATCGCGATGATCGAGAGTTTCTGCAGCGCGCCGCCCGAGAGAAACCCGAGGAAGTTGTAGAAGGTTCCGCCCGCGAGCATCTGTTGCCACGTCTTCTCGTCGACGTCGGGCAACTGCACGTGAATCATAAAAACGAACGCGGCGAACGCAAACAGAACGAAACCGACACGCTTGCGAATGTCGGGGACTAGGAGTGCGGCGCGGAGATTCTCGAGCAAGCCCTACGCGCTAGCCTCCGCTTCTTTTACGTCGCCGAGGTCGGCGCCGGCGGCCCCGAGCGCTTCGCGCGCGGTGCTGGAAAAGATCACGTCGCGGAAACGCAGCCCCTTCGGGAGCGTCTTGCCGGGCTTGGTGCCGCCGAGGATCTTCACGCCGTCGGGCGCCTTCGAGAGCAAGCGCTTCTCGATCAGCGACTGCGGTGAAACTTCGACCGCAGGATCCCAGGCCGCGAGTGCCGAGACGTTGACGACGGCATAGGTCGTGCGGAAGTGGCCGATGTCGCGTGCCTTCTGCGAGTAGCCGCGCTTGTGCGGCAGGCGCCGCGCCCAGGGCGTCTGCCCGCCTTCGAACGCGGGCCCCTTACCGCCGCCCGAGCGGACCGTCTGGCCTTTGCCGCCTTCGCCGGCGGTCTTCACCATGCCCGAGCCGTGCCCGCGGCCGACGCGCGTGCGCTTCGGGCGCGCGCCCTTGTTCTCACGCAGGCTCGCAAGGGTTACGCCGGGTGACGCCGCGGCGAGGCCTGCGCCGCGCGCGACCGCACTCGACGCAACCTTCTTCGCTGCTGCCGGCGTTTTCTTCGCACCGGCCTTCGCGGGTGACTTCTTTCGGGTCGTCTTCTTCTCTGCCATGGGAACCTCTACGCGAACAGCTCGGCGACGGTTTTCTCGCGAAGCTTCGCGACCTGTTCGGCCGTCCTGAGCGACTTGAGCGCCGTGTACGTGGCGAGGACGACGTTGATCGGATTCGAGCTGCCGAGCGATTTCGTTAGGATGTCGTGGATGCCGGCGAGTTCCAGCACCGCGCGCATCGCACCGCCCGCGATCACGCCCGTCCCGGGTGCTGCCGGCTTCATGAACACGCGCCCCGCGCCGACTTGCATCGTCACTTCGTGCGGGATCGTGCGCTCGACCATCGGCACGACGATCATCGCTTTCTTTGCCTGCTCGACGCCCTTGCGGATCGCCTCGGGAACTTCTCCCGCCTTGCCGATTGCAAACCCGACCTTCCCCTTGCGATCGCCGACGACGACGAGCGCGGAGAAGCTGAACCGCTTGCCGCCCTTAACGACCTTCG
>PMHP01000092.1 GCA_003158195.1 Vulcanimicrobiota bacterium | reverse complement strand
CGTGACAAAGCTAGCCTCGGGTTGTGTAGCCGATTGCTTCGAGGACGCGTTGGGTTTGGAGGCCGTCTTCGAAGGTTGGGAGTTCGGCGGGTTTTCCTTCGATTGCGGCTGCGAACGCGTCGAGCAGCGTTACGAAAAATGGCAGGTTTGGATGCGCCGCGCCGAGGTTTGCGTGCGGTTGCGGGACGAGCTCGAGTTCGGACGTCTCCTCGAGATCGACGACGAACGTCTTGATATCGACTAATGTCTTGCCGCTTGCGACGGCGGTTCGCTGCCCGCCATGGGCGGCGAGCGAGTTCGAATCGATCGCCCGCGTCCCGTCGGCGGTGACCGTCGCAATAATGCCGTCGCCGTAGTCGATCGTGGCGAAGGCGCCGTCGGCGACGTCGCTTGTGAACCGTTCGTCCTGGTAGCTGCGTTCGGGGATGGCGGTGCGCTCGTAGCCGGTCGCGCGGAGCGGGCTGCGGCCGGCAAGCCACGAGGCCTGATCGATCAGGTGCGAAGCGAGCGCACCGGTGATCCCGCCGCCGCGGCGGCGTTCGAACCACCACGAGTTCGGCCGCTCGTTGCCCTCGCGTAGCATCGTGCTGAAATAGAGGACCTCGATGGCACGAAGCGGACCCAGGTGTCCGTTGATCACGAGTTCGCGCAATGCGTTGCGCGACGGCGAGTAGCGAAACTCGTGCGCGAGCGCGCAGACGGTGCCGGCCTCGCGCGAGGCCGCGAGCATCTCTTGCGCCTGCTCGACGTTGAGAGCGAACGGCTTCTCGCATAGCACGTGCAGCCCGCGGCCGAGCGCCGCGAGCACGGGACCGTAGTGTTCGAAGGGCGGGGTTGCGACCGAGAGCACGTCGAGTTCGACGCCGGCCAGCATCTCTTCGAGCGACGAGAACGCATTGGGTATGTTGCGCGCTTTCGCGACTTCGGCCGCGCGATTCGGCGAAGCGATCGCGACGACGTCGAAGCTGCCCTGCGCTTGGAACGACGGCACGTGCACGGAGCCGCCGAAGCTGGCGCCGAGAACCCCGACGCGCAGCTTCACGCGAGCACCGGATCGCGCACGACCATGGCCAAAAGGTCGAGCGCGCGCTCGAGCTGCACGTCGCTGATCATCGCCGGCGGCGCGAGCGCCAGAACTTCGCCGCGCAGCCCGGATTGTAAGAGCACGAGGCCGCGGCCTAGCGCCGCGACGACACAGGCGCGCGCGAATGCCGGGTTCTTCAACTCGAGCGCCCAGAGCAGGCCGCGGCCGCGGACCTCGGCGATCTGCGTGTCGATGCGCTTGAGTTCGTGGAGCCGCTCCGCCAACTGCGATTCGCGCGAACGCGCCAGGCCGGGCACGTCCAAGCGCTCGATTTCGTCCAGGTTCGCAAGCGCGGCGGCACAGCCCATCGGATTGCCCAGATACGTCGACGTATGCAGCGCCTCCCCGTCGCTCGGCGCCCAAGCGTCGGCGACTTCGCGGCTGGCGATTGCGGCGGAGATTGGAAACCCGCCGCCCAGCGCCTTGCCGACGCAGAGCACGTCGGGCTGCACGTTCTCGCGCTGGCAGGCGAACATCGTCCCGGTGCGGCCGAACCCCGTGTAGATCTCGTCGACGATGAGCAAGGTGTCGCGCTCGGTGCAGATCGCGCGCAGACCTTTGAGAAAACCGTCGGGGGGCACCCGAATCCCGGCTCGGCCTAAGATCGGCTCGACGAGCACCGCGCCGATCGAGCGATCCTTGCGCAGCGTCTTGGCGACGACCTCGAGCGCGCGCTCGGAAGCCTTCGGCTCGCGCGGGTCGGGGAAGCGTACGAATGAGGTCGTTCCACGCAATTGACGTTGCCACGGCTTGCGAAACTTCGGGATGCCGCCGACCTCGAGCGCCGCGTAGGAAAGACCGTGGTACCCGCCGGCAAACGCGAGCACGTTCGGCTCGCCGGTGACGAGCATCGCGGTCTTGAGCGCGAACTCGATGCTCTCCGCGCCGGTCGAACACAAGAACGATTTGGCGCCCGCAGCGGGAGCGAGCGATGCGAGCCGCTCGAGCAGATGCACTTTGACCGCGGTCGGATGAACATCGCCCATGCCGTGCGCGAGCCGCGCCGCCTGTTCGGCGATCGCGCGCGCGACGGCCGGGTTCCCGTGGCCGGTCAGCGCGACGCCGAACGCGCCGGTAAGATCGAGGTAGCGATTGCCGTCGACGTCGGTGATGGTGGCGCCGTCGCCCGATTCCCAGAACACGGGGTAGTTCGGTGCAAGGTAGGTGACCCCGCGGACTTCGCTTGCCGCAAGCGACTTTGCAAGCGCCCGCGAGCGGGGCCCGGGGATCGGCGTGACCAGCCTTTCGAAGGCATCGATCATTGCCGGTAGATAGCGCGCACGAAGGGCAGAATCCGCCCGGCGCCGCCGTGCTCGCCGCCGAGCGGCGGCCGCTGCAAGCTCCCAAGCGCCGCGATCCGCGCGGCCCCGCTCGCAAGCGCAAACGCTTCGATATCCGGGCGGCCACGGCGCTCGACCCCGACCGCCTCGAGCGCCAGCGCGTGGCTGCGCACGAAGTCGAGTGCATCGTCCGGCGCGTCGACGGCGTAGAGCGCGAGCGTCCGGCGCAAGAATGGCGCGGGCTCGTCACGCGGCGGGTCGAGGACGACGAGATGCGGCCCGGTTGCGCCCGCGTGCACCGCGCCCAAACCCTGCGCCGCACGGAAATCCGCGGCGCGCCGGTACGCGCTTGCGGCGGCATCGGGCTCGGTATAACCGGCGGGGAATTCGATCGCTACGCTGTCGCACGCATCGGCAACGAGCCGCGCAAAAGCCGCGGGGGCGATCGCCGCGCCCGTTTCGCTGCGTTCGACGAAGACCGCGTGCAGCGAGAGGCAGCCCTCGCCGTCGTACAAGAGCGCGTCGCTTGCCAGCGCGCGAGCGCACGCGCGTGCGGCAACGGGATCGGCGAGCGTTTCGCGCGCGACGTATCCGACGCTCGTGCGGTGGCCGAAGGGAAGGAAGCGCGCCTCCGGTGCGAGTTGGGCGCGAATGGCCGCGAGCGTTTCGGCGCGGCCGTACGCGACGACGGTGCCGGCCTGCGTCAGGTGCGCGCGCGACATCGTCTCATCGGTACCGTTCCATGTCTCCACCCGCATCGCGGCGCCGAGTTGCGGATGCTCGGCGGCAATCGTCTCGGCGAACGCCGCAACAAAGCGATCGTCGCGGTCCTTGACCGTAACGTTCGCTTTCGCGCAGAGCGCGAAGAGGAATGCCGGGATCGCGACGCCGATCGTCGTGTCGCTCGAGACGATGACGACGCGGTCGATCGGAACGAAAAGGACATCCGGCCTCCCCGGACGCGAAACGAACCCGTCGAGCGCGGCAAGCGATCCGAGTTCGCCGGCGATGGTGGCAACGAGCGCGGTGCGGTCGATCGCGCCGAAGAGCGCGTCGAGCGCGTAGTCGACGACCGGCGGGGTGTAGCCGGTTCGACGTTCGATTGCTTGCGTCGCTCGGACGCGCGGCGGAAAATCGGCATCGCGCCAGCGGCCCGCGGCATCCGCGAGTGCGGCGACGATCTGTTCCGCACGGAGCGTCAACGCTCACCGTTCATGAAGAGGAGTTGGATTAGGCGCTCCAAACGTCAGCTACTCTCGTTGAATCCGGTAGCGAGGTCGTGGTTTGCGAAAGCGTTTGTCAGCTGTCGGCGTGTCTTTCTGCGCCGCCGTCCTCGCCGCTTGCGGCGGCGGGGGCGGGGGCGGAGGCGCGCCTCCGGCGCCGGCGCCGACGAACAATTCGTATCGCCCGGCCGCGAGTGGCGATTCGTTCAGCTACGCCGGCACGACGGTCGAAACATTCGTTCGGCCGCCGGTTCCGGCCGGCGCGATCACGCCGTCGCCGAACCCGACCAACTCGCAGACGCTAACCACGGCGATAACGCAGACGGTGACGGTTTCGGGGATTCCGAAATTCCAAAACGTCCTGAATCCGTTCGATTTTCACGTCGCCGAAACGGATACGCTTAACGGCGGCTTGGAAACGACGACGTCGAACAGCGACGAATACTACGCGTACGCGCAAAACGGTGCGTCGACCGACATCACTTTCGCCGGATCGAGCGTCACGACGTCGACCGGCGTCATCTATCTCGACGTGGTCGGTAGCGGGAACGGCCTCGTCGACATCCTGCCCGAAGTCGCCGGGGCGATTTTACCGGCAAACTCCGCCGCGGAGACGACGACCGAAACGGATCCCGACGGGGCAACCGACGTCCGCTCGACCAACGCCAACGGAACGTTCACCGATACCGCACAAAACACCGACGGAACGACCTCGACCGCGATCGTCAACGCCGACGGATCGGGCAGCTACAGTTTTCCGCTCGAAATTCCCGCGAACACGTCGTACACAGTTTCGGCGCCGCAGCCCAACCCGTCGGGCGGTCCAAACCAGATCGGCATTACGATCACCGCGCCCGCCGCGCTCGTCGAGACAACCCCGTCCCCGAATGCGACGCCGGTCACCTTCCCGGCAATCTACGTTCCGGTCTGGTATCCGCAGCCCGTCGTGCTCGCGACCGAAAACCTCGCCGACAAGGGTCCCTCGGGCGTCCCCGCGGCGTGCAAGGTCCCCTCCAGTCTCTTGAACCGGCCCGTCCATCAGCTCGTCGACATGAAAGTCACGGTCGATCCGGTTTTCGGGGAGACCGACGCGACGACGACGACGAGCTATATGCTGCGCGGGCTCGGCGTCGGCTGCGTGCAGCTGAGCGACGTCGTGACGCAATACTACGACTTGTCGGGTCAAGCTCAATTTAACGAAGAAGGCTTCGGGCCGATCGGGTTCAGTAACACGCCGTTCCAAACGACGATGACGACCGAAACGCTTGGACTCGGAAGCGCGAACATTATCGGCCTGACATCGAGCGCACGCACGTCCGAGGTTGCGGTTGAGGCGGGCGTCGNNGGGCGTCGCCCGCTTCCGTGCGCAGCTCGCGGTGCGACGCACGCAACGTCATCTTGCCTTCCGGCGCGCGCTCGTCGCGCGCGTCTTAGGGAGCCGTCTCTGATGCGCCCGTCACAACGTCCTTTGGCCGCGTTCGCTCTCGCCGGATTCGCGTTCTCCGCGACCGGTTGCGGCGGTTCATCCTCGACGCCGTCCGCGCCGATCCGCGCCGCGAGCACTGCGGCGCCAGGCGGATCCGCTGCGACGTCGCCGTCCGCGTTCACGTACGATGCCGGATTCGTCTCCCGGGCGCAGTTGCTCGGGCCTGCGAACTTCGGTCACCTCGGGATCGACGTTGCGTTGCCGATGCGTGACGCGCGGGCTCTGTTCGCGTATGCGCAAGCCGTCAGCGATCCGAAATCGGGTTCGTACCGCGAGTGGCTGACCCCGGAGCAGATCGCCGACCGCTTCGGCGCAACGCCTGCCCAGCAAAACGTTGCGATTGCGTACTTCCATAAGTTCGGCATCTGGGCGAGCGGCTGGAAGCAGCGCATGCTGCTGCACGTCGCCGGTTCGCAACCGCAGCTCGAAGCCGCGTTTCACACGAAGTTCGGTGACTATCGCAGCTCGCTTGGCGAATCGTTCATCGCGCCGATGAGTGCGCCGCACGTCGATGCGGGCGTGCCGGTNNGCGGCCTTCGACTACGACGGTGCGTATGCGGCAGGTTTTACCGGCAGCGGCGTGACGATCGGTATCGTTGGAACGGGACCGGTTCAAACGTCGACCGGCGGCAAAATCGGCGACGCCGACGCGTATAAAGAGTTCTATCACGTGAGCGGCGCGAGCAGCGTTAACATCGTTGCAACGACGGGGTCCGACCCGGTGATCAACGACAACTCCGGTTTCGCCCCGCCGCCGCCGGTGACGCCGCCCTGCAACAGCTCGGGCGTTGCGGGGCTCGCACCCTCGGAATCGCCGACGGCCAACTGCAACCCCGAGGACGGCGAGGCGCAACTCGATACGGAGCAAACCGCGTCGCTTGCCAAAGATGCGACGGTCGAATTTTACCTCGCGTACAACCCGAACGACGGCTGCGGCGGCGTTGGAATCGCCTCGCCGTGTCCGGCCGGAGCGGGCTTCCCGGAGCAAGGCCTCGCGGTCGCCGACGAGGAGCTGCAGACGATCATCGACCGCAACACGGCAGATGTCGTTTCGGCGAGCTTCGGCGGCCCCGAGTTCGGCTCGGTCGCACCGCCGGGCTCCGGCAGCCCGCCGTTCGAGTTTACCTCCGACGGCGGCGGTCTCGATCCGACGGAATACGCGATGATGGTCACGCTCGGCATGTCCGTGTTCATCTCGAGCGGCGACGTCGGNNGTCGGCGGCGTAACGACGCCGCTCAACACCGCCGGCCAAATCGCCGGCCCGATCACCGCGTGGGGCGTCTCGACGTCGGGCGGCGGGAACGGGACGGGCGGCGGCGTCTCTGCCTATTTCACACAGCCAAGCTATCAACACGGGGCGCCGGGAATCGCCGGCTCGAATCGTAACGTTCCCGATCTCGCGCTCGAAGGCGATCCGCAAACCGGCGTTGCGTTGCTCGAATACGCCGATCCGAGTTTCGGCGGTGCGCTGCTCGGCGCAATTGGCGGTACATCGGTCGCCGCACCCGAGATGGCCGCGATGTGGGCGCTCGTCGTCGAGGCATGCAAAGAAAATGCGAGCTGCGCGAGCAAAGGCGCCTCGAGCCATCCCTACCGTCTGGGGAATCCGGATCCGCTGATCTACAACACCTACAAGAGTGCGGCGACCTACGGTTCGACGTTCTTGTCGGTGCTGTACGGTAACAACGCGATCACGGCGTATTGTTCGAACCCGCAGAACGCGGCCGGCGACCCGCAAGATTGCCCGACCCCGGCGCCAGGCTCCGCCCCGACGCCGCAACCGTCGATTCCGCCGCTCGACCCGGGTTACAGCGCGAATCCCAACGGCGGTTACAATCAGCTGACGGGCCTTGGCGTCCCGTTCGCGCGCGCTCTGATCCACGCCGTCGTCGGCGTCTAAACTCGGCTCGAATCCTCCTCGATGGCCCAGGGATCAGCGCAGCGCGACGATCAACGCCGGGGATTCACCTCGCTCCACGCCGACGGCTTCCTCACCTAACGCGTCCAGAATGGCGCGGATGCGATCGGCCTGAGGATGGACGGCCGTGAGCGAGCTTAGCGAGAGCGACGAAGGAAGTGAGCTCGCGGGATGGGGTGACGTACCCCAATCGATGTAAAACGGCAGAACGCCGCCCGCGCGGTCGCCGAGCGGCGAGGTCATAGTCCACGACAGCGTGCTCCCGTCAGGACGCGACCGCGACATCGAGATAATCTCACCAAGATCGTAGCCGGCTTGGTGCGCGATGGCAACCGTTTCGCGCAGCGGCCGATGTGCGCGCGCGCACCAAGCGACAAAGCGCGAAGGCGACAGCTCGTCAAGTTGAAAGAGCCGCCGGCCGGCCGGCATGTTCTGTTCTTCATCGATGCCCACGAGCTCGAGGTACGTGTGGGGACCAAGTCCGACGAGCGCATTTCGTGTACCGTAGCCGAGGTGCCGCCCGCCGGGCGACGGCATAACACCGTAGTCACGCGCGAATTGACTTGAGGCGCTATCTACGTTCGGTGCAGCATAGATGACGTGATCGACCATAGCAGTTCTCAGGCGAGCGGGTTTGCCGCCATTTCCTCTGCGTCGAGCGAACAGCCGCGGAGTTCGGCGGCGGGGTCGCGGCCGAGCAAGACGATTCCCTCGCCTTCGCGATAGCCGCGGTCTTCCGTGTCGATTGCGACGACCGAGGAGCGATTTGCGAGATCGACGTGCCGCAACGCCCCCGTCTCGCCGGGTGGGAGTTCGTGCCCGTTGGGGTCGACGACGAGCGTGCGCAGCCACGGCGGGGCGACTTTGATGCGCTGTTCGCGCGTGCGCGAATCGGGCGCGTCGTAATATTGCGAGAGCAACTCGGTCATTCCATATTCGGCCACGATCGACGGCGCCGCGATCCCGAGCGTGCTCTCCAAACGCGAATACAGCTCGGCGCGCTCGACGACCCGGGCGCGGCCTTTGAAGCCGCCCGTCTCCATGATTCGCGAGCCCGCGGGGGCGACGAACGTGCGCGCGGGCGTTTCGAGAGCATCGAGCAGTGCCACGAAGGCGAAGGCCGTGCCGGCAATACAAACGGGCTGATGGTCGGCGACGGCGCGCTCGAGCGCGCGCGCGAACCCATCGATGTCGACCCGTTCGTCGTCGAGAAAATATGCGGCGTTGCCCTCGCCCCGCAGAACGCTGACGTGCCCCATCATGTACCCGAGCGACGAATGCGGCTTCCAGCGCGGATTCGGCACGAGGTTGAGGTAGCGCAACTTGGGACGGTCGGGGAGCATGAAGCGGTCGAAACCCGCGAGCAGCGCCGCGTCGTAGAGCCGCGCGTGTTCGACGTAGTGCTTCCCCGAACGCTCGCCCGTCGTGCCGCTCGTTTGGAAGACCAGTTCCGCTTGCGAGACGTCGAACGTGGCGAGCGTCGCATCCTTGAATGCGCTCGCTGGAACTGCGGGGATCTGGCGCCACGTCGCCGGCAGGTGGTCCGCATCGAATCCGAGCGTTGCGGCGTAGCGCCGGTACGGTTCGTTGCGCTCGATCTGATAGGCGAACAGCGCAAGCGCGTGCGATTCGAACTCCGCCTCGTCGCAGCCGGCGCCCCCGTTCGACCAGCCGGCCACAAGGTCGATGAACGCGTCGTCGAGCGCACGCGTCGCCGCGTCGCTCATCGGCGCCTCGAGGTGATTAGCCCGCTGTTGAGCCCACCGATCGAAAGGCCGCCGTCGAAACGCGCCGATTCGACCTTCATGCAGCGATCGACGACGACGTCGAGCCCCGCCGCGTCGGCGAGCCGAATCGCCTCGTCATTGATAACCCCGTACTGAAACCAGATCGCCTTCGCGCCCGCCGCGATCGCTTCGCGCGCGACCTGCGGCGCATCCGCCGGCTTGCGAAAGACGTCGACGATGTCCGGCGCGCCCCGTTCCGCGGCATAGACCGCAAGCGAGGNNCGCAGGTAGGAGAAGACGAAGTAACTCGGGCGCGTCGGATTCGGCGAGACGCCGACCATCGCGACCTTATGCGAGCGATCGAGCAGGTCGCGCCGCTGCGAAACAGTTTCGAGAATCATGCCCGGACGTCGGCGACCGGCGCGGCCGCCCGCGCGGCACGCAATCCGTTTTCGAGATCCCAGATGAGGTCGGAAGGATCCTCGAGTCCGACCGAGAGGCGCACCATGTCCGGCGAGACGCCGCTCTGCCGCATTTCCTCGTCGCTGAGTTGCTGGTGGGTCGTTGAGGCGGGATGGATCACGAGCGATTTGCCGTCGCCGACGTTTGCTAGGTGACTCCACAGTTCGAGTGCCTCGATGAACGCGCGCCCCGCTTCGCGCCCGCCGCGCAGGCCGAACGTGAAGACCGCGCTCGCGCCGTCGGGCAAATACTTCTTTGCGAGGGTGCGATACGGTGAGTCCTCGAGCTCGGCGTAATTGATCCAGGCGACCTCTTCGCGGCCGCGCAGGAACTGCGCGATCGTGCGCGCGTTTTCGACGTGGGCTTTCATCCGCAGCGGCAACGTCTCGATGCCCTGGATCAGCATGAACGCGTTCATCGGCGAGAGCGCCGCACCGACGTCGCGCAGCACCTCGGTGCGCGCGCGCATCAGAAACGCGTACTCGCCGAAGGTCTCCGCGAAGTTCATGTCGTGATAGCCGGGGCTCGGCTGTGAAAGCAACGGATGCTTCCCCGCGCCCCACGGAAATTTTCCGCTCTCGACGACGACGCCCGCGATCACCGTGCCGTGGCCGCCGATGAACTTCGTGGCCGAGTGGGTGATGACGTCGGCGCCCCACTCGAACGGACGGCAGAGCGCGGGCGTCGCGAACGTGTTGTCGACGACGAGCGGCAGGCCGGCCTCATGCGCGAGCGCGGCGAGCGTCTCGAGATCGGCGACGTTGCCGAGCGGGTTGCCGATCGTCTCGGCAAATACGAGCTTGGTGTTTGGACGGATCGCCGCGCGCAGAGCGCTCGGATCGTCGCCGCCGACCAGCGTGCAGTCGATTCCCATGCGCTTGAGGGTCACGGTAAACTGGGTGACGGTTCCGCCGTAAAGCGACGCAGTCGATACGATGTGATCGCCGGCCTGCGCGACGCAGAGCACCGTCGCAAGCTGCGCCGCAAGCCCGCTGCCGAATGCAACCGCGCCGAGGCCGCCTTCGAGGCTCGCCATCCGTTCTTCGAAGGCCGCGACCGTCGGGTTGCCGATCCGGCTGTAGATGTTGCCGTAGGTGCGCAGCGCGAAGAGTTCGGCCGCGTGCTCGGTCGAGTCGAAGACGANNGCGCGCGTCCGGAACCCGAAGACGTGGTCTGGCATGGCCGCGAGGTTACGTGCCCTTCTTGAAGACGCTGCCCTTTTGCGGCGCGCGGTGTTCGGCCGTAAAGGCGGTCGGCGTTGTCGCGCCGTTGCCGAGGTCGACGATGCCGACCATGTCCGATGCGCCCTCGACGTAACCGCTCATCGTCACGTTCCCGATCGGCTCTTTGACGAGCAGCCGGATCAGGCGGCCATCGTAGGTTCCCTCAAAGGGAAACGACTTGCCGTTCGCGCGCCAGACGCCGGTGACCGTCCCGGTCGGCTGCTGCGTGATAACCAGGTACGAATATTCGGTGCGGTCGGTGTACTGGAGTTGGAATTCCCACGTGCCGTCGAGGGTCGCGAAGGCCGGTGACGTCGGCGTCGCCGTTGGAGCCGGCGTCGGGCTCGACGAGGTTGACGGCGCCTCGCGACCGTGATGTCTGCGGCTTGGCACGGGCGTCGGGCTCAGTTCGCTCGAGGCGAAGGGGCTCGGTTGGGGGTTCGCCGCGGGGTTGAACGTCGGTGCCGGCGTCGAGACGCCGGCGGG
>PMHP01000166.1 GCA_003158195.1 Vulcanimicrobiota bacterium | reverse complement strand
TCCTCGTCGAGCGTCTCGGCGAGATGCGTGTGCGCGTGAACCCCGTAACCGCGCGCGAGCGCCACGCTCTCGCGCATCAGATCGGCCGAGACGGAAAACGGCGAACACGGTGCGACGTTGANNGCGTTCGTCTTCGACGCAGTCGTCGGGCGGCAGCCCGCCCTGGGACTGCCCCACCGACATCGAGCCACGGCCGGCATGGAAACGCAGCCCGATGTCGCGCGCGACCTCGATCTGATCGTCGATGCGGCAACCGTTCGGCCACATGTAGGTATGGTCGCTCGAGGTCGTGCATCCGGAAAGGAGCAGCTCCGCGCAGGCAATCGCGGTCGCGCTGCGCAGCCCGTCCGGCTGCATGCGGGCCCAGATCGGATAGAGCGTCACGAGCCAGTCGAACAGCGCGACGTCTTGCGTCCCAGGCACGGCGCGGGTGAGCGTCTGATAGAAGTGGTGGTGCGTGTTGACGAGGCCGGGAATAACGATGCAGCCGCGCGCGTCGACGACGCGATCGGCTTCGCGCGGGAGGTCGTCCGCTTTCCCGAGCGCTTCGATCGCGCGGTCGCGCACGAAGATCGAGCCGTCCGTATAGGTGGTGCCGGCGTCGTCGAAGGTCACGATTTGCGCCGCGTCGCGCACGAGCAACGTCGCCATGTCGCCGGGCAGGTTCGATGACGACGCTCGAATACCTGAACGCGGCAAGCGAAGAGTCATTCGTCGAGGCGATCGGCTTCGCGTTCGAGGATTCGCCCTGGATCGCCCGCGCGGCCGCCGCACGACGCCCGTTCGCCGATGTGGCGGCGCTCCACGCGGCGATGTCTGCGGTTGTCACAAGCGCGGCCCCAGAGACACAGGTCGCGTTGATCGCAGCCCACCCCGACCTAGCCGGTCGGGTCGCGCGCGAGGGCCGCTTAACGCGCGCTTCGACTGCGGAGCAAACGGCGGCTGGGCTCGACGCGCTAACGCCGGGCGAAGTCGCGCGATTCGACGCGGACAACGCCGCGTACCGGGCGCGCTTCGGTTTCCCGTTCGTCATCTGCGCCCGCGAGTACGACAAAACCTCGATCCTCGATGAGCTCGAGCGCCGCAAGCAAAACGCGCGTGCCGACGAAATCGCGACCGCACTCGCCGAGATCGCAAAGATCGCCCGCCTGCGCCTGGAAGAGGTGATTCGCTGAAATGTCTTCGCATTGTCACGCTGAGCTTGTCGAAGCGCAGCCGGGGCTTGGACCCGCTCACTACTCATGAACGACTACGTCCTACAGTGGTTGAGCCTAATCGTCCGGTGGTTCCACTTCACCGCCGGCATCGCGTGGATCGGCGCCTCATTTTACTTCGTGTGGCTCGACGACAATCTCAACCGCGCATTGCCCGACGCCCAAAGGCGCCGCGGAATGGAGGGCGAGCTGTGGTCCGTCCACGGCGGCGGCTTCTACCACAACGAGAAGTATCGCACCGGTCCCGTCGACGAGCCGCTCCCACGCGATCTGCACTGGTTCTACTGGGAAGCGTACTCGACATGGCTTTCAGGAATCGCGATGCTCGCGATCGTCTACTGGGCCGGCGCCTCGACGTTCCTGATCGACAAGGACGTTCTCGCGCTGACCGTGCCCGAGGCGATCGCAATCAGCATCGCTTCGCTCGTCGCCGGCTGGTTCGTGTACGACGCGCTCTGCCGCATCTTCGAGAAGAACCCGGTCGTGCTCTGGACGGCGATCGGGCTGTTCTTGCTGTTCGCCGATTGGGGCTTGTTCCACGTCTTCGGCCCGCGCGCTGCGTTCATCCACGTCGGCTCGATCATCGGCACGATCATGGTCTGGAACGTCTTTTTCGTCATCATCCCCGGTCAGCGCCGGATGCTCGCCCAGATCCGCGCCGGCGAGACGCCCAACCCGCGTCCCGGCTTACTCGGCAAACAGCGCTCGGTCCACAACACGTACTTCACGCTGCCCGTGCTGTTCATCATGATCAGCAACCACTATCCGATGACGTACAGCGGGCCTAACGGTTGGCTCGTCCTCGCCGGACTCTCGGTTGCGGGCGTGCTCGTGCGGCGCTTTTACGTGCTGACCCACTTCAAGCGAATGATTATCGCGTTGCCGGTCGCGGCCGTCGTCATCGTCGTCGCAATTGCCGTCGCGATCGCGCCGCACCCCTCGACGAGTGCAGCCGCCGGCGCGCCGACGTTTGCCACGATCGCGCCGATCGTAGCCGAGCGCTGCGCCGTCTGCCATTCCGCTCACCCGACGTACGCGGGCATCAGCGCCCCGCCCGCCGGCGTGCTCCTCGACAGCCCCGCGCACATCGTCGCAAACGCAGCGCAGATCCGCACGCAAGCGGTAACGACCCGCGCGATGCCCCTTGGCAACGCTACTCACATCACCGACACCGAGCGCGCAACGCTCGGCGCATGGATCGACGCAGGAGCAAAGGCGCCATGACTTTGACAACCCATGTCCTCGATACGTCGACCGGTGCTCCGGCGGAGGGAATCGCGATGGTCCTCTACTCCGTCGACGGCGCCGTTCGAACCGAGCTCGCAGGCGCGACAACCAACGCCGACGGCCGCACCGACGAACCCCTAGCGGAAGCACTCGCTCCCGGCTATTACGAGCTAAGCTTCACCGTCGCGCCCTACTTCGCGGCCCGCGGCGTCGCAACGTTCTACGACGAAATCACGATCCGTTTCCGCATCGACCCCGATCCCCGCCACTACCACGTCCCCCTGCTCCTCGCCCCGTGGTCCTACTCCACCTACCGCGGCAGTTAAACCGTTTCACCTTGAGTTGTGCATGCGCCATGCGTCCACAAGGAAGCGAATGAAATTTTCCCTTGTCATCCTGAGCGTAGGGCNNCATCTTATGAGCGTGACAAAGCTGGTATTTCACTTCAGGGATCATGGCCCGACGCTCAGAGAGGACTCGGAAGAAGCCGATTAGACTCCCATGAGCTTCTTTATGCGTCCCTGGATCGCTTCGGCCTCTGCCCTTGCTTTTGCCGTGTCCGTCTCGAGCGGCGCGCAGACCGCTGTCGGCGCGTCCCCAGGACTTTTGCCCGGGCCTGCGGAGATCGGAGCGATGCATCGCGCGATACACGCGCTAAAATCATGGCGTAGCGTTTGTACTATGAAACAGTCCGGCGTGCTATCGTCCGGCATGATGTCAACGTTGGTAACAACCAGGGTTATTCGGCCCGATAGGGTTGCCGTGAGCATCACCATTAATGGCGCTGCCACACGCGAGTCCGTGAAAATCGGCCAAACGGCGTATTCCCGCCTGGGGCAAGACGCTTGGAGCCGCGAACCAAAGTCTTTCGCCGGGTTGAGGGCGACGGTAAAAAGCCTGGCGATGGGGATCGACAAAGGTCTCGTGTACGGTGTTGCGGGGCACTCATCAATCAATGGCGAGCCTGTCTCGATCTACCACGTCACCATGCCATCGCTCCTTGGCGTCACCCCCCTCGGAGACGGCGTTCAAATCCATATTGGCATAGGGCGAGGATCGATGGTGGTTTCAACGCAGAGTCATCTTCCGCTGAAATCCACCATGCTTCTACCGATGTACGAAACGGGTCCGAAAGGCACCACAAACCACGATTCGACGGAAGAGTGTAAGTACTCCGATTATGACGGCAAAGATATCGAAATTGACGCTCCGCAACTGTCTGGGGTCGACTAAGTAACAGCGCCACGCAAAAGGCTGGTTCAATCTGTCGCAGCGAGCTCATGCTCGCAGCCGGTCAGCTGGTCTTCGTTTTCCAAAGACCGACCGCGGCGCCGGTCGGGTCGAGGACGATGCTGAACCAGCCCATGTTCGGCACCTCGGTGACTTCCCGGATGATCTGGGCGCCGAGCGACTTGGCTTTCTGCGTCGCGGCTTCGACGTCATCGACGATGACATAGGGAATCCAGATTGAGGGAGCGCCGGGCATGGGATGCTTGAGCATGCCGCCGCCCGTTCCGTCACCGACGTCGATCGTCGTGTACGTCCCCATCGGCATCGGCGTGTCGCTTAACTTCCAGTCGAACAGGCTACCGTAGAAGCTTTTCGCTTTGTCGACGTCGGTCGTATTCAGTTCGATGTGAACGAAAGGGTTCGCCATGAAACGCATTCCTCCGATCGTGTTATTTCGGCGGCCGTCAGCACTGAGATACGATCACGTAGTAGCCCGGCGACGTTTCTTCGAGGGACGTGACGTAGTAGGTGTTGTCCAGACCCATGTTTTCGTTTGAGCCTTCTGCCAGCGCGTCGCCGGTATAGTACTGAAAGTACGCCCGGCCGGCTTGGGTTTGCGCATAGTTGTTGGTCGTCCAGCAACCGAGCGACGTGGGCGTGGGACTTGGACTTGGGGTGTGCGTGGGCGTCGGAATCGGACTTGGCGTGTGCGTGGGCGCGGGCGTGGGCGATGCTGTCGGCGAGGGGGTCGGCGTCCGTGCTGGTGTCGGCGTGGGAGATGCGCCCGTCGGGGTTGCTGTGGGAGCAGGGCTCGGCGTGGCGGTTGCAGCGCTGCCGTTCATAACTTGTTTGGTCATCGCGTAGATGTCAGCCATCTGCGGGCCGCTCTTGAGCGCGTAGCTCGAGTTCGTGTAGCCCCACCAATCCCAACAGCCGTCCGGGTTCGAACCTCCGCTGACCGCGTAGGGGTAGAGCACGACGATGTTGTTCGTGTCGGCCCACTGCTCGATCCCACCCTCGGTGATGAACTCCGTACCGATCACGCTCTGGTTTTGCTCGCAGCCGTGCAAAGCCACGACCAGGCTGCAGGATTGGCCGGCGGCGCAGTTTGACGGAACGAATATCCAACCGGTGCTGTCCATGTCATTCGAGCCGCCGCCGTACGGGGTTTGGCTGAACTGGATCAGCGAACCATTCAAGGTCCCGGTGTTCTTCGCATTGAGCGTCCCCAAGAACAGTTTAAGCCACGTTTGCTCGGAGTCGTAGTTGCTGCAGTCGATCATGTACGGGCTGGCGAGCGTTCCGCACGCAACTTGCCCGTAGGGCGATTCCCAACCGTGGTTGGCCGCATAGGTGTCGTCATAGGTAATCGGCGTCGCGCCGAAATGCCCGTACTCGGATTGCAAGTCATTCATCGAGCCGGCCGGAACTTCTTCGTCGTCGGTGCCGTGCCACAAATACACGGGCTGGTTCTTGATGTTGCTGACGGGATCCATCCCCGCCGTGTTTTGATGGCTTGCGATGTAGCTCTCGGACTCGGAGAGCTCGCTCGTATACGCGCCGTCGTCGGCTCCGCCGCAATCCTCGAGCGCGTTGGTTTCGCTGTCCTGCGCGCAGTAATCGACGCCGCCGGCGTAGATCGCAGCACCCTTGAACGTGCCGGAGTAGGCAAAATGGAGCTGCACCGCCATGAAGCCGCCGGACGAAATGCCGGCGATAAATACTTTGCTCGGGTTGATGTTGTAGGCTCCGAGCGACGATGTAGCCATCGTATGCCGCGTTTCGCGGTGCGAGGCCTGATTGCTCGCTCCCCCGGGTACGCTCGAGACCGCGTGTTGATTGTCACATGCGGCGAACAGAAAGGCACACAGAAAACCCGCAGCAAGGATCGACTCTTTGCGCATGATGGCATCCTCAGACGAGGGATCGGTTGAGGAAACTTTTCAGCCGGATTTCAAGTCTAGCACGGTCGAAAATTCCGCACAAGCGCCCAAACGGACCGGATCCTAGCCCGTGAAGGTAAGCCGAAAAANNTACACCGCGTTGTTGTAGACCGCAGCACCAGTCCCGTGGCGACCCTCCGGCATCGCAGGGAAAACGCTCCACGTGTTGCTCTGAGGATCGAAGGCTTCGTTGTTCGTGAACGTGCCGCCGCGGTACTCACCGCCGATTGCGAAGACGCGGGCGCGAAAGACTGCCACCGCCATGCCGCTGCGCTGCGAGGGCATCGGGGCGAGCGACGACCAACGATCGGCGGCCGGATCGTAGACGTCGACGTACGATGTATTGTGGTCGAAGTCGTCGATGCGTCCCGCGATCGCATAGAGCTTTCCCTCGAACTCGACCAACCCCATGTGGTCGCGTCCGATCGGCAAGGGTGCCGCGCTCGCGTACCGGTCGGCAACCGGATCGTAGACGTCGTGCGTGCCGGTGCTGTGCTCGTCGCGTCCGCCGACGAGATGAATTTTCCCATCGAGGGCGGCGACGGCGATGGAGCCGCGCTTTGTCGGCACGGGCGCGATCGGCGTCCACTTGTCCGCTGCCGGATCGTAGAGGTTCGCATCGGGCACGGCGCCGCGGTTTTGCCCCGCGAAGCCGCCGAACGTGTAGAGCTTGCCGTCGAACGCCGTGATTCCGATATGGTTGAGCCCGGTGGGCAGCGATGCCCGGTTCGCCCACGTGCCCGCCGCGGCGTCGTAGACCTGGACGAGCGCGCCGTCGACGTCGGCGTGGCCGCTCGCCTCGAGAACCTTCGGGTTGGGCCCGGCCGGCACGTAGCCCCCGACGACGTAGATCGTGCTGTCGATTGCGGCGACCGAATCCTCGCTGCGCGGCGTCGGCAGCGGCGTCCCGGTGGACCAAAATGGCAACGGGCGTTGCGCGCGCGCGGCGCTTGGGCTCGCAGCGAGTGCGAAGGCTCCGGCGGAACGAATGAACTGGCGGCGCGTCGTGAAGCTCACGGTTCGCTCTTACCCAACACAGGGTTCTTAGCCCGCCTTGAACGCCGCCCAGCCGCCGAAATGCGAGATGTCGGGCCAGCCGAGTTTCTCGACGAGTTCGCGCGGGTAGATCATCGCGTTGACGCGGCTGCCGTCATCGAGCTCGATCGGCGCTTCGTAGAGATTTGGGGGCTCGGTCGAGATCAGATGCGCGTGCTGGTCGTCGCTCAGTTCGTAGAGCTCGCCGGCAATCGCTATCCCGCCCTCGGCGACCTCATAGATTCCGGGATGCTGGCTGTTGACCGAATGCAGACGGTACCGCGGCGCCGTGCGTGCCTCGCCGAGGAACGTTGCGCCCTGCAGGTTCCCGTGATCGGGTTGCCCGCGTAACGCGGATCCGCAGATGAAAAAGCGCATCAACCTTCCTTTGCCATGCGGCGATCGATCGTGACGAGCGCCTGTGCAAGCGCGGCGACCCCAAGATCCAGATCCGCGGGTGAGGTAAACTCGTCGCCCACGTGGCTTCGTCCCCCGGCGCTGGGGACGAAGATCATCGCCGCCGGCGCGATTGCGGCAACGCACATCGCGTCGTGCCCGGCGCCGCTCGGAAGATCGAGCGCTTCTTCGCCGAGTGAAGCGAACGCCTCCGCAAGAGCCGAACGCAGGCGCGCGTCCATTGCGACCGCGGCGCGCCGTTCGATCGATGCGACCGCCACGTGCACGCCGCGCCGCGCGCCGATCCGCTCCGCCGTAGCGACGACGTCCGCAGCAATCCGCGTTAACACGGACTCATCGATGCTGCGCGCGTCGACTCGGAACGTCACGCGGCGCGGAATCACATTGGTCTGATTTGGTTCGACGACGAGCCGGCCGACGGTCACGACGACACTGTCGTTCGCAGCCGCCTCCGCTTCGAGCGCGACGACGATCTCCGCTGCGGCCACCAACGCGTCGTGCCGCAAGCCCATCGGTACGGTGCCGGCGTGTCCCGACTCGCCCGTCACCTCGATTTCGAACCGCCGCTGACCGGCGATCGCGGTCACGTTGCCCAGGCGCACGCCGCGGTTCTCAAGCACCGGCCCCTGTTCGATGTGCAGCTCGACGTAGGCGGAGGGCGCGCGCGTTTCGTCGCGCAACGCAACGCCGCGCAACAATCCGTTGACCCCGTCGCGCGCGGCGGCGAACGAAACGCCATCGTCGTCCCACAGCGCTTCGAGTGATGCAAGGTCGTTCAAGCCGGCGAACGCGCTGCTGCCGAGACAGCCGAGCGGAAAGCGGCTCCCCTCTTCACCCGCCCAAGCCACGGCTTCGAGCGGGAATTCGGTGTCGACGGCGTCCTGGTCGAGCCGTCGCAGCGCCCAAAGTGCCGCGACCGCACCATACGCGCCGTCGTACGGCCCGCCGGTCGGCACGGTGTCGAGGTGCGATCCCGTGAGGATCGGCGCGGCCGCACGACGGCCCGCCCGCTGCGCGAAAACGTTGCCGGCGCGATCCTGCGTGACGCGCCGGCCATCGGCCCGCGCCCACGCGACGAATTGGGCGCGCGCCGCGCGATCGCTTGGGGTAAACAGCCGGCGGTCGATCCCAAGCGGCGTCGCGCCGAGCGTCGCCAAGCGCCGCAGGTCGTCGGCGATCGATGGTGCGGCGGCACTCACGCGAAGCGCTCGGCGGGGAAGGTCGCGATCCAATGGCGCGCGATGTCGACGCGACGCGCGATCCACACGTCGTCGTGCTCGAGCACGTAATCGAGAAAGCGCCCGAGCGCGGCCGCGCGGCCCGGACGGCCGGCCAGGCGCGTATGAAGTCCCACCGACATCATCTTCGGCGCAGTCTTCCCTTCGGCATACAAGACGTCGAACGTGTCTTTGAGATACTCGAAAAAGCCGCTCGGTGCACTGAAGCCGGGCGCGACCGAGAATTTCATATCGTTCGCATCGAGCGTATACGGGATCACGAGATGCGGCTTCCCATCGACGCGCACCCAATACGGAAGGTCGTCGTTGTACGCATCCGAGTCGTAGAGGAAACCGCCTTCCTCGACAACGAGGCGGCGGGTGTTAACGCTCGGCGAGTAGCGACAGTACCATCCGAGCGGGCGCTGCCCGATCGTTTGCTCGATCGACGCGATCGCGCGCTGCATTTGCGCGCGTTCCTCGTCGACGCCCATGTGCGCGAAGTTGATCCAGCGCCACCCATGCGAACAGACCTCGTGTCCGGCCGCTGCGATCGCACGCGCGGCAGCCGGGTTGCGCTCGAGCGCGAGCGCCGCCCCGAACACGGTGACGTCGATCTTCCGCTCGGCGAACATCGCCATCAGCCGCCAAAAGCCGGCCCGGCTGCCGTACTCGTAAACCGATTCGACGATCAGGTCGCGCACGTGCGGACCGAGCGTCGCGCCGGGCACTTCGGTGAGATACATCTCGGAGCTTTCGTCGCCGTCGGGGATCGCGTACTCCGAGCCCTCTTCGTAGTTCATGACGATCTGCAGTGCTAGCCGAGCGCCGCCCGGCCACTGCGGGTGCGGAGGTCTTCCACCATAGCCGACCAGATCGCGCATGCCGCGCTCTTCGCGCGCCGAACCCATGTCACCCTGACGGAGCGGCGCAGCCGCGCAGTCGAAGGGCAAACGGCGCACGGGCAAGTCAGCGCTGGAGCTTGCCCAGGCAATCTTGGAATAGATAAAAGAACGCGGCCGCTCCGAGCGTTTCGATTATGGAATCTTTCGCCTGCCCTGCGATCGAATCGACCGCAGCGATACTCATCAGCGCCATCGCGACCTGAAAGACGGCGAACGTCAGATACGGGTAGTAGGGTGGAAGCGCCGCAGCGGCAGCCTCGGAATGAGGGGCTAGCATAAAGGCTCCGGTCCGAAATGTGTGTCAATTATGCCGCTAACCGGAGAACCGCGGAACACACAACCACACAAGTTTCCTACACACTTTTTGTGCGGGCGGCGCCGCGGAGCTAGCCACATGCACAGCGGCGCCGCGAGGGACAGGCCTTGCGGCCGTGGCAGAAGCCAGCGTGATCGATCGCTACTTCGGCATAGCAGCGGCGGGCTCGACCGTGCCGCGCGAGGTGCGCGCGGGCCTGACGACGTTTCTGACGATGTCGTACGTGCTGCTCGTGAACCCGGCCGTGCTCGGCAACGCGATCGTCATCCCCGACGGCTTTGCGAAATTGCTGCTGGTCACGGCGCTGGCCGCTGCGATCGGCAGCCTGCTGATGGGCATCGTCGCGCGCTATCCGTTCGCGCAGGCTCCCGGCATGGGGCTCAACGCGTACTTTGCCTTCACCGTGGTCCTCGGGCAAAAAATACCGTGGCAAACGGCGCTAGGGGCGGTCGCGATCTCGGGCTGCATCTTCATCCTCCTCTCGGTACTCGGCGTGCGCCAAGCGATCGTTCGCGCCGTCCCGCACCATCTCAAATACTCGGTCACCGCCGGCATCGGAATGTTTCTGGCCTTCATCGGGCTCAAGAACGCGGGTCTCGTCATTACGAGCCCCGCCACGTTCGTAACGCTCGGATCGTTCGCTTCGAGCGCCGCACTGATCGCGATCGTCGGTCTCATTCTGACCGCCGTGCTGTTCGTGCGACGCGTTCCCGGGGCAATTTTGATCGGGATCATCGGCTCGACGCTCGTCGCGATCGTAAGTCGCGCGGCCGTATATGCCGGCCCGCAGCACGCGCTGGTCCCGTTCGGCGGCTTCCCGCACGGCCTGGTCGCATTGCCGATCGCTCCGACCGGGCTCGTCCTCGCACTCGATCTGCACGCAGCCCTCGGGCTCGGGGTCGCGGCCGTCGTGTTCACCTTTTTCTTCGTCGATTTTTTCGACGCGACCGGCACGCTCGTGGCGCTCGCAAATAAAGCCGGCGTCCTCGACGCTGACGGCAACATGCCGCGCGCTCGGCGCACGTTCGCGATGGACGGCTTAGCTGCCGTCATCGGCGCGTGCCTGGGCACGAGCACGACGACGGCGTACGTTGAGAGTGCGAGCGGAATCGAGGAAGGCGGCCGCACGGGCCTCGTCGCCGTAACGGTCGGTTTGCTCTTCATTTTGTCGATCGTTTTGTGGCCGCTTGCCGCCGCGATCCCGGCCGCTGCGACGGCGCCCGCACTGATCGTCGTCGGCGCGCTGATGCTCGACGGGCTGCGTACGATCGACTGGGACGACTACGCGGTCCTGATCTCGAGCTTCCTCTGCGTCGTCATGATGCCGCTAACGTTCTCGATCGCCAACGGCGTGAGCTTTGGCGTCATCAGCTACGCAACGATCATGCTGCTGAGCGGCCGCGGCCGCACGGTTGACCCGCTGCTCTATCTCGTCGCCGCCGCACTGATCGTGCGCTACGTTTGGCTCGCCGGCTGATGGATCGCACGCGGTTCCGCGGACTGTTTTGCCTCGTGAGCGCCTTCTCGGCCGCAACGTTTGCCGATCCTTTGGTGGAAGCCGCCTCCAACGCGGGCGCGTTCGGCCACGGGAGTTTCACCGACCACAGCAACCTCGACGTCCTTCCAGCGCTGGTGGCGTCCGCCGTCTTGGCCCTGCTGTACGTGCTGCTGCGCGCCCGCCCGCTCGTAGCACCGAAGTCGTTTGGTTTCGTGCCCCTTCTGCCCGCAATCTTCGGCGCACAACTCGCCGTCCTTTACGGTATGGAGACGCTCGAACAGATCATTGTTGCGGGGCATCCGCTCGGGGGCGCGATTTGGCTCGGGGCGCCATCCGTCATCGGTTTGGCTCTGCAGGGCATCGCATGCATTTTGACGTCATGCGCGCTGGCTCGCGGGCTCGACGCTCTTACGCGCGCCGCGATCGACATCGTTCTGTTCGTGCGCGCGATTTGTCTTCGTATGCCGAGCGTCGATCGGAGCACACTGCACGTTGGAGTCGACTCGCCTGCGACGGCTCGGCTGCATCCGCTTGCGTCGCGTACGGGCAAACGCGCGCCGCCGTTCCTCTTCACGTAACGGCCCCACCGTAACGCTTAGGGCGTGGCTCCCTTGTGGAGCGCGCTTTTCATTGAGGAACAGATGGCTAGAAAGATTTTATTTGCGCTGATCGTGTGCGGCATCGCCGGCGCCGGGCTTGCGCTCGTAACGCTTCGGAACCCCGTCCAACAGGCGATGACGATGCATAACGCCGAGGAAGCATTTCGCTCGCGCCGGATCAATGTGCTCTTGCTCGGCTATCAAAGCGATGAGGGCAACTCGGATTCGATCATCCTCGCTCATTTGGATATCGGCCGCCGCACCGCGACGCTCGTATCGATACCGCGCGATACGTGGGTCGCGATCCCGGGCCACGGGCACCAGAAAATCAACGCCGCGATCGGGTTCGGCGGCCCCGCGACCAGCGCAAAGGTCGTCTCCGCGCTCGTCGGCACGCCGATCGACGCAACGATAGCGCTCCAGCCCGAGGGTGCGAAACAGCTGGTCGATGCGATGGGCGGAATGAACGTCAACGTTGAGGAGGACATGGACTATGACGACAACCACGGCAACCTCCACATCCACCTAAAGAAGGGCGAACACTACCTGACGGGCGGCCAGGTGCTCGAATACATTCGGTTTCGTCACGACCCGGAATCCGATTGGGGCCGAGTGCGCCGCCAGCAAGCGGTCATCAAAGGACTCATCGCCGAGATGAGCGAGCCGCAGAACTGGGCGAAACTTCCGCGGCTACTGGCATTGGCGCGAGGCGACATGCAGACGGGGCTGAACGACGCTCAGCTAGCGGCGCTGATCGCTATCTACCGGGGCGTGCCGGCCGACAACGTGCGGACCTTTACGATGCCGGGCAGAGCGACATTCGTCGGTGACGCTTCCGTCGTCATCGTCGACGAGCGCTGGGCGCGCATCTTTGGGCGCATCTTGTTCTCGAAAAGCGACCCGCCGCAAGAGGCGGTCCTAGTTGCCAACGCAACCGGCCTCGGAACGTGGGATAAGACCGTCGTTGCGGCGCTTCGCGGCGGCGGTTGGGACGTCGGAACGTTCGTCGACGAGCCCGTTCGCCCCGTAACGACGATCTACGGATCCGGCCCGGCGGCCGTCGCACTCGCGAAGATCTTCGGCGTCGCGCGAAAAGCGGCGAAGTCGACGACGGTCGTGATCGGATCCGATCTCGCGCCGCAGAAGGACTGAAGAGCAGCTAGCTCGCGCCACCGAGCTATGGTAATCTTGGTCGCACGATATGGCAGAATGGAGTTTTGCGCGGTACGACGATAAACCGATGCGAATGGTCGTGCGGAAATCGAGTCGCGATCGCCTTTGGACCGGCTTCGATGCGACTTTGTACGACGCATTCGGAGGCTACATCGAGACGCCGCCGTTCGCGAAACATAACATCAGCATGCTCGTCGGTGTACCGCTCCGTACCGCTTGCCGCTGCGACGGAGCCGTCTCCCGCCGCTTGCAAATTCCGGGCGACATCGACATCATTCCGGCGGGGTTCTCCGGAGCGTGGGTCGACGAAGGCTCGAGCAGTTTTCTGATCGTCAACGTCAGCCGATCCCTCGTACGGATGGCCGCCGAGGAGATGGGGCTCAATCCCGAGCGCATTTCGATCGCGCCGCAGCTGAGCTTGCGGGATCCGCAGATCGCGCACGTCATGTGGGCCCTCAAAGCCGAGCTGGAGACACCCGCGCCGATCGGGCGCCTTTATGCCGAAAGCCTTGGAATGGCGCTAGCCGCGCAACTCTTGCGGCGATATGCGCCGGCCGTGTCGCGGCGAGCCGCGGGCGGCCTGTCGAAACCGCGGCTTCAACGCGTCACGGACTACATCCGCGGCCACCTCACGCAGGACTTGGCGCTCGCGGAACTCGCGGAGATCGCAAACGTGAGCCCGTCGCACTTCAAGGCACTGTTTAAGCAAGCCGTCGGCTTACCAGTCCATCAGTATGTCATCCGGAGCCGCGTCGAATTCGCGATCGACCTGCTGCGGGACGGTAAGCTGCCCTTGAGCGACGTCGCCCTTCAGGCCGGCTTTGCGAACCAGAGTCACATGGCGCGCTGCATGCGCCGCGTCGCGGGCGTAACGCCCGGCGCCGTCCGCGACGCTCTATAGTTTGATCGCGACCAAAGCAATTTCGTCCGAACGTATCCCGGATCGTCCGAACGTAGGCGACGGCCACCCCACGGACTGCTACGTTCGAGGTTGCTTTCGCAGTTCGCCTCTGCGACGGCACTTTGGCTATCCCGGGCAAAGGTAACGGAACCCACAGAGGTCGTCTCCCGAGCCCGTGACACTCCACTGACTCACTAGGCGGAGAAAATTAGGGGCTAAATGACACGCAGAACGCTCGGCGTTGCCGGGCTTATATTCTCGCTGCTTTCTTGGTCCACGTCTCCGGTGTTCGCCGCCGGCGGACAAACCGGGAATCTCAACGGAACCGTCGTCGATAGCAAGACGCACGCACCGATCGCCGGCGCTTCGGTCAACGTCATTTCGCCGACCGGCTCGGCTACTACGACGACCAACGGAAGCGGGTTCTTCTCGGTCCTCGGGCTCGCCGTCGACACGTATACGCTCTCGATCGAGGCCAAGGGCTACGACTCGGTCTCGCAAACGGGCGTGACGCTTACCGGCGATCAAACGATCAGTCTCGGCAATGTCGCGCTGAGCAAGACGATCCGCACGATCGTGCGAACGACCTCCCGCGCGCAGAGCGGCGCCTTCCAACCAACGCAAACGACCGACCAGTACACGATCAGCGGAGCGCGCATCGAGGAGTCGGAGGGCCGCCCGACTCAGACCAGCGAGAACGAGGTTCTGCTGGCGGCCCCGGGGGTGACCGTGAGCACCGCCGGCTCGCCGACGATCCGCGGCGGCCGATTGACCGAAGTCGGCTATCAAATCGACGGCGTCTCGTTCGTCGAGCCGTTCGTCTCGAGTAACGGCGCCTCGGGCTACCAGCTCGGCGGGGGCCTGATCAATGGGATCGGTTCCGTTCAGGTCGTCGAGGGAGCCGGCGACGCTTCACAGGGTATGGTCGGCTCGGGGGTCATCAACGTGATCCCCAAGCGCGGCACCTATCCGGCGTTCGGTTACATCTCGGCCGACGCGGGCTCGCCAAATTTCTACCACCAATTCGCCACCGAGTACGGGTTCGCGACAGCCAACGGCGCGCTCTCGAACTACATCACCTACAACGGCGAACGCCTCGATCCGTATCGCGCGACGCCGGCCGACGCCTACGGAAACGGCTTTTCGCCCTCGTACGTTCAGAACAACCAGTTTCTCGACAACTTGGTCTTCAAGTTCGGCCGCAACAAGAATCAGTCGTTGCAGATGCTGTATACGAACGTCAACACGAACATCTACGGAAGTCTCGAAGGGATCGATTTGGGGCCCTATTCGGCGAGCAATCCCGCGGGGCTCGCCTACTATCCGTACTACACGCCGGCCTCGGAGGGCCTTCCGAACTTCGCGACCACGATCGGGCGCACGCCCTATACGCCGACCGCGGACTTGACGCCGTCGGGGCCGCAGCTCAACGGGACCGTCAATACGGAATTCCTCAAGTTCGAATACGACAACAACCTCGATGCGAACACCTTTCTGGCGCTTCGGTACTACAACTGGTCGCAGTACACGGTCAGCGACACGAACTATAGCTTGGGACCCATTGAGGGCAACACGCCTTTCTGGACGAACATCGGCGGCGTCACCACGGGCGGCAGTCTCGACGTCACGCGTCAGATTGGGTCGAAATTAACGGTGACGGCAAATGCCCTCGACGAGGTCCTACACCCGGTCTGGGACGCCTACTACCCGACGTTCTCGTTGTTCACGTTCACCCCGACCGGCCCGAACTATTCCGATTTCCAGCCAGGCGGGTATCTCTCGCAGTTTTCGTCGCTGCTGCCGAATGGGCCGGGGCGCATTCCCCCGTGGGGTATCTCCTACCACGGATCGTTCTTCCAGCAATACGGCGCCGGTCTGCGCTTCCAGTACAACCCGGTGTCGCCGTTAAAGCTCGATTTCGGCGTTCGCTACGAGGGCCAAAACCAGCACTTCCTCAACCCGTTCAATCCGAACGATGAGGGTGGAAATCCGTTCGACGTTCCGGCCAGCCTCTGGACCAAAGAGGTGACCAATCCAACCGATTGGGAGCCGCGCGCGTCGATTAGTTACCAACTCGACCGCAATGACGCGGTGCGCGCATCCTACGGGCGCTCGACGATCTTCGACAACGGACAAGTCGCCGGGACGCCGCTTACGGTCCAAGACATGCCCGCCGCGTTCTTCAAGATCCCGCCGAAGCCGGGCTTCCCATGCGGCAATTCGGTCGGCGGGTACTTCGCGTGCACGAGCTACGGCCAGCAGTTGTATTGGGCCTACGACGTCCTCGACGCACCCGATGCGGGCGGCGCGCCTCCGCAGAACTACAACAACTACGACTTCACCGTTACGCACCTGTTTCAGAACGGCTGGGGCGCGCGCCTGACGCCGTTCTACAAGCTCGGAACGAACCTGCCGACGGCATCGCTGCTCACGACCCTCCCCAACGGCAATCAAGTATTCTCGTTGTCGAGCAAGGGCTTCAACCGCACGACCGGCGTCGAGTTCAACGTCACGACGCCCGAGCATTTGAGAGGCGTCTCGGGATTCTTGTCGGCGACCTATCAAAACGTGCTTCAATCGGCGCCACCGCTCTCGAACTTCGAGGTCAACGGCGCGCCGACGCTTTCGCCGGCGACGATCGCGCTCGGCGACACGTATCGTGCCGGTTACGTTTCACCCGTCACGTTGCGACTCGGCGCGACGTATAAGAGCGGCGGCTTCAGCGCGACGCCCGTGTTGCAATTCGACGACGGATATCCGTACAGCGTCGGCAACCTGATCGCCGCAGAGGTCGGCACGAGCGCGACGGGCGCGCCTCTGTACGCTAACGTCAACCAGGTCAACTTCGGGGCCGGGGCGCCGACGATCGTCGGGTTCTACGAGCAAGGCGGTGCGAGCTTGGCCACCAACTACTTCGATCCGGCGTTTCCCGGAACGACGACCCACCCGAACATCGCGTGGACGCGGGGAACGCCGGGAACCTCGAACAGCGGCGGCATCCTCTCGAGCCCGAACCTGAACGCGGGGCTGACGCTGCAATACAAGGTCAGCCGGAACACGTTCGGGGTGCAGCTGAGCAATCTGTTCGGCAACGCGTTCAACGGCACGATACCGTTGATCAACCCGTACTATCAACCGGTCGCAACCGGTCTCTCGGGTCCGCTGACCAACGTCAA
This sequence comes from Vulcanimicrobiota bacterium, assembly GCA_003158195.1. GTDB lineage: Bacteria > Vulcanimicrobiota > Vulcanimicrobiia > Vulcanimicrobiales > Vulcanimicrobiaceae > Palsibacter > Palsibacter borealis. The sequence goes on along the minus strand of PMHP01000166.1, from coordinate 6,033 downwards.
CGCGACGTGCGCGGGAACGGTCGGGCACAGTTGCGCGCCGACGATTCCCAAGAACACGTACGCCTTCAACAATGGTGCGTATCTGCTCAGCAACGGAAACATCGAAGGCTTCCAACTCGCGCCGCTGACGCCGTTCAACGTGCAGTTCTACTACACGCTGGCGCTGTAGCGCGAACGCGGAAGGGCGAATCTTTCGGCGGCGCGGAACCGAGGCTGCGCCGCCGAAAGCCGCTCATCCGACGAAGGCCACTCCGCGCGCGTGCCGTAAGCACGACCCGGGATGGAACAAGCGCAAATCAAACCGCCGCGGCCGCGAGAAGGCCGGGTCTACGTCCTCGGTGGCAACGGAAGCACGCTCGCATTCGTATCGTCGCTGCGCCCCGAAAAAGGTCAGGTGACGGCGTGGCTCGTGCCGCTCGCGTGGACGCCGGAGGGCGTTTGGATCGGCGAGGGCTGGCAGCGGGTTAGCATCGCCGGCGACAACATCGGCGGCTGGGTCGATCAAACGTTCCCGGCCGAAGACGAGCGCGCATTCGTCACGCCGCTACGGGACCTCGAAATGCTGTTGCGTGTGGGCTGGCACGCGGAGGTGCCGGAGCGGCTCGGGGAGACGCTGCTGGTCAATCCGGAAGACGTCCCGGAGGACGTCCTCGACGGGCTCGAACGGCCGCCCGAAGCGTTAACGCAGTGCGCCGTTTGCCGCCGCATGTGCGTGCGCGACCATTTCGTCTGGAACGAGCGNNTGCCGCGCGCGGCGTACGTCGCGCCGGGTCTCCTGCTCGAGCTCGAGGTCGAACCGGTGCTGGCGGTCGCGGGCCTCCCCGAGGACCGTATGCGTGCGCTCGTCAATATCGCAATCGGCGATGCGAAGGACGGAGCCTATCTCGCCGTGCGAACGGACGAAGGCATGACACTCTTGCGCGAGCGGCGGTAGCGACCTGAACGTCAACCGCGCGATCTTTCGTCTAGGGATGCTGTTCGTCGTCGCCTACGGGATCCTGTTCGTACGGCAGCTTTACGTCCAACTGATCGAAGGGCCCAAGCTCGCACACGACGAGCACAACCCGCGCGCTGCGCTGCTTCTGCCCTACCGTGGCCGGATCGTCGCGCGCGACGGAACGCTGCTTGCGTACTCGAGCGCACACGGACGGCTCTATCCGCTCGGCCCGGCGCTCGCGCACGCCGTCGGATACGCGTCCTCGCGTTACGGAACCTCGGGACTTGAATCCGCATTCAATTCCGAACTCTCCGCTCGACCGGTGGCAAACGACCCGATCGCCCAGGTTGCCGGGCTCTTTTCCGGGCCAAAAAGCGTCGCGGCGCGCGGTGCAACCGTCGTCACGACGATCGATCCGGCCGTGCAACGGGAACTCTACGCCGCGCTCGCCGCGTACCCGCGCGGCGCCGGCATCGCGCTCGATCCGCGCACGGGCGAAGTCCTCGCGCTTGCGAGCGTCCCGAGCTTCGACCCAGGCACGATCGACACGTCGTTCGCGTCGCTCGCGCAAGACCCGCAGAGCCCGCTGCTCGATCGCGCGCTCGATGGACTCTATCCGCCCGGATCTACCTTTAAGATCTTCACCGCGGCCGCCGCGCTCGACGCCGGCGTCGTTACGATGAACTCGACCTTCGAGGACAGCGGCGCCTATCGCGTCGGCGCTTTCTTGGTGCATGATAACGAGGGCGAAGCGACCGGCGAGCAGGGCCTGGTCGGCGCCTTTGCGCTCTCGAGCAACGTCGATTTCGCGCAGATCGCGCGGCAGCTCGGCCCGGACAAATGGTACGACGAGGCCACGCGCTGGGGCTTCGGCCAGCCTGTCGACTTCACGCTCGAAACGTCGCGCGATCGCTTGCCCGCTCGCGACGCGCTCGCGCCGGGAATCCTCGCTCAGCTCGGGTTCGGCCAGGCCGATCTGCTCGTTACCCCGATGCGGATGGCGCTCGTCGGGTCCACGATCGCCTCCGGCGGCTCCGAGCCGCGACCGTTTCTCGTTCGAGCCGTCCGCTACGCCGATCGCGACGAGACCCTCGGGAGTGCCGGAACCCTCGCTACGCCGATCTCCGCCGACGTCGCGGCCGAGGTGCGGGATCTGATGATCGCCGTGGTGCGGGAGGGGACCGGGACCGCCGCCGCGCTGCCCGACGTCCAAGTTGCCGGCAAGACGGGGACCGCGACCAACCCGGCGGGAAGATCGCACGCATGGTTTGTTGCGTTCGCGCCGGCAGACGCACCACGGGTCGCCGTGGCAATCGTCGTCGAGAACGCGGGTTATGGGGGCGTCGTCGCCGCCCCGATCGCGCGCCGCGTCATCGCCGCAGCCCTCGCCCACGAGCGCAGCTGATGGCAGCTGAACCTTCTAAGAAATCCGACCGCGGCGCGAAGCGCCGCACGCGCGCAGGGGCGGGGTCAAGCCCCGCAGCGCGCGCGGTGGTTCAAGCGTGGATAGGCGCGGGAGTCCGCGCCGGGGGTTTGGGGGGCACCCCCCATTTAAAATGATCGAACGCAATCTGTCGGAGCGATATCGGCTCGAGGGCCGGATCGGGCAGGGTGGGATGGCGGTCGTCTATTCCGGCGTCGATACGGTGCTGCGGCGACGGGTGGCGGTCAAGGTGCTGCGCGAGCAGCTTGCGGCCGATGCCGACTTCGTGCAGCGCTTCTATACGGAAGCGCAGCACGCGGCCAAACTCTCTCACCCCAACATCGTCAACATCTACGACGTCGGGCGCGAAGGCGAGAACTACTTCATCGTCATGGAGCTCGTGGACGGGGCGACGCTCGGCGAGATGATCGAGAAGGACGGGGCGCTGCCCGAGCCCGTCGCGATCGATTTTGCGGCTCAGATTTGCAGCGGGCTCGCCTACGCGCACCGCCAAGGCCTCCTGCACCGCGACGTCAAGCCGGCGAACATCCTGATAACGAAGGACGACGTCGTCAAGCTCTCGGATTTCGGCATCGCGCGCGCGGTTACGACGCAGACGATGACCATGACGGCGCCCGGCCTCGTGATGGGAAGCGTCTACTATCTTTCGCCCGAGCAAGCGCAGGGGCACGAGCTGCGCGAGACGAGCGATCTTTACAGCTTGGGCGTCGTGCTGTATCAGATGCTGACCGGGAAGTTGCCCTATACCGGTGAGTCGCCGGTGACCGTTGCCTTAAAGCACGTTTCGAGCCCGATACCTTCGCTCGACGCGGAAGACGTGCCGATCAGTCCGGCACTCGCCGCGATCGTGCGCAAGCTTCTGCAGAAAGATCCGAGCGATCGTTTCCAATCCGCGGTCGAGGTAGCGAAGGCGCTCCGCGAAGCGCGCGACAACCCGCTCGTAGCGGTTGCGCTCGAATCTCGCCGCAGCCGTGCCGGCGCAACCGCAAGCGGACCGCGCACGATTCCGAATCCGAAGCCGCGCCCATCGCGCTTCCCCGACCGGCCCGCCGCGATCGTCGAAGAAGAAGACGACGATCGGTTCGAGGGGCACGGCCGCGCCCGTTCGCACCGCGCGGTCTTTTATCTCGCCGCGCTCGTTGCCCTGGCCGTCGCTATTGCCGGCGGCTACCTGTTCGCGAACCACGTGGGGATCTTCGGAGGTCCCTCGAGCGTGGCGCTCGCAAGCGTCGCCGGCGAGACGGCCGAGGAAGCGGAAAGAAAGTTGGACGCCGCCGGTCTGCGATGGAACGTCGTCACGGTTCCAAGCGAGGAAGTCGCGGCCGACCGCGTCGTGAAGCAATATCCGCCTGCCGGTCCGCACGTGCCGGCGCAGACGGTCGTGCAGCTCTACGTGAGCAACGGCTTACCGACCGTCGAGCTGATCGACGTTCGCCAGTACTCCTCCGACGACGCGCAGCGCTATCTTCGCAACGCGAAACTAACGCCGAAGATCACCGAAGTCTTCGACAAGTCGCCGCGCGGGACGGTGCTTGCCGAGCGACCCGCGCCCGGAACCGCGGTCCCGATTCATTCGACGGTCGCGCTTGTCGTTTCAAAGGGCGTCAAACCCGTGTACGTCCCCGACGTCGTGTCGCAAACGCTGGGCGACGCGCAACATGCGATCGGCGAGCGGCAGCTCAAGTTGGTCGTCTCCGAGCGCGATCCAAACGACGAGATCGCGCCGGACATCGTCACCTCGCAAAACCCGCCGCCCGGCTCCGCGCTCGATCCGGGGTCGACGGTCTCGGTCGTCGTAAGCAGCGGACCGCCGCAAATCGACGTACCCGACGTCGAGGGCCGGTTGGCGAACGATGCAGCCGGCGTCTTACAGGGCGCGGGCTTGCGCACGAACGTCGAGTATCTCGTCGACGGCAGCGCGCCCGCCGGCACGGTGATGAAACAGGATCCGGAGAAACCGGCGAACTTGAAGAAGGGCTCGAGCGTGACCCTCGACGTCGCGGTTCCCGGTGCGATCCCCGACGTCGTGGGCAAGAGTCTGGCCGACGCGACGACCGAACTGCAAAACTCGGGCTACAAAGTCGGCAACACCGCGTACGTGCAGGAGGGCGCCGACGGCACGGTGGCGCGAACCGAGCCGGTCGCCGGAACGTCGCTGCGTCCCGGCGAGACGGTGCTGCTCTTCGTGAACGGCACGTCACTGGAGAATCCGTAATGCGGATCTTAGGCATCGATCCGGGTCTTCGCGTGACCGGCTACGGTGCAATCGATTGTGCCGGCGTTTCCGCGCGGTTGATCGAGGCTGGGATTATTGCGCCGGACGTACGCGCCCCGCTCGAACGGCGTCTGGGCGTGCTGCATGCCGAACTCTGCGCGATCATTTCGGCGACTATGCCCGACGTGATGGTCGTCGAAGAGTTGTGGAGCGCGTACAAGAATCCGGCGACCGCGGTTCTCATGGGCCACGCGCGCGGCGTGATCTATCTCGCCGCAGATGTCGCCGGCGTCGCGGTGCGCCATCTCGGGCACTCGCACGTCAAGCGCGCGCTCACGGGCTCCGGTGCGGCGCGCAAGGAACAAGTCAAACGGATGGTGATGCTGCAACTCGCGCTTTCGATCGCGCCGGCACCCGACGACGTTTCCGATGCGCTCGCGCTCGCGCTTGCGCTTGCGAACGTCGAGCGCACCGAACGCCGGCTCGACCGGCTCGGCATCGCCTAGGTGTTCTCGCGCATCACCGGTTCGATCGCCGAACGGAGCGAGTCGGCGGTGCTGCTCGACGTGGGCGGGCTCGCGTACGAGATCATCCTGCCGCCGTGCGTCGCCGAGAAGCTGCCGGTCAAGGCGGGCGAACGCGTGACGCTCGAGATCCACCCGGTCTTCAACCTCGAGGGCAACAGCGGCCGCTTCACGTTCTTCGGCTTCACGAACGCGATCGAACGCGAATTCTTCGAAGCGCTCATCACGGTCGCGAGCATCGGCCCAAAGACGGCGGCGCGCGCCTTCACGCTCCCGATGGCGCGAATTGCGGCGGCGATTGATGCCGCCGATCACGCCTTCCTCGTGAAGCTCCCCGGCATCGGCCAGCAGAAGGCGCGCGACATCGTCGCCAAACTCCAAGGTAAAGTCACGAAGTTTTTGCTGATTCGCGACCCGCAAGCGCGGCCCGTCCCGCCGATGCCGGATTTCGCCGCCGAAGCACTCGACGTGCTCCTGCGTCTCGAATACAAACGGCCCGAAGCCGAAGCAATGATCGCCCGGACCCTCGAAGCATCGCCTGCGGTAGGCGACGCCGAAGCGCTGCTCGCCGAAGTCTATCGCGTCAAGAACCGCCGAGCGGAGGCATCGTGAGCGAGCGCAAACGCAAGATCGTCCTCGGACCGGGCGATTCCGAGCGGGTCGTAGCTCCGCACGAGACGCCGGAAGAAGCGATCGAAGAGGCCTTCATCGGCGCGTCGCTCCGGCCTCGTTCGTTCGACGATTACGTGGGCCAGTCGGCCGTGGTCGAGAATCTCAAGATCGCAATCGATGCCGCGAAGCGGCGCGACGAACCGCTCGAACACCTGTTGTTCTACGGTCCGCCGGGCCTCGGCAAAACGACGCTCGCCGCGTTGATCGCGCGCGACATGGCGAAGGCGCTGCGGCCGACGTC
>PMHP01000073.1:54610-55565 GCA_003158195.1 Vulcanimicrobiota bacterium | reverse complement strand
CGCCGGCGGAGAGCAGGTTCATCACCGCCGACGTCGCCGCCATCCCCGAGGCGAAGGCCGAGGCGAAGCGTGCATCTTCGAGCGCGGCCAGCTGCGTCTCCAGCGCGAGGCGCGTCGGGTTGATCGTCCGGCTGTAGTCGAAGCCCTTGTGTTCGCCGACGCCGGTCTGCGTGTAGGTCGATGTTTGGTAGATCGGCACGATCGTCGCACCCGTCGCCGGGTCCGCCTCCTGCCCGACGTGAATCGCCCGCGTGCTGAACTTCAACTATTCCGTCGTGCTTGCGGAAAGATACGAAATGATGTCTTGCCGGGTCACGACGCCAATCGGCCGGCCACCGTCGAGAACGACGATCGCCGAGTTCGCCAGCGTCAAGAGCTTGTAGGCGCGATCGATCTCAGCGTCGGTATCGAGGCTGGGGAACGGACGGCCCATCACTTCCTCGACGTGCTTGTGCAGAAGATCCGAGCGATCGAAGACGGCTTGCATGATCCCGACGTCGTTGACGCTGCCCGCAATCTCTTTCCCTCGCATCACCGGGAGTTGAGAGATCTCGTAGCGTCGCAAGAGATCGAGCGCGTCCTTGACGACGTCGTCGACCTTGACCGTGATCAGCGGCGGAAGCGGTTCCTTACTGCGCAGCACGTCGCCGACGGTGGCTTTGCGTTTGCCCTCCGCGAGGAAGCCGTTTGCGATCATCCACTCGTCGTTGAAGATCTTCGACATGTAGCCGCGCCCCGAGTCGGGAAACACCACGACGAGAACGGCCTCGGACGGCAGCTTCTTAGCGAGCCCGACCGCGGCAACGGCGGCGGTCCCGGAGGAGCCGCCGACGAGCAGCCCTTCCTCGCGCGCGATCCGTCGCGCCATCAAGAACGAATCGCGATCCGAGACGCGAACCATCTCGTCGATCACGCGCATGTCGACGGTCTCGGGCAGATACGACATGCCGATGCC
>PMHP01000073.1:31849-54605 GCA_003158195.1 Vulcanimicrobiota bacterium | reverse complement strand
GGTTGTGCCACTGGTTGGGCATGAAGGCGCCCGGGATTTCGCTGACCAGCCGCTGCGCCACGCCGTAGTACGACTCGGGCGAATCGGATGCGACGTTCGTCGGCGTGATGACGACTTCGGCGCCATACGCGCGCAGCAAGTCGATCTTTTCCTTCGCCATCTTGTCGGGCATGACGAGGATGCAACGATAACCCCGAATCGCCGCCGCCATCGCGAGGCCGGTGCCGGTGTTGCCGCTGGTCGCCTCGACGATCGTCGAACCCGGCCGCAAGAGCCCGTGTTCCTCGGCGTCGAGGATCATCGCGACCGCGGGCCGGTCTTTGACGCTGCCCCCCGGGTTGACGTACTCGATCTTCGCGAGCACCAGGCACGCGGCGTCGTCGACGACCCGGCGCAGCCGCACGAGCGGCGTCCGCCCAACCGCCTCGAGCGCGCTCTCGAAGTACGTGGCCTTCCGGGTATCGCTCACCGTCATGGCGGTTTGGATTCGGCAGCCTTCGGGAGGCTTCCGTTGCGGCCCGCATCCCGGGCGCCGCGGCGGCTGTTTACGGCGGTATGGCAACCGACTTTCGAAGCGGAAAAGACTTCCCGCGGCGCGGCCGCGAGGACTACGGTGGGTATCTCTGGCTCCTGCGCGCCTTCGACAAGGGGCGGGCGGCGGCCGGCGGCACGATCCACGACTACATCTATCCCTGCCCGATGGATCTCGGCGTCATGGAGCGCTGGGGGATCACCGCGCCCGACTTCGACGCGGCAATTGCGGCGAACCCGACCGACGAAGCGATCCTCGCGTGGCTCAAGGCGCGGGTCGACGATCGCCGTCGCGATGCAGCCAACCGCTGGCTTGTCGAGGAAAAGTCGACGAATCTGGACCGCCAGGATTCCGAAGAAGGCGTCGTCGCGGTCTAATTGAAAGCGCGCCGCTATGAAACCGGCGCGACGTGCATTCGTCCTGGCTTTGACCGGCATACTGCTCGTGGGCTGCGGACCGGCGATCCCGCCCGCGGGTAACTACGCCACCGTCTCAGGCCAAGTCGTCGATGCCGCAAGCGGGAAAGGTATCGCAAACGCGACCGTTGCGCTCAACGGCGGGGTCCTGAGCGCGCAGACGGATTCGGGCGGAAACTTCCACATCACGACGGTGCCGACCGGCGATTGGGATTACACGGTCAGCGCGCAGGGCTATAACTCGACGGGTCTGGTGACCAACGTGGCGCCGCTGTCGCCCGGCCAACAGTTCGTCATCACGATCCAGTTGTACCGGAGTAGCTGACGGCCGACGGCGGCGCCGAGAGGCGCACGAACGAGGAGCGCTGGGCCACGTGCTCGTCGATCAGCTTGAGCACGACGTCGGCGAGGCGCTGCGGATCGTGACGCACCGTCGAGGTTTCGCTGATGACGGCCGCGCCGACGACGCGCACGCCCAGCGTCTCGAGTACGCTGCGATCGGGTTCGACCGGAACCTGACCCTCTTCGGCGTAGACCTCTAAGAGCCGCCGCGGCGGTTCCTCGTTGACGATCACCGCGTCGCACACGCCGGGGCCGGCGTGCTCGACCAAGGTCCGGACGTGGGCTGAGGCGGGGAACGCGTCCGTTTCGCCCGGCTGCGTCATCACGTTGCAGATGTAGATCTTCAGTGCGTGCGATTCGGCGACGGCGCGCGCGACGCCGTCGACCAAGAAGTTCGGCAAGACCGACGTGTACAGGCTGCCGGGCCCGAGCACGATCGCATCGGCCTCGCGGATCGCATCGAGGACTTCGGGGAGCGCCTGCGCTCCCGCCGGTTCGAGCGTAAGCGTCGCGATCGGCGCATGCGAGCGCGAGATGTTCGTCTCACCGCTAACGATGCTGCCGTCGACAAGGATCGCGCGCAGGCGCACGGTATCGAGCGTCGCGGGCAGCACGCGCCCCTTGACGTTCAGCACCCGGCTCGATTCCTTGACGGCGCGATCGAAGTTTCCGGTAATCCCCGACATCGCCGCGAGGAAAAGGTTGCCGAACGAGTGGCCGGTCAGCCCGTCGCCTTCGCTGAAGCGATATTGAAAAAGGTCCGTGACCAAGGCCTCATCGTCCGCGAGCGCCACCAGGCAATTGCGAATGTCTCCGGGCGGCAGGATGCCGAGTTCCTTTTGCAGGCGTCCCGAACTTCCGCCGTCGTCGGTGACCGTCACGACCGCCGTAAGGTTCGTCGTCGCGCGCTTGAGGCCGCGCAATAAGGTCGACAGACCCGTTCCGCCGCCGATCGCGACGACCTTGTACCCGCTGCGCAAGCGCCGGTCCAGCAGCGCGTCGACGATTTTGTCTTTCGCGGTCGGCGCGATCGCTACGACGATCGAGCGCATCCATTGCCGGATGCCCAAGAAGATGAAGACCGCTCCGACGAATGCGAAGATGTACGACAGCGAGCCGAGCGGCACGCCGAAATCGGACATCGCATTGTCGATGTACTCGTTGACCGGCAGGCGCGTGCCCTCGGCGATCAACCAGCGCGTCACGCCGTTGACGAAAAGCATGGCGCCCACGATCGCGAGCAGCAGCCAGCGCTTGAGCCCCAGACCCGGATAGAACCAGCGCAGAAAACGCAGCGGACCGCTCGTCACGCGCTCACCAGTTCGCGGTGTTCGCTCGCGACGGTCAATCCGACGATCCCCTTGAGGTGCGCGCTCAAGCGGTTCGCCACGTAGACCGAGCGATGCCGCCCGCCGGTGCAGCCGATCGCGATCGTCAAGCGCGACTTCCCTTCACCGATGTAGAGCGGAACCAGAAAGTCGATCATCGCAAACAGCAGCCCCACGAACGTTTCGGTTTCCGGCAGCGCTTCCATGAATTCGACGACGGGACGATCCGTGCCTGAGAGTTTTTTGAGTTCGGGCACGTAGTTGGGGTTGGGGAGGAAGCGAACGTCGAAAACGAGGTCGGCGTCGCGCGGCAAACCGAACTTGTATCCGAAAGCGACGACGTGCACCGAGAGCCGTCGCGCGGTCGGCTCGTTTGCATAGGCCGCAACGATATGCGCCTTCAGCGAACCGTGGGTGAATCTCGAGGTATCCAAGACGAGCGTCGCGCGTTCGCGCAGCGGGGCGAGGTCCGCGCGTTCGAGCGCGATCGCTTCGGTCAGCGTGCCGGCGTCTTCGCGCGGGTGGCGCCTGCGCGTTTCGCTGTAACGCCGCACGAGGGCCTCGTCGTTCGCGTCGAGGTAGAGCACCTCGAAGCTGACGCCGAGTTTTTCGAGCTGCGCGAGCGCCTCGAGCGGGTCGCCGAATGCTCCGCCGACACGCGCGTCGAGCGAGAGCGCAATGCGGGCGATCCCGGCGCGCCGTGCCAAGGTTACGAGGTCGATGAGCAGCGCGGGCGGGAGATGATCGAGGCAGTAAAACCCCAGATCCTCAAAGGACTTCATCGCCTGGCTCTTGCCCGCGCCGGAAAGCCCCGTCACCACCACGAAGCGGGAAAACGTCACCGAGGGTCGCCGGAGTACGTGCGCATGAGTTTCTTTTCGCCCGAAAAAGCTAACGCCCTCATTCCGGCGCTTGCTCCGCTTGTCGAAGAGCTCTGGGGCAAGCGCCGCGAGCTCGCCATCCGGCTGCTCGAGCAGGACCCCGAGCTACGCCGGGCGCGCGGCCGCGCCGGCGCCTCAACCGCCGAACGCCGCGGCGAGTCGCGCCGTACCTCCGAGCTTAAGGCGGAAATCGTGCGCATCATCAACCGCATCGAGGCCCACGGCTGCCTGGTAAAGGATCTCGACCTCGGCCTCCTCGACTTCCCCGCGCTCCGTGACGGCCGCCCCGTCTTCTTGTGCTGGAAAGCCGGCGAACCCACCGTCACCCACTGGCACGGCACCGACGAAAACTTCACCGCCCGCAAGACACTCTAACCGCGCGCCGCCGTTGTCATGCTGAGCTTGAAGAAGCGGCGACGGGATATGGCCATGCACCGTTTGCCCTTCGACTCCGGCGCTGCGCGCCTTCGCTCAGGGTGACATGGTCAGGCGGTTGCGGCGGCGGTCTCGACCTTGATGAAGTCGTCTGCGAGCCCTTGCAGCCGCACTTCGCCAAACTCGACGGTGTAGGCACCCGCTTCGACGCTCTTGACTTCGCCGACGTCGGGGACCGTTGCAAGCTGCGGGATCTTGGAGCGGATCTCATCCGGTAAACGGACCTTGTCGCCGGCGTTGAGGCCACCGCTCAGGTAGAGGCTCTCGAGTTCTTCCATGAGCATCGGCAGCGGAATCCCGTAGCCTTCGCTCACTTGCTCGATCGTCTCGGTCTCGCTGATCGCGCAGTGCGAACAACCGCCCAAGTGAAACTTCGCAAAAACCCGGCGCGCGCCGGCATGCGTCTTGAACGCATTCTCGACGGTCATGTCTTTGCTAAAATGAGCGCTCACCAAGTTCCCCCATAAGGCCGCGGCCATCATCCGGCCGCTATGTACCGCAACGTTCGCCACGACCACGCCCCCAGCCTAGAAGTTGCGTGCAAAGGCCGCCTGTAAGCCGGATTCTGTACCGCTTGCGCGGCGGCAGCCATCTCTCTGGGGCGACCGTTACCGGGCGCCTCGGTGCGATGTAGCTCGTTCGGACGGGCCGTCCGGGACGGCGAACCATCCCTTTCGAGCGATCTTGCTTCGCGTGGGGTTTACCCGAGCGCGCGTCGCCGCGACGCTCCGGGAGCTCTTACCTCCCGATTTCACCCTTGCCGGTTTTGCCCGGCGGTTTGTTTCTGTGGCACTTTCCTTCGAGTTGCCCCGACAGGACGTTATCCTGCACGCTGCCCGGTGAAGCCCGGACTTTCCTCACGTCCCCTGGACGCGCGACTGCCCGGCGGCCTTTGCCCGCGCAGCGTACCACGCCCGGCAACCACGCGTCGAGTGCTCTGTCCTAGGTCCCGAATTGCGGGACGATTCGGCGCGCGCCCTCGACCCGCTCGACGGCCGACGCGTGTTCGCCGACCGGCACGATCGCGAACAAGTCACGATAGATCTCGAGCGCTCGCACGAGCACTGCGAGCTTTCGTTCCTTGGGCATTTTCATCGCCGGGAAAAACGCCAGCGACGAGACGTCGTCGCCATCGAGAAAATCGAGCGGGTGCAGCAGAAGCGACGGTGAGATGCGCAGCGCCCGGCAGGCGAGCAACGCACAGCGAAAGTACGGCAACGCGAGCGGCGGCAAAAGCGTGGCGATGTACAGCACGTAGCTGAAATGGATCGGGATCTTGAGGATCGGGAAGGTCGTTACCGGTACTTCGACGAGGCTTCGATCTCCCAAGTCCCAGCGATACGTCCGCAGCGGGCGCAAGCCGTCACTTATGCTGCCGAACAGCGCCTTGCGCTTCGCCCGCTCCTCGGGCGAGAGTTTCGCCGTCATGAAGTAGTACGCGCGGGCGAGCGGGCCGATGTACGTTGGAAACGTCGAACAGTCGTAGCGGTAGTCGTGCTTGGCCAGCGTCTCAAGCGTCGACCGCGAGAGGCTGAACCCCGGACCGCGAAAACCACGCGGCCGCTCGCCGGTCGCATCCGCGATCGCGTCGCCGGCGGAAACGATCTCGGCTTCGATCTGCTCGTTGCTATAATTCTGAAGCCAGGGCTCGTGGTGGAACGAGTGGTTGCCGATTTCGTGGCCCGCGGCAGCAATCGAGCGCAGCGCCGTGCGGTTCTTCTCGAGCGCCGCGTCTTGTCCGACGACGAAAACGGTAATGCGCAAACCGAGCCGGTCCAAGACCTCGAGGAAGCGCGGTACGACGAGGTCGAGGTACGACGGGAACGACTCCCACGCGGGGTCTCCGTGCGTCTTGATGTAGGCCCACTCGTTGTCGAGATCGAGCGAGAGGCTGCCGAGCGGTTTCACTGCACGGCCGCCGGCACGTGCGCATCGAGCGCTTCCAATCCCCGCGGAACCAGCGCGAGCGTCTCGTTGACGTTGAGCGTGCCGTTGACGATGTGGGCGGAGTTCAACAAGAAGACGTTCGGAACCGACGTCGCGATCGGGGGCAGCCCACGCGAGTAACCGAGCGTCGCGATCGGAAACACCTCGCGAACGCGGGAGATGCGAAAAGCGCGCACCCGATCGCGCGAGAAGTGCGGGTACATCCGCTCGAGTGCGCCGACGAAGGCTTCCTCGATGCGCTCGTCGCTCTCGTCGAAGAGCGGATCGGTCGGCTTGACGTACTTCGGAAGGTAGACGAGCGCCTTGCCGTTCCACTCGCTGCGGTCCACGACGCTCGACATGTCGATGACGGCGGAGAAAGGCAGCCCTTCGTCCGTCAGATTCGTCACGTAGTACGGGCCTAGCGGTTCGTCGAGCACAAGCGACGCGCAGACGATCCCACCGTACAGCTTCGAGGTCAAGCGCTCGCGTTCGTCGCTCGAGAGGTCGGGGACGACGCGCGCGGCTAAGGGCGCAGCCAGCGTTACGACGGCGCGATCGAACGCCAGGCGCTCGCCGCCTTCGAGGGTGACGAGCGCTCCCGATCCCGCGTGCGTTACCGCGCTAACGCGGGTCGCGGGGCGAAGTTCGACGCCGAGCCGCTCCAGCTTCGCTTCCAAGGTCGCGATCGTGCGCGCATAGCCGCCCGGCAGGTAGCCGAAGCGCTCGGACCCCAGGCCGGCGCGGCGCGCGGCGTAGAGCCGCACGATAATCGCCCAGATGAATGCTGCCGACGCTTCGGTGTAGCGCTCGCCGAGTTTTGCGAGCAGTAACGGGCGCCAGATCTTCTCGAATGTCTTCCGGCCGGACTGCGCGCACAGCCAGCGTTCGACCGGAACGTCTTCCAGCGGAAGCGACTCGCGGATGCGCGACGCGCGCACGATCGTCAAGCCGAGCCGCAGCTTGTCGATAAGCCCGAGCGGCGGAAAGCGCAGAAAATCGAGCGCGTTGTTCATCGGATGCAAACGGCCGCCGGAGTAAAATCCGGTGCCGACGGTGCCCCATCGCATCTCCTCGTCGAGCCCAAGCTCGCCGAGCAGCGCGCGCAAATGCGCGTCCGAGAAGAGGGTGACGTGGTAGTGGCGATCCCATATTATGTCGCCGACCGTCCACGGCGCTGCGAGCCCGCCGAACGTGGGCGCAGCTTCGAACAACGTGACGGCGTCGCCGCGCTGGGCAAGGCGTAGCGCGAGCGTCAATCCGAGCATACCGCCGCCGACGATTGCGGTGCTGCGCGCTCCGTCATGCATGCCGGTGCCGTCTGCCGGCGCGAGCTTTAACACAGAGGTCCCGCCCCCCAGGTTCCGAATGAGGTTGCGCCGCGGCTTGTGTCGCCGGTTTTGGGGGCATAGCTCAGTTGGTAGAGCATCACGCTGGCAGCGTGAGGGTCAGGAGTTCGAGTCTCCTTGCCTCCATTTTGAATGGGGGGGAGCCCCCCAAACCCCCGCGGCGGACTCCCGCCGCTGTCCACGAGCGGACATGCGCGCGCGTTACGGCGCTTGACCGTGCGAGCTGGAGGCGAGCCTGCCGGACGCCGCAGGATGCGGCGTTGGTCCGGCCCGCGCCGACGCGCGTGCGCCGCTTTGCGGCGCGGTCGTGATGATGGGGCGTTTGCGCGCGCTAGCGCGCGGCGCGGTTGCGCGCGCCCGGGAGGGGGGGTGGGTGTGAATGAGGTCGTTGGCATCGGGATTAGGGGCTAGACGATACCGGCGCGGATGGCGTGGACGGCGGCTTGGGTTCGGGCGGAGATGTTCAGTTTCGAGAAGATGCGGCTGACGTGGTTCTTGACGGTTTTTTCGGAGAGGTGAAGGCGAGCGCTGATTTGTTTGTTCGCGAGGCCTTCGGCGATCAGTTTGAGGACCTCGGCTTCGCGGGCTGAAAGTTCCATGATGTCCGGCTTCCCGGCGTTAAGCGAGCGGCGGCGCAGGAGGCCGCCGGCGACGCGGGGGTCGACGTAGGATTGGCCGTCGGCGACCGTCTTGATCGCGCGGAGAAGTTCGGGAGGCGAGATGTCCTTGACGATGTAGGCCTCGGCCCCATTCGAGAGGCAGCGCTGCATCATTTCCGACGAGAGGTGCATCGACAGCACGCAGATGCGGCCGTCGGGGGCGGCTTGGCTGCAGATCCCGAGGGTCGCGGCTACGTCGGTCGGTTGACCATCGAGGTCGATCACGATCACGTGGGGTCGCGCGGCGGCGAGCGTCACGGCCTCCGGGGCGCGGTGGTCCGAAATCACCTCGAAATCCGAGTCGTCGGCAAAAATAGCCGAGAGCGCTTTGGCGAAAAGCACCTGCGCTTCAATAATGACGACTCGTAAGCGACCGTCGCGCATCTGGGTCTTAGTACCTCGTAACCGTAGAAACGACCGGGGGCATAGGAGCGTGCCACCGGATCTGCGGCCTTCTGGGACGGCCTAGGGCATAGGCCCTAGTCGCATAGGGACGTTCGACTAGGCTTTTCCTTCTCGCGTTCACCGCAAACGACCTAGGTAGCCCCGACGGCGGTAAAGAGATCCTGACGATTGGCCTTTGGCCCCAGGACTGCGTCGGCGCCTAAAGCAAGCGCAACCGCTTCCCAGGCGCGGTCCTCGCTGCGCGTGATGACCACGATCCGGGCCGACGTCTGCAAGCGGGTTTCGCGAATGAGGCCAAGCGGCTGGGCGCCGCGCGGATCGGCATCGAGCAGAACCACGTCGGGCCGCGCGCGTCGCAGCGTACCCGCCGAAGCGCACCGGTACGTGACGACCTCGCCGAGTCCGGCGCATGCCAAAACGTCCTTGAGAAACGGCACCATCAGGCGTTGTCCGTGGACGATCAATGCTTTGCGAGCATGCGCGCGTTTGTGTGGTCGTTGCATATTCCTTTGCTGTCTCCTCAATAACGTATCGGAGACCACGCCGGTTCTGCTCGCCCGCACGCGGCCAGTGTGTCGCGCGTCACTGTGCGGTCCTGTGACACGGCTCGCACTCCTTGCTGCAGCCTCACATAGTGGTCCACAGCGGACCGACTTTGCTGGTGATGAGAATTGCCCGCGTTGCCCGTCGTTCGTCCGTCTCCGCAATCGGAGTGTTACTCGCCGCTTCTCTCGCTGCCGGGTGCAGCGGCGGAGGCGGCGGTTCGTTTGTTCCTTCACAGTTAACCACTGTACCAACTCACACCGGAACCGTGGGGTCCGATCCCACGCCGACCCCCGCGACGACTGCGCCGGCGATACCGGGTGCGACGGCCAGCGCCGCCGGGACCGCGACTCCACGCGCGAGTTCGGCCCCGTCCGGCGGTCCCAGCAACGCGCCGGGACCAACCGCAACCGCGTCGTCCGGTTCGACGGCAACGCCCGCGCCAAGTGGCGCGCCCTCGTCAGGGCCGTCGTCCGGCCCCACGTCAGCACCAACGCCCAGGCCCACGGCTACGCCGACGTCTGCGCCGACGGCAGCACCGACCGCTGCGCCGACGTCTACGTCGACCACGCTCGTCTACGATCCGCCCGCCGGCGTCGTGCCGTATTTTCCGACGAGCCCGTTCTCGAAGCCGATCCCGAATCCGCCGACCGTCAACGCGAATAACACCGCATGGATGTCAAGTATGAACGCGCTCGGGCACTTCGCGCTCAACACAATCTTCGTTCCGACGTCGCGCGCGCCGAATCCTGATGAGATCGCCTTCCCCGTCTACATGAACAACTCAGGCTCCAACACGGCGGTAAAGATTCACTGCACGGCCGGCTACGGCGGAGTTCCGTGCAACGTCGAGGGGATGACCGTTCACATCGACCCGCGCGAGCTGCCTCAGAACGGCGGCGAGAACGGTACCGACGATGCCCATTGGGCCCTGATCGATCCGGCCGGCGGCTACGAATACACCCTGTGGGGCACGCAATGGCCGCCGCAGAACGGCGTTCTCACCGCGGCATGGGGCGGTCGTTGCACGCTGAGCGGGAACGGATTCACGAATCCCTCGTATTCTGGGGGCAGCTGGAACAGCGGTTGCGTTGCGACCGCGAGCGGCACGCCGCTTTCGATGGGGATCATCCGCGTTAAAGATTTGCTCGCAGCGGTCCAAAGCGGCGGTGCGCTCCCGCAGGCGCTGAGCTATTCATTCGGATGCACCGGCACGGCCAGCCAACTTCCCGCGCCGTTTCTCTCCGGCGGCGACGGCAAATGCGCCGGCGCTCAGCTGGAGGGCGCGCACATGTATCTCGCGATGCACGACTCCCAGGTGAACGCGCTCAATCTTCCGGCGATAACGTCCGTCCTCTTACGGACGCTCGACGAGGACCACTACGGTGCGTTCTGCGTCGACAGCGGCGGCGGAGCTGCGCCCGGCATCCTGTTCAACGTCGAATCCGACGAAACGTATGCGGCATGGGGCCTGGGATCGCCGTGGCTCACCCAGTTCATCCCCGAAGCACAGAACGAGGGGCTTCCCGTCTTCAGCGATCCTTCGAACGGTCGGGACGGCATTCCACTTGCGATCCCGGCGAGCATCGGGTCCTACGTAACCTTCCTCTAGCCCGACCGGCAGGCCGCGCACGACGCCGGTTAGGGCGTTTTGGGCACGACCATCCAAAGGGTATTCTGCGGATTGACTTCCGGCTGCGTGGGGTCCGAGCGGAGATCCGGAATCGCAAGCTCGAGCGGGGGTGAAACGTTCCGCAATGCGGCGGGATTGACGTCCTCGCGGATCGCGCGCAGCTCGCCGGCGGTCGGAAGAAAGAACAAAACGGTCCCGCCGGCGCGTGGCAGATCCGGCACGCGGCCGCGGAAGAGCAGAAGCTTCGCGTCCGAAGGCAGATATCGCGTGAGTACCAGGACCTCCGGATGATCGGCGTCCGCGAGGACGACCGGGCGGGGTTCCGTTGCGATCACCGCGCCGACGCTCGCCTCCGAGATGTGTTCGTTGTTGTCCCACCACAGAACGTAGCCTCGGTCGGCGAATGCCGCGAAAACCCCGCAACCGATCAAATACGCGAAGGCCAAAGAGGAGAAGGCGCGCCACCGGAAGCTCGAAGCGGCGAGGCCCGACGTGAGCGCAATCGCGACCGCGAGCTCGACGCCGATCCAGGTCGGCACCTGGTAACGCGTGACCGATTCCATGTGACTGTGAGCGAGCAGATCGATAGCGATGAGCGGCACCAGAACGGAGCCCGTCAGCGCGATGACGAGCCATCGAACGCCCGCAGGGTCCGGCCCTCGAAACATCCGAATCGCGGCGTAGGCCACGACGATCAGGATCGGCCCGAGCAGCACGCCGAGGCGCACGTCGGCGAGCTCGTAATCGAAGAACACGGCCCCCAGATTGAATATCCACTTGATCGCGTAGGAGCCGATCGGGTACGGAGCGCTCGTCCACGCGACCCCTTGCGCGGTTCGCGCGGAAGCGCGAACGATGAGCCAAGCCCACGGCGCATAGATTGCCAGCGCCACACCGGCAGCGAGCACAAACGACGTCGCCGCGATCTTCGGGCCTTCACGCCATCTCAGAGCGAAAACGTAGACCACGTGCGCGAGGACGACCAAGCCGAACTCGACATCGGAATACAACCCAAGCCCCAACCCAGCCGCATACATGAGAAAGCGCGACCATGTGGGGCGTTCCAGGGCGCGGAGCAACAGCCACGCCGAAAGCAGCGTCACGTCGGCGAAAAGGACGTACTCGCGCACTTGCTGAGAGTAGAGGATGTGGAACGGCGAAACGGCTACCAGCGCGGCGAGCACGAGGCCTCCCAGCCGCGAGCCGGTCATTCGCCGGCCGAGGAGATATCCGAGCCCGATCCCGACGATGCCGAGCACGGCTGAAAAGCTCCGCATCTCCGCGACGCCGTCACCGAAAATGCCTCCCCACACCCGCGCTGCAAGATAGTAGAGGGGCCCGCGCTGGGGCTCTTCAAAGGCGAGCGACGCAAAGGAGTCCGCGAGGCCCAGCTTCGGAACGATGTGCTGGAACGCGGCAAGTTCCGCTGCAGGGCGCACGCTTCCGTCGAAGAGCGCATAGTAATCGCGATCCGTGTGCCCCGTGATGCGCAGCATCGAGTACGCTTCGTCGAACCAAAACAGCTGGTGATCGAGCTCACTGAGCCGCGCGAAGATGCCCAGCGCGACCGCGACGACGGCGAGCGTCGCTATCGCGCGCTGCAAGTTATCGCTACGCGTAACGCCACGGTGCGCGGCCATTTTCCTGCGGTTTCTGGGCCCGCGGGGCCGGCCCTTTCTCGGCGCGACCTGCGCTGCGCACACCTTTAGCCGTCCGCGCCAAGCAGTGCGCCGTCCCGTACCCCCCGAAGAGAAGGGGAAGAGAGGTCACTCGACCCTATTGTTCGCGGCAAGGACTCCCGATACTGTGGGAAGCCCACATCATGGTCTCCGTTATCGTTCCGCTCTTCAATAAAGCCTCGTACATCCGTCGCGCGATCGACTCGATCTCGCGCCAGTCGTACACCGACGTCGAGCTCATCATCGTCGACGACGGCTCGACCGACGGCGGGCGCGAAATCGTCGAATCTCTTCACGAGCCAGCGCTCCGCCTCATCGTGCAGCCGAATGCCGGACCGGGTGCTGCCCGCAATACGGGGATCGCAGCGGCCCGCGGTTCGCTCTTGGCGTTCTTGGATGCCGACGACGAGTGGTCTCCTACGTTCCTCGAGCGCAGCGTTGCATTACTTGAACTGGAGCCCGAGGCGGCCTCGGTGACGTCGGCTTCCGTGCGCGAGCCGCCGGGAGAATCGACCGTACCGCTTTGGCGTAAACGCGGTTTGCGCAGTCAAACGTATCGCCTAAACGATCGCTCCGAGCCGGGCTTCACCGTGCACCTGCTCGCCTTCATGTCCTGGGTGTGTTCGATGGTCATGCGAACCGACGTCGTTCGCCGGCTAGGCGGGTTCTACGAGCACGGCTGCATGTACGGAGAAGACGGATTCTTGACGCTGAAGATGCTTTTGACCGAACCCGCCATCGTGAATCTCGAACCGCTGGCAACCTACCATGCCGATTCATCGGCCTTGAACCACCGCGCCTTGGCTCTGCGCGGAATCGAACCGATTCTGCAGGATCCATCGGAATTGTACGCCGTCTGCCCGGCCGAATTGAAAGGGCTCTTAAATGACGTTCTGGCAGCCCGTGCGTTCAAAACGGCCTGCGTGCTTACGTACTGGGGGCGATGGCGCGAAGGCCGCGACCTCATGCGCCGCTTTACCTCAAGCTCGGCCTGGCGGCTGCCGCTCTACGCGCAAGCGCACGTCGGAGTGAATCCGATCGGCGCGGCGGCAGCGACGGCGTGGCGATCCTGCCGGCGGCTCGCGCGGGCGTAGGTGGAATCTGACGTGGCGATAACTCTTGGACCGGTGCAAGACGGTGCGAAGCCGGTAACGGCGTGCCGAGTGGTCAATCTCGTCTCTTCGGCGTTTTACGGTGGGCCCGAGCGAATAATGATCGGGCTCGCGAAAACGCTGCCGCCCGAATACGAGTCCATTTTTTTTGTCTTCGGCGAGCGCGGGCGCGACGATGTCAATCGCGGGAGCGAAATGCTCGGCGCTGCGCGGCGCGAAGGCTTCAGCGCGGTCGAACTCGTCCACGACCGGCCCAACCTCCTTGGAATGGTCCGCGAGGTGGCGGCCCGGCTCCGAGAGGCCGGCGCTGACGTGCTCTGCTGTCACGGCTACAAAGCCGACGTCGTCGGCTTGCTGGCTGCGCGCATGGCCGGCGTTCCCTGTGTCGGGATCGCCCACTTCTGGGTGGCCTCGGATTCGCGGCTCGCCGTCTACATGGCCTGCGATTGGCTTGCGTTACGACGGATGGATCTGACGGTCGCGGTGTGCAACGCTCAGGCCGACAAATTGATCGCCGGCGGAATTCGGCGCGATCGCATCGTCACGATTCGCAACGCGATCGAAGCTCCGGCGCTGGTCGAAGTGCCGCCCGGGGCCCGCGACACGTTGCTTGGGCTGTTCGCGAAGCCGCCCCAGCGCGTCATCGGTACGGCGGCACGCCTGAGCGTCGAAAAGGGCATCGACGTCCTCGTGCTGGCGGCCGAGATCGTGACCCGCCGGTATCCGAGCGTGGGGTTCGTCGTCTTCGGCGACGGCCCGCAGCGGGCGCGACTCGAACGAATGATAGCCGAGCGCAACTTGGGCGAGTCGTTCGTTCTCGCCGGATTTCGAAGCGACGTCCAAACGCTGTTCCCCGCCTTTGACATCGCCGCGCTTCCGTCGCGGAACGAAGGTCTTCCGGTCGCGATCTTGGAGGCGATGTCCGTCGGACTCCCCGTTGTCGCGACAAGCGTCGACGGGATCCCGGAAGCCGTGATCGACGGGGACTGCGGATATCTCGTTCCTGCCGAGGATCCGGCTGCGCTCGCCGACCGGCTCGTGACCCTCCTCGAATCGGACGAACTCCGAAGCACGATGGGCGCCCGCGGCCGCGAGCGGGTTCTGGCAGAGTTCACCTTTCCCGTACAGGCCCAGAAGTACGCCGAGGTCTACGACCGCGCCGCGCGGCTGCGAAACGCGGACCATCGCCGATTAGCTTCATGAGCGAAGACATTCGTCACCGCGTCGGCATCGTCGGCGCCGGGCAGATCAGCCAATTTCACGTTGCCGCCTTGAAACGGATCGCGGGAGTCGAACTTCTCGGGGTGTGCGACGTCGATCCGAAACGGGCGCAAGATGCTGCGCGGCGCTTCGGCACGCGGGCGGTCGCATCGCTCGAGGCGTTCCGGGCACAGGGGGCCGACGTCATTCACGTTCTCACCCCGCCGGAAACGCACGCGGTAATCGCGCTCGAGGCCCTCCGGCTCGGCATGCACGTGCTCGTCGAAAAGCCGTTGGCGACCGATGTCGAGGACTGCCGGCTTATCGTAGCCGAGGCAGACCTTCGCGGCCTGCGCGTGTGCGTCAATCATTCGGTGTTGTACGATCCGCACGTACGCCGCGCGCTCGAAGCCGTTCGCGCCGGACGCATCGGTAAAGTCATTTCGCTCGACATCTTGCGCAGCGGGTTCTATCCAACGTATGAGGGCGGGCCGCTACCGCCTCAGTATCGCAGCGCGGGATACCCGTTCCGGGATCTCGGCGTGCACGCGCTCTATCTCTTCGAGGCCTTTCTCGGACCGATCGAGGACGTTCACGCCGAGTGGGCGAGTTTCGGCGGCGACAAGAACCTTGTCTTTGACGAGTGGCGCGCGCAGGTACGCTGCCGCGACGGGATCGGCCAGTTCCAGCTTTCGTGGAATATCAGGCCGATCCAACACCTGATCATCGTCCAAGGCTCCAAAGGCGTGCTCCGCGTCGATGCGATGCGCATGTCCCAGGGGGGCCAGGTCCTGACGCGTCTGCCCAAACCCGTTGACCGCGTACTCGGCATCTACTCGGACCTGCTCGCGCCGGTCATCGACTACGCCAAGAGCGCCGCAGGCGTCGTTCGCAAGACGATTCGCCCGTATCACGGCCTCCAAGAGCTGATCGCAGATTTTTACCGGACGCTCGACAACGGTCTTCCCGTTCCGGTCTCCGCCGCCGATGCAATCCCCGTCGTCGATTGGATCGAGCGGGTCGCGCGGGCGGCCGAAGCCGAAGCTGCGGCGAGTGCCGCGCGCGCGCCGGAACTTGCCGATGACGTACCAATCCTGGTTACCGGCGCCGCGGGGGCCCTCGGGAGCGCAATCGTTGCGCGGCTCATCGAACGCGGCGAACGCGTACGGATATTCGTCCGGAAAGCACCTTCCCAAGCGCGCGCGGGTGTCGAAGTGTGCACGGGTGACTTGCGCGATCCGATCGCCGTCGAACGCGCCGTTCGCGGTGCCCGCGTCGTCGTGCACGCGGGCGCGGCGATGCGCGGCGATTGGACCGAAATGCACGCATCGACGGTCGTTGGTACGCAGAACGTTATCGAGGCCTGCTTGAAATATAGCGTCGAACAACTCGTGCACATCAGTTCGATGGCGGTCCCGCAGTGGTCCGGCGCGCCGGAGGATGCCCCGCTGACCGAATCCTCACCGCTCGAACCGCGCACCCTCGAGCGCGACAGCTACTGCCGCGCGAAACTCGACGCCGAACAGCTCGTGAGCAACGCGGTCCGCGAGCAGCACCTGCCTGCGGTGATCCTTCGACCGGGACTGATCTTCGGCGGTCCGTTGCCGCTGGTTAGCGCCGCCGTCGCGCGCCGCCTCGGCGGCCGGTATATCGTTCTTGGTGACGGGACCGTGCGGCCGCCATTCGTCTACCTCGACGACGTCGTCGATGCGATCGTCTCGGCGATCGAGCACCGGCTCACCCACGGTGAAATCGTGCAGATCATCGACTCCAACGTGCCGACCCAAAACGAGGTCTTGCGCAAGGCCGATCCGGAGGCGCGCGTCATGCACCTTCCTCGTCTCTTGGTTTTCGCGCTCGGAAAGGTGTCGGAGACGATTCTGGGCGCCCGCTCGCCGTTCACGCTGTATCGCCTGCGCTCGTCGCTAGCGAAGCGCACCTACGTTAGCCAATCGGCACGCCTCATCGGCTGGGAACCGAGCGTCGGCGTATCGCGCGGAATCGAGCTGGTCACGACGGGCGCACCCGGCGCCGCCGGCACCGCCAGCTGAGAGATGAAATACCTGGCCACGATTATTGTCGCCGTAGCGATCGGCCTCATTGGTACGATTGCAGCGAGCACGCAGACGAACTTGACTTCGCCGGCCGGCGGCGTCGCCCCGTCGACGTCAATGGTCTACGATCCGCCGGCCGGCGTCGTGCCCTATTTTCCGGCGAGCCCGTTCTCGCAGAAGATCCCAAACCCGCCCACCGTGAACCCGAAAAGCGCGGCGTGGGTGGCCGCCTTGGGAGACTTCTCGCTCGGCCGCATGGCGGCGAACAACGCCGCGAACATTTTGCGCGATCACGGCGAGCCGATCTACCTGAACCGTGCGGGTGCGAACGAGCCCGTGAAGATTCACTGCACCTCGAAGTACGGTCACATTCCCTGCAATGTCGAAGGCCTGACCGTTTACGTCGATCCGCGCGAGATACCGCAGCATGGGGACGCGCCCGGCGAGGACGACCATCTCGTGCTGATCGACGCGCCCGCCGGTTACGAGTACGACTTCTGGGTCGTGCACGAGTGGCCGCCGCGGGACGGCGTTCTAACGGTGAATTGGGGCGGTCGCTGCGCGCTCTCGGGCAACGGCTTTACCAACCCGTCGTACACCGGGCCGCATTGGAACAGCGGTTGCGGCGCGACCGCAAGCGGCACGCCGGTTTCGATGGGAATAATCCGCGCAAAGGACTTGCTTGCGGCGATTACAGCCGGCGGCGCGCTTCCGCAGGCGCTTGCAGTCGCGGTTGAATGCCCCGGCAAGGGCGAGCCGCTTCCCGCGCCGTTCTACGGGAGCGGTGACGGACAGTGTCCGGGCAACGCCCCCGAAGGCAGTCGAATGTACCTCGCAATGCACGACGCCGACGTGAATGGGCTAAGCGCCGCTCCGCTGGTAAAGGTCATCCTCCGGACGCTCGATGAGGATCACTACGGGGCTTTCGTTATCGACACCGGCGGCAAACAGCCGGGCATCCAGCTGCAAACCGAAGCGGACTCGACGTACACCGCGTGGGGACTACCCGGACCGTGGTTGACCCAAATCGCTCCCGAAGCGGCACGCGAAGGCTTGCCGGGAGCCGGCTTCATGTTCAACAACAGGTATCTTTTTCAGTTACCGATACCGCCAAGCGTCGGTGCGGCGATGCGGTTCCTTTAGGGACTAACGATGAAAAGCGGGCGCATGCCGCTTTGGTTTTAGCGTCGCCGGCGAGCGAACGGCGCCTGCAATGAGGCCGAGCGAATATCCGACGTGCACGAGTGGAAAAAAGGCGAGCGTTGCCGCCGTCACGAGCGGGCGTTCACCGCGACGTCGCAGCGCGATCGTCGCCAGCGCGTAGGCCGCGTAGAGCGGCGCAAGGACGAGCCGTAGCGGCGAAACGAGAAGGGCCAGTGCGAAGACGAGCGCACCCGGCGCGATGACGTGTCGCGGGCGAACCGCCGCCGGATAGCGTTTGAACGTTTGCGCGCGCCAAAACCCGTAACGGGACCACTGCCGCACGGTCGCGGCCGGGCCGCGCGTGCAGATGCGCCCACAGTGCACCGGAATCCGCATGATGACGCCGCCGGCCTGCGCGATCCTTTCGGTCAATTCGCAATCTTCATTTGCGAGCCAGCGCTCGTCAAAGCCGCCCAGGCGCTTGAGGACGCCGGGACGCCAGGCGCCGAGATAGACCGTCGAGACGCGCCCGGCCGTAACGGCCCCGCGATAGTCGGCCGGCCCCAAGCCCATCGGGTTCGAATACAGCGCTTCGCCGAGCGCCGAGGAAAAGTCATCGGACGGAGCGGGAGTCGGCGCACCGCCGACGCACCACACGTCGGGCTCGAGCGTCTCGAATGCTTGCGCAATCGTACTGAGGTAGGCGGAATCGTAGAGCGTATGAGCGTCGAGTCGCACGACGATGTCGTCATCGCGCGTTTCTCCGAGCCCCGCATTCAGCGCAAACGGAATCGACCGCACGCTAGCGCGCACGAGCTTGCCTGGGATGCCGGCGCGCGTTAACCAGTCCGAGATCATCGCGTCCCCGCCGTCGGACGAGCCGTTGTCGACGGCGATAAAGAATAGACGCTCGCGCGGAATTTGTTGGGCTTCGATCGATGCGAGGACCTGGGGCAACCACCGGATCTCATTGAGAACCGGCATGATGCAAGCGATCCGAGGGGCGGGCATGGTCACCTCAAGTGTATCGGACAAATCGATCGTCAGGCAGGCGGAACTGCCGATAATGAGAGGAAGGGGCGCTGGTCAGCGGTGGTCAGCGACGGCCACCGGTCTTCTAGGCGGGTTCGGCCGCGGGGGGGCCAGAAGTCCCTAGTATAGGGCCACAGGGCCACTTCGCTGTTGTCCGCGGAATCGTTATCCTGGAGCCGACATGATTTCACCCTCAGCCAAACTTCGCCGGCAGCTGGCGTTGTTCGGACTTGCCGTTATCGTGGGCGCCTCGGGGCGCCCGGCCTTTGCGCAGGCCCAGCCGGAGACCGTCGCTCCCGGCGACGACGCGACCGTACAGTCGGCCCGCACCTACCGCATCCGGCAAGGCGATCAGATTACCTTAACGGTCTTTGGCGAGACAACCCTGACCCCGCCGGCGCCGTTGCGCGTCGTCCAGGGCGGCACGATAGCGCTGCCGTTGGTTGGTGAAGTGATGGTCGCGGGGCTGACGACGGCGCAGGCGAGCTCGGCGGTCGCCCGCAAGCTCCATAAATATCTGCGCAATCCGCAAGTCACCGTAGCGATCTATACGGTCGGTCCGGTTGAAGCACTTGTCCTGGGCAACGTCAAGGTACCCGGGAAGTACACGCTGCCTCCGCCGGCCCGGGTGACCGACGCGATCGCAGCGGCCGGCGGTCTCGGTCCGGTCGATGGTGACTTTCCGGACGCCCGGCTCGAAGCTCCCGAGGGCACGACCAAGAGCGTCTCGCTGCAGAGGCTGCTCCACGACGGCGACGAGAGCCAAAATGTCGCGATCGAGAGCGGCGAGACTGTGTACGTTCCCTCGCCAAGCGTCTTCAACGTCGTGGTTTCCGGAGCGGTCGACAAGCCGGGTGACGTAGCGCTACACGAAGGTGACGACGTTGCGATGGCGGTCGCCCGAGCTGGAGCAAGCACTGCGCAAAACCCGGATCTCAATCACGTTAGCGTCTCGCGCACGGGGCAGGACGGGAAGATCAGCATTCAGACGGTCAACCTCTACCCGATTCTTAAGAACGGCGACTTCTCGCACGATCTGAAATTGCAGAAGGGCGACCTCGTGTTCGTGCCTCAGGCGGGCAAGAAAGCTGACTACCTCTCTCCCCTATACCTCTTGCGCTTCCTCATACCTTAGGCCGATATGATGCTCGATAAACCAAACGGCGCCTCGCGCCTTCCAACGATCGTGACCCCCTACCCCTTGGATCTTGCGCAGGTCACCGAGACGCCCTCGCGCGACCTCGACGCGCGCCGGCTCCTGGCGAGCATTTGGCGGCGCCGCAAACTCCTGTTTGCGATTTGGGCTGCGTTCGCGATCGCCGTGACGATATTCTCGTTCGTCACGCCCAAGAAGTATACGGTTTCGACGAAACTCATCGCCGGCGGCAACAGCGCGAGTGAGGAAGCGGCGAATACCGATCCGAACGGCACGAACCTGCCGATCCTCAACGCGTTGCTCGCGGCAACCGG
Source organism: Vulcanimicrobiota bacterium (assembly GCA_003158195.1). Classification (GTDB taxonomy): domain Bacteria; phylum Vulcanimicrobiota; class Vulcanimicrobiia; order Vulcanimicrobiales; family Vulcanimicrobiaceae; genus Palsibacter; species Palsibacter borealis. Next base: position 34,466 of record PMHP01000073.1, on the reverse strand, counting down.
ACAACAATCTTCCGAGCAGATTGCGGAGTTGATGCAGCAGGCGCCCGTTTCGCAGGAAGTGATCAAGCAGCTCGGCCTCGGCGTCAGCGTCGACCAACTGCTCGCACATTTGTTCGTGCGGCCGGTCGCGGACACGGCGATCATCACGCTCTCGATCACCTGGGACGATCCGGCGACGGCAGCGCGGATAGCGAACGCCTACGCGAACGTGTTCGTCGAGCACGAGCGCCAGATGGTTGCGGGTCAAGCCGACACGGCGATCGGATATCTTCAAAAGGAACTCCCGCTCGCCGAGGCGCGGATGCGGGCGCAGCAAGAGGCGCTTACGGGATACGAGCAGGAAACGGGGATCGCCGACCTGCCGACGCAGACGACGAACGAACTGAACTCAGCCGAGCTGCTCGAGACGAAGCTGCAGCAAGCCCAGGTCGACGAGCAGACGGCGAATGCCTCGCTCGCGGCGGTCCAAGACAAGCTTGATTCGACGCCGGAAACGATCGTCGCCGGCAAGACGGACTCGGGCAATCCGGTCGTCGCAAACTTGCAGGCGCAGATATCGACGCTGACGATGCAGCTATCCGCCGCGCGGAAGCAGTACACCGAGGACTATCCGACGGTCATCCAATTGAAGTCGGCGCTCGAAGAAGCGAAGCGGGAGCTGAAGGATCAGCCGGCGACGGTGACCTCGGCCGTGAGCGACGGCCCGAATCCGGTCTATCAGGCGCTCGAACAACAAGAGACGACGCTGCAGGCACAGGCTAGCGCAGCCGCCGCATCGATCCAGCAACTCAAGGCGCAGCGCACCGCGGAGCAGCCCCAGCTCGATCGGCTACCGATCGAATCGCGTCGCATCACCGACTTGCAACGTTCGGCTAAGGCGGCGACCGACGTCTACACGGCGCTCCACCAGAAGTATCAGGATGCGCTGATCGCGCGGACGACGGCGCTCAGCGACGTTTCGATCACGCAGCCCGCCGACGCCACGAATTTTGCCGTTACCCCAAACATCCCGCTCAATATGGCCCTAGGCATCATCGTGGGCTTCATCCTCGGCGTAACCGGAGTTTTTCTGGCCGACTTCTTCGACGATCGGTTTCGGAGCGAGGACGATATCAAGGAGCGTTTGGGCATCCCGGTGCTCGCGACGATTCCGCTGGTCGACGGTCTCGCTTCGAAAGACAGCGCGTGGGTGAAGCCGCTTGCGGTCGAAGCGTTCTATCAGCTCGTGGCGTCGCTGCGCTACTCCTCGAATCATCCGCCGCGCACGATCGCGTTCACGAGCGCCGATCAGGGCGACGGGAAATCGACGATCGCGATGAATACGGCGATTAGCCTCGGGCAGATGAAGGCACGCGTCTTGATCGTCGACGCGGATCTGCGCCGTCCGAGCATGCACGACAAGCTCAACGTGTCGAACGAATCGGGCCTTTCCGATGTCCTGGTGGGCGTCGCTTCGCTCGACGACGCGATCCGCCCGACCGAACACGCCGGCGTTTCCATCCTCACGAGCGGGCGCCCCGCTCCCAATCCGGTCGGCCTGCTGCAGAGCGAAGCGTTCGATCGGCTGTTGAAGGCAGCCCGCGAGCGCTTTGACTTCGTCATCGTCGATGCGCCGGCGCTGCGTTCGATCGTTGACGGCATCGTCCTCGGCGTGAAGACCGAGGGCACGGTGCTGGTCATTTCATCGACGTCCTCCGAAGGCCGCGCGGTTCGCGCTGCGGTCGAAAAGCTGCGCTCGGTCGGCGGCATCAATCTGCTGGGGGTCGTCCTCAATCGCATTCGGCCCGACCGGCGCGCCCAGAACGACTACTACCTCGGTGCGGGACAGTCGGTCTCGCTACCCCCGGGAACCCCCGTGTGAGCGAACACCGCTCGCTGCTCGGCTCCCGCCAGGACGTACGCCTCTACATTATCGAGCCGCACCGCTTGGTCGTCGATGCGTTGCGCCACGTCTACGGTCAAGATGCGTCGATCGCGACCGTCGGGGATTCCCCATCGATCAACGCCGGGGAGCTCGCGGTTCTGCGGCCCGACGTGATCGTTCTCGATATCGACGGGCTCACGATGCCGATCGAAGCGGCGATCGATGCCTGCGAAAGCGCGTCGCCGCAGAGCCGGGTTTGCGTCCTTTCCGCGCAGCATCGTACCCGCGTGATGCAACGTGCGCTCTCGGCGAAAGCCGCGGCGTACATCGTCAAGGACACCTCACCCGCGACGATGATCGAAATCGTCCACTCGATCGCGCGCGGAGACTACTACGCGGACCCGCGCCTAGCCGGAGCCATGCTCCGCCGGCGTTCGACCCGCTCGAGCGAGGCGAGCGAGCTTTCCGGCCGCGAGTTCGAGATCGTGCGTTTGATCGCAGACGGGCTTTCGAATCGGGAAATAGGCAACCGGCTCTCCCTCTCGGAGAAGACCGTCAAGAACCACGTCAGCCACATTCTAGCGAAACTAAAAGTCAACGCTCGTTCGGGCGTTGCGGTGTACGCCGTTCGCAACGGCATTGTCAACTAGCCGGGAAGGAACAGCGGATGCGCACGTACTTGATCGAGCCCCAAACTATCTTCGTGCCGTATCTGCGGCGCGTGCTTTCGAACGCCGGCTTCGACGTGATCGC
>PMHP01000073.1:0-31825 GCA_003158195.1 Vulcanimicrobiota bacterium | reverse complement strand
AATCGAGCGACGCGATGTTTGCCGCGACCTGCGTGATCTCCGGAGCGAACGCGGTCTGCTCGAAAGGCGACGGCGAAGAGAAACTCCTGCGTGCCCTACGACGGGCGGCCGCGGCGACGTGAGCGGAATCGTTCGGCGCGTTCGCGACGCCGTACGCGCCTTTCCTTGGCTCAAAACGGCGGTCGCCGCCTGCGTGGCGTTGTACTTGTTCCTCAGCGCCAAGGGGCTGGCTTCGATCGGGGATTTAGCAGGATGGCACGCGATCGAACCGCTCGCAATCGCGCTGCTTCCGGTTTGCGTGTTCCTGACGTTCCGCTATCCGCTCATTTTTCCGTTCGGGCTCTACGTCGCGCTCGTGCCCTTCGATGCGCTCCTGGCCGTCTCGGGCGGAGCCACGCTCGTCCGGCTGATCGGCTTCGCGGCGGCGGGCGCACTCGCCCTACGAACGCTGGTCACGCGGCGCGCGCTCGTTCCGGGACCGAGCTGGTATCCGTGGGTCGCTCTGGTAGCGTATGCGGCCTTGACCCTTATGTGGACCCCGGAGTTCGGCAAAGGTGCGAACACGTTTGCCACGATGCTGATGCTGCTCCTCATGATGACGGTGCTCGCGACCTATCCCGTCGGCAAGATGGAATTCCAGATCACGATGGCGCTAACCGTGCTGGCCGGCGTCGGCGCAGCCGTCTTTACACTGCATCAGTACTACTCCGGCCACGTGACCCTCGACGTCAACAGTCACGGCCACCGCCTGGCGTTGCAGGGTTTCTCAAGCTCCAACATTGAGGACCCGAACTTCCTCGCCGGCGCCTTCTTGATCGCAATGGCGTTGGCCCTCGCCGGCCTGTTCTACGCTCGCGGGATCGCGGTCCGCCTTGCGTGCGTGCTTGCGATCCCCCCGATGATTGCGGCCGTGCTCGTTACCGGGTCGCGCAGCGCCCTCTTTGGAGCCGTGGCACTTTTCGCGTATTTTGCCATACGAAGCAAGCATCGTTTGGGTGCACTCGCCTTGGGCGGGGTGGCCTTAGTTACGGTAACGGCATTCTATCCCGACGTGCTTGCGCGCCTGTTCGACAAGACGTTCGTTAACGGCAGCGGCCGGACGGACATCTGGCAGACCGGCCTTCATTCATTTTCCGACCACTGGCTTTTCGGGGCGGGCGTCGAGTCTTACCAGTACGTTTACGATCGCAATTTGCTCCAGGTCTTCCAACCCGAGTTCGCCGGTTGGACCAGACCCGGGCACAGCCTCATCTTCGTCTCTCTCAACGATTTCGGCGTGCTCGGCTTCGCCTTGGTCCTGGTCTGCTGGTACGTCGGTTTCCGCCAGCTCAGCGTCATTCCGAAAACCAGTTGGCTGTACGGAACGCGTCTCGGACTCGAAGCGGGCATGCTCGCCCTCTTCATTCACATGCTTTTCTTGGATCCGTTTTACATCAAGTACGTTTGGCTCGGGCAGTCCTTGCCCTTGATCGCGCTCAATCTCTACGCCCCGCGCGCGCTGCGAGCCGGCCGCCGGATCAGCGCGCCCGTTCCCCGCATGCGTCCGGCCCAGTCTCTACGTGGAACGTGAACCGTTTGCCGTCAGCGTCGCGATTCCGGCCTTCAACGAAGCGACTCGCATCGCGAAGACGATCGCGAGCATCCAAGCCCAAACGGAGCCGCCCGCCGAGATAATCGTCGTCGACGACGGCTCGCTCGATGCGACGGCGGGCGTCGCGCGCTCGCTCGGCGCGCGCGTTCTCGAGCAGGGCAACGCCGGCGTCGCCGCTGCTCGTAACCACGCAATTCGAGAAGCGACCTCGCCCTGGATCGCTTTCTGCGACGCGGACGATCTCTGGTATCCGGAGAAACTCGCGGCCTGCCGGCTCGCTCACGAGGGGCAACCTGAGGCGGGGTTTCTTTTCACGGACTATTGCGTCGAGAAACGCGGTCGCGTGGACGTGCCGTCGACCTTTGCGGTCACGCCGGAATTCACGCACCTCGTCTGCGAACGCATCGGCGACAAGCTCTCCTTCGTCGAAGGTCCCGCGATGGCGCGAGCGCTCGCGCAGTGCAACTTCGTGCAGCCCTCGACGGTGCTGGTCCGGCGGGCGCTGCTGCTCGAGCGCTCGATCTTTTTCGACGTTGCGCTGCCGCAGGGCCAAGACTTTTGCGTCCCCGAGGATTTGGAATGGTATCTTCGGGTCTTGAAGGCGACGGACGCGCTCGCGATCGATCGCGTGCTCGTGCAGTACCAGCGGCGCGCCGGCAGTTTGTCGGAGGATTCCGCGCGCTACAAGTTAGGCGACGCGAAGCTGGGCGAAATAATCGCGCGCACACCCGAGCGCTACGTCGACGGCCTCGCGGCGGTCTTTGCGGCCGAGCGCCGGCGCCATTTCTACGACTCGGCGCGTCTCTACGGCCGCGCGCTGCGGTTCGGCAAGATGCAAGCACGTCTGCGTGAAGCGCAACGCCTTGAGTTCCGTGTCGCTGATGAGGTGCTCTGGTTGCTCGCCGGCGTGGCCACCTTGCCGGGGGGCGCCCGGATCGCCGGAACACTTAGCTCGGCGTGGCGCCGCATTCTCAAACCCGCGCTCAGCAGGAGCCGGCGCACCCCATAAAGCGAGCACGCTCTTCGCAAACGTCTTCCGCATCGACAACGGGGCCGGTCGGGCCGCTCGCGAAGCCCCCGGCTAGTTTGGAAGTAAGACCAAAGGCACTATTCCTCGTCCTGGCGGCCGTCGTTTATTTTGCGGCGCTGGCCTGGGCGGCCGCTGCTTTCGGAACCTGGACGGACGAGGAGTACACCCTCGCAACGACGGCGCACGGCGTCGGCTACGCGCTGTCGCGCGCGATGAGTTACGAACTTCAAGCCCCGCTCTACTTCGGGATATTGGCGGCTTGGCGCGAAATCAACGCCTCGGTTTGGTTCGCGCGTTTGTTCTCGGTGCTGTGCGCGACGGCATTCCTCTTCGTCATGGCGAAGATCGGAACGCGCGTCGCTCCCGAGTTCGACCCGGTGCCGTTCGCTCTGCTCGTGGCGCTCAATCCGTTTGTCGTGCTGGCCGCGCTCGAGATTCGCTTGTACGCGCTTGCGTTGCTCCTTTCGGCTCTCATGTGGTTGGCGTTCGACAGCGGCTTCGCAAGCGGAGCGAGCTGGAGGGCGCGCACCGCCTTCGTGCTGCTGGCGATTTGCGCCGTCTACGTGCAATACTTCTTGGCCTTCATGCTCGTCGGATTCGGGTGCGCGCTCCTGGTTCTCGGACGCCCGCGGGCGCTCGGCGCGTTCGTCGCGTGCGCGAGTGTGGTCGGGCTAGCCGTCGTCCCGCTCGCCATCGCCGCCCGCTCCCAATTCGGCGGCTACGAAACGCTCGCCCAGCCTCCCCTGTGGCCACTGGTCCTTAGCGTCGGGCACTGGTTCGTCGCTTTCGCGTTTCCGCGCGACTTCACGTGGAACGCCCTCCCCTTCGGGCGGCCGGCCTATCTCGCGTTCGTCGGCGTGACGGTCTTGACGATCGGCCTGTCCCAGCCGAAAGTTTCTCGGCAACTGCTCGCGCTTTTGGTCTGCGCGGCGGCGATTCAACTTACGTACGTAGCGCTCGCGGCCGCACTTTTGCAGCAGCTCAACGAACGCTACTTCGTCGCCCTCTTCGTTCCGGTCGTTGCGGCGAGCTACGGCGTTTTCCGGGCTGTCCGCGACGGCCCGCGCCCGACGCTCGCGCTAGCATTCGCCTCGTGCGTCCTGCTGACGGGGCTCGCGCTCTTCACACAGTACCGCTTTCTCGCGCAGCCGGGCGACTGGAAGCGGGTCGCGCCGTACCTCGAAGCTCACGCAACGCGCGACGACGTCATCGCAATCTTCCCGGCTGACGGGCTCCCCGCGTTCGAGCGTCAGTATCGGGGCAACGTGCCGTTCGCGCCGTATCCTCGCCCGTATTCGTCCGAGCGGTACTCGGTGCGAACGCTCAGCGTCGCTTCCCCGGCCGTCGCGCGCGCCGCGTTCGCGCAGTTTGCGCACTACCGGCACATCTGGTTCGTCGACGGCGAGCCCTGTCTGCCCGAGGACCGCCACTATGGTTGCGAAATCGTCGAAAGCGTGCTCGCATCGGATTTTCGTAAGCTCGATCGACGCCGCTTCTACCGAAACACCGTCTACGAACTTTCAGGTCCCGGCGGCGCCGCGACGCAGCCGCAACGCGTACGGTAAATCTGCCGGCCGGGGCAGCAGGACGTCGGCCAGCCCAAGGCCGCTCAGACGCATGAAGAGTCCCACTTTCACTGCGTAGGACACGATGAACGCAATCGTGTGCGCGAGAGCGCCGGCGTAGATGCCAAGCTTTGCGATGGACACGAACGTGATCGTAGCGATCAGCGCGAGGGTCATGCATTCGAGGGCGAGTAGCAGCCCCGGGCGCCCGGCGCGCACCGCGATAAATGTCGAGAGGATCCCGTCGGCGCTGTAGAAGATGATCCCAGGCAAGAGCAGCCGCAACACGCTGCCCGATTGCGCGAAGCGCGTGCCGTAGACGATGTCGATCAGCCACGGACCGAACGCGAAGAGCAGCAGGCCCGCTGCAAATTGCATGGCGACGATCGAGCGCACGATGCGGGCGCACAGAGCGGCCGAATCCTCGAACTCGAGCATGGCGATTCGGCCCGTCGCCGACCAAAGAACGGCCTTGCTGAGGTTGAAGAGCACTTCGCCGCTCGCTAGGGCCAGCGTATAAATGCCGAGCATGGCCGGCGGCAGCAACGCGCTCACGATGAGAACGTCAACCCGGAGCGCGAGGAACGTGACGTTCGACGATAGAGAAATTTTCGAGCCGAAGGCGAGCTGCTGGCGCATCAACCCTTTCGCCCACAGGATCGGGTTGCCGCCGAGCAGGCCGCGCACGCCGGTCGTCGCCCAGATCGCTCCGACGACATAGCTCGCGACCCAAACGGCAAGGACGAGTGTAAGCGACGCATGCCCGAGGGTCACCAGCAGCAGCGTTACGATCGAGACGCCCGCCCCGATCGTTGCGGTGTTCTGGACGTTGATGCGCTCGACGCGGTCGCGCAAAAGGTAGATGACGCCGACCGACTGCACGTAGAGGGCGAACGGAAAGGCGAGGGCGGCCCAAACATAGGCTGGTTGAGCCGGCGAGAGCCGCCAGAGTGCGATCAAGACGACGGCTCCTAGCGGACCGGCCGCGAAGATCAACCGTAATGCCGTTCCCCAGACGGCTCGCGCGTCGCGCTTCTCGCGTCCCATTTGAAACGCGACCGCGCTGCGCACGCCGTCGCCGGTTGTTACCGCGAACATCACGAGGATCGCCGCGAGCGCCAAGACCCCTTTGCCTGCCGGCCCGAAGGCGCGCGCGGTCGCAATACCGGCGGCGATCGTCGACCCTTGCGTGATCAGCAGCGTCGCGAAGGTGTGGAGCGTTTTTCGGAAGAGGCTAGAGTTTGGAGCCGCGCTCACGCAGCAGAATGGAAGAGAAACTCAGCCGCGGTCTTGCACAAAATGAGCATGTCCATGAAAATCGACCAGTGTTCGAGGTAGAACAAGTCGTAACTGAGGCGCTCGGCGATGGCCGACGTGTCGACGTTACGTTCCATGTGGATGTGCGACCATCCCGTTATTCCCGGGCGCACGAGATGCCGCTCGTCGTAACGCGGCAGCATTTTCCGGAACTGTTCGACATAGAAAGGGCGCTCCGGGCGCGGCCCGACAAGCGACATCTCGCCGCGTAAGACGTTCAGGAGCTGCGGCAACTCGTCCAGGCTGAAGCGTCGCAACTTCGCGCCGATGCGCGTCGTGCGCGACTCACCGTGGGTGGCCCACACCGGACCCGACGCCGACTCCGCGTCGACCCGCATCGTGCGAAACTTCAAGATATCAAACGTCTTGCCGCGACGTCCGATCCGGGTCTGGCGGTAAAGAATAGGACCGCCCGAATCGAGGTAGACCGCAAGCGCGACCGCGCCCATCAGCGGAGCGAGGAGGACTAGCGCCGGAATCGTCAGCGCGAGATCGAGGAGGCGGCGCGCGGCTTCCGCGCCGGGGGTACAAATCACGAGGCTGCGCGGATAGAGCAGCGCGAGCCCTCCGTCGCGACGAATCGTGAAGTCGCAAGCGTGCGGCCGGATGCGCACCGGCGCGAACGCCAAGGTGATCCCGTTGCCCTCCGTATAGCGAAGGAGTTCGGGCATCATGCGCGCCGGGAGCGCTTCGGTCACGATCAGCTCGTCGCAATTGCGCTCGCGCACGATCTTCAGCCAGGAGATGTCGGCGACCTCACCCTCGAGCAACGAGGCCGCGATGTCGTCGTCGAACGCCTCGACCGGAATTCTGACGACATGATCCGAGGGCAGCAGCGAAAGTTCGCCCGGGACCGCGCTGACCCGCTCCGGCGAGCCGACGATTGCGATCCGCCGCGGCGTCCTTGGGAAGCGCTGCCTCCCGGAATGCGCGACATAGCGCATGAAACTGATCCCGATCGCCGCCAGCAGAAGCGCCAAGACAAGCGTGTGGCGCAGTGGGAAGAGAATCGGATCGACAAAGAACAGGATCAGCGCTGGGAGCATCGATAGGGCCGAGGCCGCGAGTGATGCGTACACCTCGTCGCGTGCGCTCGTCGAAAACGAGCGGCGGTACATCCCGATCCGCTCGAAGAGCAAAATCCAGAAGAGCGCACCGAACAGCACGGTCTGCGGCGCCCCAGGAATCGCGGCCAGCATGGCGAGGTTCTCGTGGGTGATGTACTGGGCCACGCAGACTGCGGCGGCCGCCCCGGCGATGTCGAGGCCGAACAACATGAAAGACCAGCCGGTACCAAAACGAGCAGGCTGGGGTCGATGTCTGAGGCGGGGCAGGACCCGCACATCTGTGTCCAAGCGCGGCTCCGTCGTTAACATGACTGTTCGATAGTATCAGCCACTCCTGGGGAATGAGAGAGCCGAAAGGGCGGGACCTTTTATGGAGTGATTAGGTCATAGGTCCCGTACATTTGACCCTACCGTCCATGGACAGCCGCGTCAATGGGCGTATGCTGTATAAAGAATGAATCGCCCAGGGGTTTCGGTCGTCGTTGCCGCGTTCAACGAAGGCCCAGTTTTACTCGTTGCACTCGAGAGCATTTTGGCGTGCTTGGAGTCCGCCCAGGAACGGCTCGACTTCGAGTTGCTCGTGGTCGATGACGGGTCGTCAGACACCACACCGTCCCTTCTAAGAGAGTTTTCGGCTGCCCACGAGGGGCGCGTGAGAGTCCTGACCCACGAGACCAACCGTGGCCTCGTAGCGGGCATGGAGACCGGCTGCCGGGCTGCCAGCATGGAGACGATCGCGTTTCTCGACGCCGACCTCAGCTACGAGCCGGCCGTCATCGAGGCCCTCGTGCTGGCGAAGCAAGCAAGCGATGCGGTCGTCGCGATCGCTTCGCCGTATATGCCCGGCGGCAAGGTGGAGAACGTCCCGTTCGACCGCCTGATCGCCAGCCGCGTGGCGAACTGGGTCCTCCGTCGCTGCTCGGGCGGCCGCCTGAGCACCTTTACCGGCATGGTCCGCGCCTACGACGCTCCGACCCTCCGCGCGCTGTTCACGCGCACGCCGGTCGGCGAGTTCAATGCCTGGGCGGTCGCCGCACTCATCGAAGCCGATCGCCGGATCGTGGAGATCCCCGCGGCGCTCGTCTGGCCGCCCGAGCGTCACTTGGGGACGCCGCGTCTTTCTTGGCAGAAACTTTACAGCCGGATGGGGGAAGTCGTGGTCACGGCCCGGTACTTGCTCGGGGCATGCCGGCGTAGCACCATGCTCAGGACAGGGACCTTAGTCCTAGCGGCGCGGCCGACTCGCCCCTATTTTTCCTAGCCGCCCCGATGTATAACTAAAGCAAGCTCCGCCACCGTCCACGGAAGTTGTTTGCATGATCGTCAATATGTACGTCGACCATTTGATGTCGCCGCCCCCGGCCTCAGCTGAGGAAGTTTGGAATGCGACCCGCGTCCATTCAAAGCTCTTCTCGGACGCCGCCGCGCGCATCGGGTTGACGCCCGCCGAGTATAAGGAATTCCGTGGGAATCTTCTCGACGGTAAGGCGGTCTACGTGAAGTTACCCCGTCGCGTCGATGCGATGTCGGGCGATCGCCGCGGCTCCGTCTATGCCGTGCAGAACGCGGTCATGAACCAATCGGTCATGGGCTGGCGGGTGGCGCTCTCCGACGGCAACGTCGTCTACGTTCCGCAGGTCTGCGGCAACATCTCGCTCCTCAAGCACGCCGCAGTCGCCGTGGTCCCGAGGCGCAAGCCCCGGCACATCGCCTACGTGCCGCATCCGAAGTACGTGAAGGCTGTCGCGGAAACCCCGGTCGTCGTGACGCCGCCGGAAGTCCCCGAAACGCCCCCGGTCGCTCAGCAAGCGCAGGTAATCCCCGCCTCGAGCTCGGCCCACGGCTTCCCGTTCGCCTGGCTCATCCCGGCAGCCGTCGGCGGCGGCATCGCAGCCCTCGTCCACGGCACCCCAGGCACCGTACCGCGCTGCTCCGCCGGCTCAAACTCAATCAGCGTCTGCACCAAGTAGCACGCACCTAAGCACCCCAACGCCCGGACAACCGTCCGGGCGTTTTGCTTTGCCAAGGCATAGCCGCTCGAGCACACCCCACAAACACGACCGCGCGCGGCATCGCCGCGCGCACGCGCGTCGGCGCGGGGTCAAGCGCCGTAACGCGCGCGCAGGCCGGCTCGTGGACAGGCGCGGGAGTCCGCGCCGGGGGTTTGGGGGGTTCCCCCCCATATAAAGTGGAGATGAGGAGGCTCGAACTCCTGACATCCAACTTGCAAAGCTGGCGCTCTACCAACTGAGCTACATCCCCGCATCTCTTCGCGTGGTGGGCCATCCTGGGCTCGAACCAGGGACCTCATGCTTATCAAGCATGCGCTCTAACCAACTGAGCTAATGGCCCGCACGGGCGGCGCGCGGACAGTTCGTTTTCCTTGCGTGGGAACCCCCCAAAACCACGACACGTCGCGAAGGCCCGGACTTCTCGACTCGGCCCGTCGCGTTCGAGCGATAGCGCCCAGGCAAAAGCCCGGGCGTTTTGACTTGGCATATCGCTAGATCATCGCGATGTATTTTTTGAGGACGTCGTCGTCTTTCTTTGCTTGCTCGAGGGCCATGTCGCGCAGCGCGTTCATCTCCCGCAGGATCTCGGAATGCTCCTCTTGGGCCTGGTTGAAGTCTGCTTTCATCCGATCGAGCCGCAGCTGCATCTCTTGCGCGTGGGACTGCTGCGCGAGCAGCGCGACCTCGACGTGTTTCGAGAATTCTTCCGCCAATGTTGTGGCGGTATCCGGAGCGCTCTCTGCGGTGTCGTCGAGCGGCGCTAATGGACCCGTCGCTGCCGGAGCCTCCGGCGGCGACGTTTTCACCGCCGGAGCGATCGGAGCGATCGGCGTCATTCGCCGCCGGCCGTCTTGATGAACTCTTTAACGATCTTGTCGTCGGCCTCGCGTTGTTTCATCGCCACCTCGCGCAGCGTGTTCATTTCGCGCATCTGCTCGGCTTTTTCGTCCTGCACGTCATTGAACTGCTGCGATTGTATCTGCATCGCGACCTGGTGTCGCATCTCTTCGCCTTGCAACTCGAGGTTCTCGAGTTCGTAGGCCTGGTCCATCGCTTGCGTGAGCGGAAGCGTCGGATCCGTGCTCGAGCTGATGTTCGGCAGACCGCTCGGATCGTTGCCGCCGTTAACGAGTCCGTTGATACCGCCTGCGACGGCTCCGGCCGGACCGCCTTCGAACAAACCGGTGAGACCGCCGGTGACGCCGCCGATCAAGCTCCCAAGGATGTTGCCCATGTCGCCTCTTGCTCTCCTAATAGCGCTGCTGGAAAATGTCCGTCTGCCGTCACGCGACCTGCGCCGCGACTATTCCACACCATCCTGGGGATCGAAGACGTCGTCTCCACCCACGAGGTCGCCGAGATCCTTGTCCGCCTGCGCGCCGACCGTGTTGGCGGCTTGCTGCTCGGAGCCGTTGTACGTCAGCGGCGGCGGGGGCGAGAACGTCGCCATTAAGGGCGGCATCAACTCCTGGGCCTGCGTGCTCGATTGCGTGGCCGGCTGCGTGGCCCCGTAAGCGGCAAGCGCGTTGACGTTGCTTGCGGTTTCGCGGTTGTCGGCGAGGGCTTGATCCTGCGCTCCCGCGCCGAGTTGGTCGTAGTGGCGTAGCACCGAATCCGCATAGCCGAGCGTCTGACCGTCGCCCCACGTCGTTACCGTTCCGCTCGCAGCCGGCGAACCCGCATTGTACGCCGATAGGGCGGCGCGAACGTTGCCCCCGTACCGCTGCAAGTTCTCCTGCAGAATCGACGCCGCCATCTGGGCATTTCGCGCGGGATCCATCGCGGCCGGGGTCTTGGCAAACGCCCACGACCGATCGTCGATTTGAAACAGCCCGTGCCCGTGTCCGCCGTCCCCGACGATGTTGTTGCCCGAATTGTTCCCCGGCCCGCCCGTCTCCTGAGCGGCCACCGCCGCCAAAAGCTGCGGGTCCAGCCCGTGCGCCTGGGCCGCCGCCGCGATCTGGGCCCCGTACCGTACACTGCTGATGTCCATTCGTGCGCCCTCCCGTTGTGCGCCCTTCCTTCACGCCCCCCAAGCGCGTTGACAAGGGGGGAGGGGGTCCCTATTATTGGGAGGTTGCCCTCGAGGGGGAATTGGGGGCCATCGGGGGGCACGCCGCCCCGATCTTATTGGGGGCCATCGGGGGGCACGCCGCCCCGATCTTAAGAAAGGGAACGGCGTGAGGGGCACTCGCACGAATGTCGACGTCGGCGGCGTCCTGCATGCCGGCCGCGAACTAGCGGTTCGCGAGGACGTCGGCGTCCCAGATTTCGCGTCTTACCGGTTTGCCGCTCCGGCGGACGCGTCGCTTGTGATCCGCCGGCTCGGCCGGGGGATCGTCATGCGGGGAACGATCGAGGTCGAGGCCGAGGGCGAGTGCGCCCGCTGCCTCGACGACGTGCGGCTCCCGCTGCACCTCGACGTCCACGAAACGATCGAGCCGGCGGGCGAACGCGAAGACCCGTTGGGCGAAAGCAACGTGCTCTCGGGTGACGAACTCGACCTACAGGACCTCGTGCGGCAACTGATCGACTCGGCGCTACCCTACGTGCTGGTGTGCAGCGAAAACTGTCGGGGACTGTGCACCGACTGTGGCCTCAAAAGGGACGGCGCCTGCCGCTGCCCGCATCCGGAGTAAGAAGAACAACACATGGCAAATCTCAAATGGAAAACCCCGCGCTCGAAGACGCGGAGCCGGCGCGCGGCGAATTGGAAACTCGAGCCGGTCACGACCGTCGAGTGCTCGCAGTGCCACGAACCCAAGCGCCCGCACTTCGTCTGCGGAAATTGCGGCTTCTACGACGGCCGTCAAGTCACCGAGCCGAAGGACCAGGCCGGTCACAAGCACGGCTAATACCGAGCTCGCCTCGCGCAACGGCACCTCGGGCCCCTTCGGCGCGCGCATCAGCGGCGTCGGGCACTACGTCCCCGAGCGCGTGATGAGCAACGCTGATTTCGAACGGATTCTCGAAACCTCGGACGAGTGGATCGTCTCGCGGACCGGGATGCGCGAGCGCCGCTACGCAAGCGATGCGCAGGCCTCGAGTGACCTCGCGACCCATGCCGCCGATCACGCCCTCAAACGTGCGGGGCTGCGCGCCGAGGACATCGACTGCTTCATCGTCGCAACGGTCACGCCGGACTACCAATTCCCGGCCACCGCGTGCATCGTCGCGGCAAACCTCGGTGCTGTCGGCAAACCCGCGTTCGACATCGAGATCGCCTGCAGCGGCTTCATCTATGGGCTGCCGATGGCGGCGAGCTTCGTGCGTTCGGGCATCTTCCGGCGCGTGATGATCGTCGGCGTCGAGACGCTCTCGCGCATTATGAATTTCAACGATCGCGGCACGTCGATTCTTTTCGGCGACGGCGCGGGTGCGACGATCGTGGAACGGACCTCGGCCGGCGCCGACTGCTTCCTCGACTGCGAACTCGGCGCCGACGGAAGCAATCCGGAGCTCCTGTTCGTAAAATCCGGCGGCTCGCGTCATCCGATGACGACCGCGGCACTCGCAGCGGGCGAGGACAAAGTGCAGATGAGCGGGCGCGAGATCTTCAAGTACGCCGTCAACACGATGGTCGGAACGGCGAAGCTCGTCTTGGCGCGCTCCGGGCTCACGACGAACGACGTCAATTGGATCATCCCGCATCAAGCAAACTTGCGGATCATCGAAGCTGCGGCCAAACGGCTGCACGTCCCGCGCAAGAAGATCGTCGTCAACATCGAGAACTACGGCAACACGTCGTCGGCATCGATCCCGATCGCGCTCTCGGAAACGATCGAGCGCGGCGTCCTCCACGAGGGCGACGTCATCCTGTTCACCGGCTTCGGCGGCGGCCTCTCGTGGGGTTCCGTCGCCTGGCGCTGGAGCTATTGATGCGCCTCGGCGTCGTCTTCCCGGGCCAGGGCTCGCAGAGTGTTGGAATGGGCGGTGCGGTGGCCGAGCGGTATCCGGTGGCGGCGGATCTTTTTCGGCGCGCGGAGCGCGTGCTTGGGTACGATTTGCGCGGGCTGATCGCGAACGGCCCGCAAGAGAAATTGCGCGAGACGATGATCGCGCAGCCCGCGATCTACGTGACGAACTACGCGCTCGCCGCCGCCGCGGGCGCACTCCCGGTCGCGGCCAGCGCCGGGCACTCGTTCGGCGAGTATTGCAGCCTGACGCTCGCCGGCGCGTTGACCTTTGAAGACGCGCTCGAACTCGTCAAAGAGCGCGGCCTCGCGATGCAGGCGGCGGCGGAGCTGGCCGAGGGCGCAATGGCGGCGGTTCTCGGTCTTGACGCCGAGAACGTTCGCAGCGCGACCGAAGCCGCCGGCACGGCGGGACGCGTGTGCCTAGCCAACTTCAACGCCCCCGGACAGATTGTGATCAGCGGCGACGCGGCCGCCGTCGCGCGAGCGGGAGAACTTGCGCTCGCCGCCGGCGCAAAACGCGTCGTACCGCTCAACGTCTCGGGCGCTTGGCACAGCGAGCTCATGGCACCCGCGCGGGCGCGGTTCGCGCCGTTCGTGGAACGCGCGCCGATTGCGCTGCCGCGCTTTGCGGTCATCTCCAACGTCGACGCGGAGCCCTATCGCGACGTGGCAACGATCCGTGCGAACCTGATCCGCTCCGTCTGCGAGGAAGTGCTCTGGCATGCGACCTCCGAGCGGTTGGTCGCCGAGGGGCTTGACGCGGTCGTCGAGTTCGGCGGCGCGGCGGTCCTCGCGCCGATGCTCAAGCGGGTTCCCGCCGCCCCTCGGGCCTTACACGTCGGCGACGAGCGCGGCCTGGAGAATCTCGGAGCAACCCTGGCCGCATCGGCGCCGGCGTGAGCCTCGTTCGAAAAGTCGCGCTGGTCACTGGTGCGAGCCGGGGGATCGGCCGGGCGATCGCGCGCGACCTCGCCGCCCGGGGCGCGCTCCTGGCGCTCGTGGGCCGCGATGCCGTCGCGCTCGACGAGACCGCGGCTGAAATCCGGGCCACCGGGATCGACCCAAAGATCGCGATCTATGTCGCCGATGCGACCGACCCAAGCGCGGTCGACGCGTTCGTGGCCGCAACCCAAAAAGAATTCGGCGCGATCGACATCGCCGTCGCCAACGCCGGCCAGGCGATCGACGGGCTCCTCGTGCGCTCGAAACCGTCCGACATCGAAAGTATGCTCGCGGCCAACCTGAAGTCGGCCTTTTACCTTGTCAGCGCGGTCGCCCGGCCGATGATGAAGCAGCGCTCGGGCGCGATCGTGCTCGTTTCGAGCATCGTCGGGATTGCCGGAAACGCCGGACAGGCGGCCTACGCCGCCTCCAAAGCGGGCTTGCTTGGCCTCGCGAAGTCGGCAGCGAAGGAATTGGGCTCGCGGAACGTAAGAGTCAACGCCGTCGCGCCGGGTTTGATCGAGACGGCGATGACCGAATCGATGCCGCAAGAGGCGCGCGCTCATTACCTCGCCACGATCCCGCTGGGTCGGGCGGGAACCCCCGAAGACGTGAGCGGGGTCGTCACATTTCTTTGCTCGGATGCCGCCCGATACGTAACCGGTCAGACGATCGTAGTCGACGGCGGTTTTTTAATGTAAGGGCGCGCGAGCGCGTGTAGGAGATCCATGGCGGAATTAACTGGCACGACCTTCGACAAGGTCAAGAAAATCATCGTCGAGCAGCTCGGCGTCGACGAGGCAGAAGTGACGCCGGAGGCGTCGATCACGGACGACCTCGGCGCGGACTCGCTCGATCAGGTCGAGCTCGTCATGGCGTTCGAGACGGAGTTCAACATCGACATCCCCGACGAAGAAGCGGAAAAAATCAAGACGGTCGGCGACGCGGTCAAGAAGATCGACGAGACGGCCCCGAAAGCCTAGCGCGGATTCGTAGAGCTTGCTCGAAGCCTTAGGGGAGCGCCTCAGCGCGATCTTCCAGCGTCTGGGGAGTCGCGGCAGACTAACGGAGTCCGACGTCAACGATGTGGCGCGCGAGGTTCGCGTCGCGTTGCTCGAGGCCGACGTCAACCTCGCCGTCGCCAAAGAGTTCGTCAACGCGGTCAAGGAAAAAGCCGTCGGCGCGGACGTGCTGGCGTCGCTGACGCCGGCCCAGTCGGTCATCAAGATCGTTCACGACGAGCTCGTAGCCCTGATGGGCGGCGCCGAGGCGCGCCTGCAGTTTGCCGACGCCCCGCCGACCGTCTTTATGCTCGTCGGCCTGCAGGGTTCGGGGAAGACGACCCACGCCGGCAAGGTCGCGCTGCGGCTCAAGGAGCAGGGGCGGCGCTCGCTGCTCGTCGCGGCCGACGTCTACCGGCCGGCCGCGATCGCGCAGCTGCAGACGCTCGGCAAGCAAATCGATCTGCCCGTGTTTACCGGGGCATCGAAAGATCCGGTCGCGATCGCGAAGGGCGGCGTCGAGGAAGCGCGGCGTCTCGGAGTCCCGATCGTCATCATCGACACCGCCGGGCGCCTGCAGATCGACGAACCGCTGATGGCGGAGCTCGAGAAGATCAAGGCCGCGACCGCGCCCACCGAGATCTTATTCGTCGCGGATGCGATGACCGGGCAAGAGGCGACCACGGTCGCAAAAGGGTTCGATGCGCGCCTTGGGATCACGGGCGTCATCCTGACGAAGATGGACGGCGACGCGCGCGGCGGTGCGGCGCTCTCGATCTACCGCGTGACCGGCGCGCCGATCAAGTTCGTCGGCGTCGGCGAAAAGCTCTCGGCTCTCGAGACGTTCTATCCCGATCGGCTAGCCTCGCGCATCCTCGGCATGGGCGACGTCCTGACGCTGATCGAGAAGACGCAGAACCTCTATTCGCTCGAGCAGGCCAAAGAGCTCGAATCGAAATTTCGCAAAAACGAGTTCACGCTCGACGACTTCCTCGCCCAGCTGCGCCAGGTTCGCAAGATGGGCTCGATGACCGACATTCTCAAGATGATCCCGGGAATGTCGAAGGCGCTTCCCAAAGAGTTCGAGATCCCCGAAAAAGACGTGAATCGCATCGAGGCGATCATCTGCTCGATGACGCGCCTCGAGCGCCGGCGCCCCGACGTGCTCAACGCCTCGCGCCGGCGCCGGATCGCGGGCGGCAGCGGAACGCAGGTGTCCGACGTGAACCGCCTCGTCAAACAATTCGAGCAATCGCGAAAGATGATGAAACAATTGGGCGCCGGCAAGCGACCGCGCATGCCGTCACTATCCTAAGACACACCGAAAAGAGTACGAAACCCTAATGGTCAAAATCCGCCTGCGCCGGATGGGCGCGAAGAAACAGCCGACGTATCGCTTCGTCGTCACCGACGCGCGCTCGCCGCGCGACGGGCGCTTCATCGAAATCGTCGGGCATTATAATCCGCGTACCGAGCCCAAGACCGTCGTCGTCGACGAAGAGAAAATCAAAGCGTGGCTCGCCAAGGGCGCGCAGCCTTCGGATCCGGTGCGGCGCCTGCTCGCCGAGCGCGGCCTCGTGGAGCGCGGACCGATCCCCGAGACCAAGCGCAAACCGAAGTCCGAAAAGGGCGAAGGTTAAACCGTGAGCTCGTTCGACGACGAATTCGGCCTCTTCGGGGATGAAACCGTCGAAGACGAAGAGCGCCGCTCGACCCTGGGCGCGCGCACGATTTCAAGCGGCGAGACGATCATCGATGAAATCGAACCCGAAGACGATCGTCCGATCCGGCGCCGCCCGCGCACGGGACCCGCGGAGGGCCCGCCGGGCGAGGGCGCTGCAGCCGGGCGCTGGCCGCGCCGCCGCCGCGAGGCCGTTAAGCGGGATCCGCTTCCCGACGACGTCGCCCACGCTCGCGCCGTCGAATTACTGACGTTTCTCGCGAAGCGCCTGGTAAGCAAGCCCGACGGAGTCTTCGTCGAGCTGCATCCGGACGCGCGTGGTGCGGTGCTCGAGCTCGAGGTCGACGCCGAAGATCTCGGCAAGGTAATCGGTCGCGGCGGCCGCGTCGCTCAGGCTTTGCGGACGATCGTTCGCGCCGGCGCCGAGGGTCGCGTGACCGTCGACATCGTCGATGCCGATGACGATGAGATCGAGGATCTCGAGGATGAAGCAATCGCGCCGGAAAAAATCGCTGCGGTCGAAACCACAGCCGAAGACGCGGACGACGAGGAAGAATAGCCGGGCCCGAAGCGATGACGCGCCTGGTTGTGGTTGGGCGCCTGAGCCGGGTCTTCGGCGTGCACGGAGAACTCGGCTGCCGGCCGGGCGCGCACGGCGCGTCGGTGTTCGAACCCGGACGGTCGTTCACGATCGGAGATGGCGCGGGGGCGCGCACCGTGCGCTGTCGCAGCGTGCGGCGCCATCACGAGAAGCTGCTGCTCGCGTTCGAAGGCATCGACACGCCGGAGGCAGCGCGTGCCTTTGTGGGCCGCGATCTCCACGCTGAACTCGAAGATGAGCCGCTCGGGCCGGACGAATACCTCGACGCCGACTTAGTCGGATTGCGCCTGCTCGACGAAGCCGGCCACGACCTCGGTCGCGTCGTGATTGCCGTCGAGCATTACCCGGCGCAGGATTGTCTTTTGGTCGAGCCCGGCCGTCGTCTCGTGCCGCTCGTCAAAGCATTCGTGCGCACGATCGACCTCGAGGCCGGCACGATCGTCACCGCGCTCCCGGGCGGCCTGCTGGACTAAATATCCGCGCTTCGCGGGAAAAACTTCGCGAAGGCCGCGGCGACGCTTACCGATGCGCGGTCGATCGCGCGCGTGAGGCCGCCCTTGCCGACCGTCTCCACGTCGCTCTGGCGCCCGATGACGGTCCCCGCACAGTCGTGCGCCTCGACGTCCAATTCAACGCCCTGCGTGTTATCGGGCGCCGGACGCATCGAGAGCGTCTCGACGAAGATCGCTTTGGCGCCGGGGTTCGCGCCGCACAGCTGGCCGGAGTATTTGCGGCTGTCAGCCGACGAAACGGGGAGTGCGCCGCCGGGCAATCCGATTTTCCGCAAGGCAAGCGCGAACGAAAACTGTGCGTAGCTGCGCTGCGACGGCGTGCCGTCACCGTCGACATTCGTAACGAGCCCCTGGGCGCGCGTAGCGTTCGAGGCGACAAGGCGAGCCTTCGGCCCAGCCGAAGGCGCCGGGCGCGCCGAGGACGATGCGGCCGGACCCGTTGCGGCCGCACCCGTCGTAACGGCGACCGCCGAGGCGGAGCTTGCCGGCGACGAGGGTGCGGCTGCCGGTGCCGAACGGGCGTGACGGCTGAGTGCTTTCGAGAGGTTGACGCCGGCCCCGTTGCTGCTCGGCACCGGCGTGTCGCTCGGCGCCGCCGCGGGTTCCTCGACGGCGGGGAAGCCACGGCCGGCGTGGCGCAGGATCGCCAGGCGTAAGGTGTCCGCCTGGCCCACGACGTCGGCATAGGTGCGCACGACGGCGGTCGAGCTGAAGGTCACGCTCCCGCTGTGGGTCGAGACGATCTGCGTGATGAGCGAAACGTCGCTTCCGACCGGCGTCAGATATCCCGTGATGTAGTAATCCGCATTCGCCGCGATCGCCGCCGAGAGATAATCCGGACGCTCGGTCCCCGGCGTGTAGGGTTTGACCGTAATCCCGCCGAGGTCCGCGAGTTTTGACGAGAGCAGGATCGCGACGTTGCTCCCGACCTCGGGCGGGGTGCCGCCGGTACCGGTCAGCGGATACACGATGACGATCGGCGCCGGAAACGGATTCGGCGCGGCGCCGGCGAGTGCGAGCGACGCGCAAAAACTGAGCGCCAGCCCCGCGGACCAGCGCTTCAACTTGTCGCCACCCCTCGCGCGCAGGGTTCGGCGCCGAAAAACAAGATCGTTGACATCAAGCAAAACTAAACCCAAACGTCGGATTGACCCACCTGGTTCGGCATATGGGCACGGAGAACCGCTTACTCTGCCGCCGCCCATTGCGCGCTGAGTTCTGCACCGAACAGAAAGATCGTTGCCATGTAGTAAAACCACAGAAGGAGGAGTGCAAACGCGCCGAGTGCGCCGTACACGTAGCCGAAGTTGACGTGGGTTGCGTAGACGGTGAAGCCAACCTGGACGAGCTCCCAAGCACTTGTCACGAAGAGCGCGCCGGGGACGCCGAACGATAGCTTGACTCGACGGTTTGGCAAATACGTATAGAGAACCATGTTCACGACGAAGACCAGGACCAACCCCGTTACGTGACCGGCGATCTGGGTCAGGAGCGCAGCGTCGCCATGCGGGCTGTAGCGGACGACGAATCCGATCGCCAGCGGCACGGCGGTTGCGAGAAAGAAGAGAACGCCGAGGATGGGGAGCATGACGAGCGCGACGAGAATCTCGCCCAGGAGCGGCCGGCCGCCCTTGACGTCGAGCGCGCGATTGAGTGCGTAGGCCAGGCCTTGAAAGAGGTTCTTCCCCGTCCAGGTCAGTGCCACGAGCGCGAGCGCGCCCGATATGCCGCGAAACTGGACCGCGTGGCGCATGTTCTCGGTCAACACACCCTGAACTTCGGGCGAGAGATTGCCGATGAGCGCTAGCGCGCGGGCCTGCCCTTCGGCTGACCCGTACGCATACGCAAGCGCGGCGACGACTAAAATCGCGAGCGGAAAGACGGCAAAGATCGCGTTGAAGGCGAGCGCCTGGGCCATAAACGTGCAGCCGTCGCGCGAGAAGCGCAGCCCGGCCATCCGAAAGATCGCTACGAGTTTGGCCAGCGGTCGGAGCTCGTGATCGGCGCGCTGCTCGTCACGGTGCTCGTCGACGGGACGCTCGTCGACGGCTCCACGGCCGCTCAGCTCCGCCACGACGTCGTCGTCGCCCCGCTCGCGCCGTACCTGCGCCGGATTGCGGACCGCATCGAGGTCGATCCGGCGACCGGGCAAATCGTCCTGCACCGCGGATCGCGCGCCGTGACGGTAACGATCGGTTCGCTTGTCATCCAAAATGGCGGTCTCGCACAAAGCTTACCCATCGCGCCGTACCTCCGCGCCGGAGAGGCGTTAATCCCGCTCGCGCCGGTAGCCCGCGCCCTCGGCGCGCGGGTCGATTACGATTCTGCCTCGCGCACGCTCAACGTGGCGATGATCCCGGATCCGCTGGTCAGCATGACTCCCGACGCGTCGTATACCCCGCCGGCCCATCCGGTTGCCACGTTCACGCCGAACCCGGCACCCACGCCGAAGGTACACGTGACCGGCATTCCAAAACCGCGGCGGACACCGATTGCGGAAGGCGGCGACCAGCTTTGAAAGAGTATTTTGAGGACGCCGTCGTCGGGCGGCGACGCGAAGTTGGGCATCATACCGTTAACGAGGAAGAGATCGTCCGCTTTGCGCGCGAGTTCGATCCGCAGCCCTTTCACGTCGATGCGGCGGCCGCCGCTCAATCGTTCTACGGCGGAGTCATCGCGAGCGGTTGGCATACGTGCGCGCTCGCGATGCGCGCGCTCGTCGACGGTTTTCTCGCCGACGCGGCGGCCCTCGGCTCGCCGGGCGTCGACGAGATCCGCTGGCGCCATCCGGTGCGCCCGGGCGACACGCTCACGTTTTATAACACGGTCCTCGAAGTGCGCCCGTCGGCGAGCAAGGCCGATCGCGGAATCGTCATCGGCGAGACCGAGGCGTTGAACCAAAACGGCGACGTGGTGATGACGATGCGCGGTATGACGATGATGCGCCGGCGCCCGGCGTAGCGGTGGGCGACGTCGCCGACGTCATTGTGGTCGGAGCGGGGCTCGCGGGCCTCGTCGCGGCAGCCGAAATCGCGGGCGCGGGCAAACGCGTCGTCGTCGTCGATCAGGAATCCGAGCGCAGTCTTGGCGGACAAGCGTTCTGGTCGTTCGGAGGACTGTTCTTCGTCGACAGTCCCGAGCAGCGCCGCTGCGGGATCAAGGATTCGTACGAGCTCGCGCTCGAGGATTGGCTTGGCACCGCGGCGTTCGATCGTGAAGAAGATCGCTCGGCCCGGCTGTGGGCCGAGGCCTACGTCACGTTCGCGAAGGAGGAGAAGCGCGCGTGGCTGCACGCGCAAGGCATGCGCTGGTTTCCGATCGTCGGCTGGGCCGAACGCGGCGGGTACGGCGCGGTCGGACACGGCAACTCGGTGCCGCGCTTTCACGTGACCTGGGGCACCGGCCCGGGCGTCATCGCGCCGTTCGTTCGGCGCACGCGCGACGCCGAGAAGGCCGGCCGGCTCACCTTCAAGTTCCGCCACCGCGTCGACGAACTGATCGTTGAAAGCGGTGCGGTCGCGGGCGTGCGCGGCGCGCTCCTGGAAGACGACGGCGTCGCGCGCGGCAGGCCGAGTTCGCGCACGGCCGTCGGCGATTTCGAGCTGCGCGCGGGCGCTACGATCGTCGCCTCCGGCGGCATCGGCGGCAATCAAGACTTGGTGCGCGCAAATTGGCCGGCGCGCCTCGGCACGCCGCCGGCGTTCATGGTCCAGGGCGTCCCCGATCACGTCGACGGCCGCATGCTTGCGATCACCGAGGCCGCCGGCGGCCGGCTCATCAATCGCGATCGGATGTGGCATTACGTCGAAGGCTTGCGCAACTGGAATCCGATTTGGAATCGTCACGGCATCCGCATCTTGCCGGGGCCTTCGTCGCTTTGGCTCGACGCAACCGGAAAACGCTTGCCGCCCCCGCTTTACCCCGGTTTCGATTCGCTCGGCACCCTCGAGTACATCATGAAGGCGGGCTACGGCTACACTTGGTTTGTCACCGATCAAGCGATCGTCAAACGCGAATTTGCGCTCTCGGGTTCGGAGCAGAATCCCGATTTGACGAACAAGGATTGGGGCCTCGTCGTGCGGCGCGTGGTGGGAAAGAAAGCGACGCCGCCGGTCGAGGCCTTCAAGAAACACGGCGCAGATTTTGTCGTGCGCGATACGCTCGACGAGCTAATCGCCGGGATGAATGCGTTGACTGACGAGCCGCTGCTCGACCCCGAAACGGTTCGGCGCGAAGTGACCGCGCGCGACCGCCAGCTCGACAATCCCTACGGCAAGGATTTGCAAATCGCGGCGATCCGTCAGGCGCGCAATTATTTAGGCGACAAGATCAGCCGCACCGCGAAGCTCCACCGCCTGCTCGATCCAAAATACGGTCCGCTCATCGGCGTCAAGCTCAATATCCTCACCCGCAAAACCCTGGGCGGATTCGAGACCGACCTCTCGAGCCGCGTGTTCGGAACGAGCGGCGAGATCATTCCGGGCCTCTATGCGGCGGGTGAAGCAGCCGGCTTCGGCGGTGGTGGCGTCCACGGCTATCGCTCGCTCGAAGGCACGTTCCTAGGCGGCTGCATCTTCTCCGGCCGCTCCGCCGGCCGAGCCGCAGCCGCAGCCACCTAACCGTGTCACCCTGAGCGAAGCGCCAACGGCGCGCAGTCGAAGGGCCGACGGAATGCGGCGCAACAAAAAAGGGAACGCGAATGCGTATCTGGACACCGGATCGTTCCGTAGCGGAACTCGCCGCCCGATGGGCCCAACCACCTTCGCAGTTCATCAAGCTTGATGGTATGGACGTCCACGTTCGCGACGAGGGTCCTCGATCGGCGAATCCGCCGATCGTGCTCTTGCATGGAACCGGCAATAGCCTTCATACCTGGGACCCGTGGGCACAAGAGCTTGCGAAAGAGCATCGCGTCGTACGGTTGGATCGTCCCGGCTTCGGACTAACGGGGCCGAATCCAAGCGGCGACTACACGATGGATTACTACGTCGGTTTCATGCGACGTTTCTTAGACGTCATGGAAATCGATCGATGCGTCCTGGTCGGGAATTCTGCGGGAGGACGCGTGGCCTGGCGCTTTGCCCTTGCCGAGCCGGCTCGCGTCGACCGGCTGGTTTTGATCGCAGCGGCCGGCTATCCAAGGACGACGAAGCGGGCACTTGGATTTCGGATCGCGATGTCGCCGCTCGGGTCGCTCGTCCTGCACGTCCTACCGAAATCGTCGATGGCAAACAGCGTACGGCGAACGTACGGAGATCCAGATAAGGTTACCGATGAAGTGCTCGATCGGACCTATGAAGTGTTTTTGCGCAAAGGGGTGCGTGATGCGCTCGGCTCCGCACTTCGTCAAGGCGACGCAGTCGAGGACTCAGCCCGGATCAAAGACATAGCGGTTCCAACGTTGATCGTTTGGGGATCCAAAGATTCCGTTTTGCCGCTAGCGGATGCCGGCCGCTTTGCCGCCGACATAGGGGGAAGCAAACTCGTAGTACTCCCCGGCGTCGGCCATCTTCCCCAAGAGGAAGCCCCGCACGAGTCGCTCGCGGCCTTCAGGGCATTTTACCAACCCTGCGCTGTTCTTTAAGTATCGCGGGAAGCGCGCTGTGACGGGCGGAAGGGGGCGCACGACTAGGTGGCCGGGACCCGGAGCGCTAATGCGCTGCGGTCGAACTGATTGCCATCCTTGCCGGCGTCTTTCGGAATTCTTCTCCTTAGGATGGGTAGGGCATGCGCTTTCGTTCGTTTCTCATCGCTTTAGTTGCGGCGGCCGTACTCGGTACCGGATTGAGCGGCTGCGGGGGCGGGACGACCACCGGCATCCCAGCCGGTCGTAGCGGAAGCTCGCCGGGATCCGGAAGCGGAAGTTCGCCGGGATCCGGAAGCGGAGCGCCGACCTCGGCCCCATCCTCGAGCCCGACGTCACCCGGCGGATCGGTTCCGACGTCGAGCCCGACATCCCCCGGCGGATCGGGCAGCGGCGCAGCGGCCGGGCCAAGCCCCGGACCGGCGGCCCTTTACTTGCCGCCGGCGACGGCGCCGCAGCTGGTCAACACCGGCATCTGGTCGGCGCCGCCGATCCTCGTCGAGGGCGCGAGTTCGTATCGCAGCGGCGAGTACGTGTATCAAGGGTTTCTCTACGACGACCACGGCGCCAAGGGCGTCCTCGACGTTAACCAAACCGGCGAGCAGGTTGCGGGCGCGCTCTCGATGCCGTACGGAACGTACACCTATCCGACCAATCCGAGCTACGGTGCGAACGCCGCAAATCTCATCGAGTTTCGTTTGAAGCTCACGAGCACCGCGACCGCGTTCCGCGCGACCTTCAACACGATGATCGATCCCACGCTCGAAGCGTTCACCATCGGCCTCGGCGGAGGAACGACGTCGTACGCGATGCCGCACGGCGCGAATGCATCCGAACCTGCGCAATACTTCATCACCGTGCACGGAACCACGGCCGACGTCGTTAACGCCGCAACGGGCGCCGCCGTGGCCGGCGCCGCTCCGGCGGTGCAGGTCGATCAAACGCATCGCCAGGTCACTGTGCTTTTGCCGTTCTCGACGTTCGACCCGCGCAGCAACACGGCGCTGCGCGTCGCAGTTGCCGCCGGCTTGTGGAACGCGTCGGCCGGCACGTACCTCGTACCGGGAGCAATTTCCAGCGCGACTTCGCCCGGCGGCGCGGCCCTGCCGTTGCCGGCGGCGTTCTTTGACGTCGGCTTCCGCCACGCCGAACCCTCAGCCGGCGACAGCTTGGACGCCGAGACCACCCTCGACACGTGGTGGCGCGAATCCCAGCAGGCGCTCGCGCTCCTCACGGGCAGCCTTTCCTCGTTCTACGACACCGTCGACATGACGAAGGTCGCCTCCGGCGTTAACGACGACATGCCCGGGCAGCCGCAAGGCGTACCGCAAACCGGACACATCAACCGCATTCTCTCCAGCCACTGGGAGCCGTTTCAAGGCCGCGACTTCACCGGCTGCCAAGGCCTATCGTCGGCGTGCGCGCCCGAATTCGGCAGCGCGCTCGAGCCGTACTCGATCTACGTCCCAAACGCGCCGGCGCCGAGCGGCGGCTATCAACTAACGCTGCTGCTGCACAGCCTCAGCTGCAACTACAACCAGTACGCGAATACGAACTACGAATCGCAGTTCGCAAACCGGACGGTCCCTTCAATCGTCTTTACGACCGAAGGCCGCGGCCCCGACAACTGGTATACCGGCCTCTCCGAAGCGGAAGCCTTCGAAGTCTGGTCGGACGTCGCATCGCGCTATCCGATCAAGGAGAACGCCGTCGCGCTCGCCGGATATTCGATGGGCGGGTTTGCGACGTGGAAGCTCGGCGCGCGCTGGCCCGACTTGTTCGGTAAGATGCAGCCGACCGTCGGACCACCGATCGACGCCGGCGAGGATTTGGAGACGATGTTCGCGTCGTACCGCAACATTCCAATCCTGTCGTGGCACGCGTCGGCGGACGAGCTCGTGCCGGTCACGCAATCGGTGCCCGAAGAACAAACGCTATCGAGCCTGGGCCTCAACTTCGAGTGGGATCTGTTCGCGCCGGCCGAGCACCTGACGCTGGCGCTCAACGATCAGTTCGATACCGCGGCGGCGTGGCTCGGTACGGTGTCGATCAACGACAACCCGCCGCACGTTACCTATGCCGTCCAGCCATCGCTCGACAGCTCGCAGTATGACGTCGTCGCGACGCACGCGTACTGGCTCTCCAACGTTACGACACGGACCGCCTCGACGCTCACCGGAACGATCGACGTCCTTTCGTACGGCTTCGGCGTCGGCGATCCGCCGGCGTCGGGAACGCAAACGGTGACCGGAACGCTAACCGGCGGAGAGGTCTCGCCCGCGATCGTCTACACGGGCTTCAAGAACACCTACGGCACGCCGCCTACAGTGCCGGTCGCCGACAAGCTGGTCATCAACGCGACTAACATCGCCTCGGCCACGATCAATCCCGCGCGCGCCAAAGTTGACTGCGCCGCCCAACTCAATGTGACGACCGACGGCCCGCTCACGATCACCCTCGCGGGTTGCCCGAGCGGTACGACCTCCTACTCGGCTTCGAAACATCGCGTGCCCACGCACGCGGGAGTGCGGAGGCTCTAGGCGCTTCTAGCTCTGCGTGCCGGCCGATTGCTCGGCGGACGAAATGTCTTCGGTAATGTCCTGCGAGTTGTCCGGATAGTCGACGATCTTCGGGTCGCCCGAGTTCTCAGCCTTATCGTCACCAAATGTTTTTTCGCCGAGAATGTCGTCATTCGTTTCCGGCTGGACCTCGCCCAGACCGTCGTCCTGCGTGGAACTCATCGTTTGCTCCCTTCGAAGTAATAGATCTCTACCCGCTTTTCGTATCTTCTACGCGGAGCGTGCGCGCGCTATGCGGGCTCCTGAATCTTCCAGCCACGAATCAACAGCCAAAGCATGAATACCACCTCGCCAAAGAATGTTATGAAGATGAATCCAAGATCGGCGTCGGGATACAGGTACGGCTGGAGGCTATCGATCACCCACCCAAGTCCGTTGATGACCAAGAGGACACCGAGCCACCACGGTATATAGCGCGAGCGGACGATCAGGTAGCCGATCAGCAGCAGATGAATTCCGAAGAGCACGAGTGCTAACGAGTAATCGGATCGAAACGAATGCAGCAGAAGATTCACCTGCGCTCGGAGCGGACCGGGCCCGAACGTCGTGAGATATTCGGGCGTCGTCAACAGACGGTACACCATCGCGAGGTTAAACAGACCGACGAGTGCGATCCCCGCGTAGACCAACTGGAACCACGCCGCAAGCAACGCCAGCGCCCGGTTGACGGGCGCGAGCAGAATATACAGCCCCCAAGCAATAATGATGTCTTCGATGAAGTTGATCAGGTAGCAGAAAAGTGCGGCAAGAAAAAGCCCGTGGTGAGAGCTGATGTTTGCAACGGTCTCGTAACTGTTGCCGGGGATGACGAGCTTCGGGTAAATCGTAAACTCGGCATAGCTGACCGGATTGAGCAGGTATGCGAAGCCGACAATCAACGCGGCCTGTCGAAGCGTCACCCCCTCCGTACGCTCTGAACGTGTCATCACGACAGCTCAGCGGCGCGCAGGAGCCGTTTGTTCGAAGGCGACGATGCGCTCGATGAGAGCCGGGGGAACGGGCTCGGCGCGACGCGATTCGCGTCCGGCGTTGACGTAGGTCAGCTCGATGGCGACCAGGAGCGCGTCGTCGCGGTAAACGTACATCTCGAAACGCAAGCTTGTTCGACCGATTTCCGCGGCTCGCACGGCGACCGCAAGTTCGTCATCGTAGCGCGCCGAGTCGCGAAACTGCGCCGCAGCGGCGACGCTGAACAAATCCGAACCGGCCGCGTGCAAGTCTTGCGGATACGCCAGACCGGCCGCGCGCATGTACTCGGTGAAGCCGACGTCCGCATACACGAAATAGTTTGGATTGAAAACGATGCCCTGCGGGTCGACTTCGGACCAGCGCACGCGCAGGCGGTGCGCGAAGCGAAAAGCCGAACGCGGCGTCGGTTCGGCCTTGGACATCGCTCCGTTTCTCGTGCCCGCTTGGTTTCTGCCCGGATTCGTCATAGGGCGATTTTATTCGAGCCTCCGGCGCTGATTCCGGGCGTTTTCCCGGGCCGAAAAGTGCCGGAATCGTGCGGCGGCGACCCGAACGGGACGTTCGTATGGGGAGACGCGGCTAAAAATGATGAAGGGCGTTCGGGCCGATCTCGTCATCGCTACACTCGCGCTCGTGATGAGCACCACCGCCAGCCTCTCGTCGCTCTATCAAACCAAGGTTATCGCGAACCAGTTAAGTTCGTCGGTCTGGCCCTATCTGTCGATCAACACCTCGACGACCACGGGCTCCGCCTTCGCGCTTTCGGTGACGAACAATGGCCTCGGGCCGGCGCTCGTGCGCAGCGCGTCGCTCGAACTCGACGGTCGCACGCTGTCCCGGTATCGGGACGGCCTTGCGACGCTGGTCCGGGGTATACCGGCCAAAAATGCCCACGCGAGCGCGAGCTACAGCTCCATCGGTTCGACGACCGTGATCCGGCCCGGTGAGAAATTCGTGACGTTGTCCTACGCCGGCAAAGCGGTGGGCTCGTTCAGCGATTTGGGCCAACGCTATCGTCTGACGCTCTGCTATTGTTCTCTGCTCGGCCAATGCTGGACGGTCAGAGGTCAAGACGAACCGGCCGCCGTTGCGAGTTGTTCGCGCCGCTCGTCGATCGATTACTGAGAGACGCGGCGCTCGCCCTCAGGCGCTTTGCTTGTTTTGCGCAGACTTATTAGCCGCGAACTCGCAGCCGGGGGCCGCTTCGGCACGCCTCTGCACAAGAATCTGCATTTCTTAACAGGGATCCACCGGATATGCCCAAGGAGGCGGTCCCCATATCTTGTATCTGAAGCGCCAGGGTAGTACAATATGTGGACGGAGCGCCGCCGTTCACCTGTCCTGCTTCGAACAGGTGTTCGATTTCGCGTCGCCGAAAAGCCAAATCGGAGGGTCTAGGGTTCATGCAGTTTCGCCGCTTTTTTTCCGCCCCCGGCGACCCGTATAACGGGGTGAACTTCGAAGGCCGGCCCTCCCGGATCGTCAACCCGGACGGCTCGGTGATCTTCGAGGCCGAGGACCTTCAGGTCCCGGCCCCCTGGAGCCAAGTGGCGGTCGACGTGCTGGCGCAAAAATATTTTCGGCGCGCCGGGGTGCCGCGAGCACTGCGCAAAGTCGAGGAAGCGGACGTCCCGGAGTGGCTGTGGCGCTCGGAGCCGGATCAAGAGGCGCTCGCTCAGTTGCCGTACGCCGAGCGCTTCGGAAGCGAGACGGATGCGCGCCAGGTCTTTCACCGGTTGGCCGGCACCTGGACGTACTGGGGTTATCGCCACGGTTATTTCGATAGCGAGAAAGACGCGCGCATCTACTACGATGAGATGTGCGCGATGCTGGCTCGCCAAATCGGCGCCCCCAACAGCCCGCAGTGGTTCAACACCGGTCTGCATTGGGCGTACGGCATCGAAGGGCCGCCCCAAGGGCACTACTACGTCGATCCAAAATCCGGAGAAACCGCGCGGTCGATAAACGCCTACGAGCATCCGGCTCCGCACGCGTGCTTCATTCAAAGCGTCAACGACGACTTGGTCAACGAAGGCGGAATCATGGACCTCTGGGTCCGTGAGGCACGCATCTTCAAGTTCGGATCGGGAACCGGCTCCAATTTTTCCGCGCTTCGTGCAGAAGGCGAGCGCCTAAGTGGCGGCGGCACGAGCTCCGGCCTGATGTCGTTCCTGCGCGTCGGCGATCGCGCAGCGGGCGCGATTAAAAGCGGCGGCACGACGCGCCGTGCTGCGAAGATGGTCTGCCTCGATCTCGATCATCCCGACGTCGAAGAGTTCATCTCGTGGAAGGTAAAGGAAGAACAGAAAGTCTCGGACCTTGTCGTCGGTGCACTCGCTTGTCAGCGCCGTCTCAACGAGATCATGGCCGCCGCACACGACGAAGCAGTTCCCGAATCTGCGCGCCTGGATCCCGCCCTCAACGCCGGTTTGCGCAGAGCGATCCGCGCGGCGCTGAATGCCGGAATCCCGCAGGTGAATATCAGCTACGCGCTCGATTTCGCGCGCCAAGGCTATCGCTCGCTCGAGATCGATACGTACGACACGAATTGGGATTCGAAAGCCTACGGGACGGTCTCCGGCCAGAACTCGAACAACTCGGTTCGCGTCCCGAACGATTTCTTCGCAGCGCTCGATCGCGACGCCGATTGGGAATTGCGCCGCCGCACTGACGGTGGCGTCTCGACGGTCGCTGCTGCCGATCTGTGGGAGAAGATCGCGATCGCCGCGTGGCAATGCGCGGACCCGGGCGTTCAGTACGACACGACGATCAACGAGTGGCACACGTGTCCCGCGGACGGACGGATCAACGCAAGTAACCCTTGTAGTGAATATATGTTCCTCGACGATACGGCGTGCAACTTAGCTTCACTAAATCTCGTGAAATTTATTACAAGCGACGGCCGTTTCGACGCCGAGCAGTTTGCTAAGGTTTGCCGCATTTGGACGGTCACGCTCGAGATCAGCGTCTTGATGGCTCAGTTTCCCTCGTCGGGCATCGCGCGGAAGTCGTACGATTTCCGCACGCTTGGGCTCGGCTACGCGAATCTTGGGACGATGCTCATGCGGCTGGGCTTGCCGTACGATTCGGAGGAAGCGTACGGATGGTGCGCCGGAATCAGTGCGCTCATGACCGCTTCGGCTTACCTGGCATCGGCAGAGATGGCGCAGCAACTCGGCGCCTTCCCGAAATTCGAGGCGAATCGCGAGCACATGTTGCGCGTGATTCGCAACCACCGGCGCGCGGCACACGCCGCCAGGCCGGAGAAGTACGAAGGCTTGAGCGTGATGCCGGTCGTGCATACGCCGACGCTGTTCACGCAAGAACTCTGGGGCCTCGCCCGCAAGACGTGGGACAAGGCACTTACCGTGGGCGAGGAAGCCGGCTATCGGAACGCCCAGGTCACGGTTATTGCGCCGACTGGAACTATCGGTCTCGTTATGGATTGCGATACGACTGGAATCGAGCCCGATTTCGCGCTCGTGAAGTTCAAGAAGCTCGCGGGCGGCGGTTATTTTAAGATCGTCAACAACTCCGTCGATGCGGCGTTACGGCGGCTCGGCTACACGAGCGACCAGATCGAGGCGATGGAGACATTCGCTAAGGGCACGTTCACACTTGAGGGCGCTCCTCACGTGAACGCCGCGACACTGCGGGCGAAAGGCTTCGATGATGGAGCGCTCGCTCGCATCGAAGCCGCGCTTCCGAGTGCCTTCGAGCTCTCGTTTGCGTTCAATCGCTTCATCTTGGGCGACGAGTTCTGCGAGCGCGCCCTCGGGTTGACTCAGTCACAATTGAACGACTTCGAGTTTTCGATTCTGCGCGACGGGCTTGGCTTTACTCAAACGCAAGTCGAGGAAGCTTCCGACGTGATCTGCGGACGGATGACACTCGAGGGTGCGCCCTTCCTCAAGGAAGAGCATCTCGCCGTCTTCGACTGCGCGACGCCTTGTGGCAAGCATGGGGCCCGCTTCATTCGGCCGCTAGCGCACATCGACATGATGGCGGCGGCGCAGCCGTTTGTTTCGGGAGCGATTTCGAAGACGATTAACCTTCCGCAAACGGCGACGGTCGCCGACGTGAAAGAAGCTTATCGCTACTCTTGGGAACGCATGATCAAGGCGGTCGCCCTCTATCGCGATGGTTCGAAACTCTCGCAGCCGCTCGCCACGAGGGGCGACCTGGGCGACGACGCGCAGGAGCCCGCAGAGCAAGCGTTTGCGACGCCCATCCAAGTGGCGGAGCGGATCGTCTATCGCTACATCGCAAAGCGGCGGCGCCTACCCGACCGCCGCAGCGGCTATACGCAAAAGGCCGTGATCAGCGGGCACAAAGTCTACTTGCGAACGGGAGAGTACGTGGACCAGTCGCTCGGCGAGATCTTCATCGACATGCACAAGGAAGGCGCGGCCTTCCGCTCGCTCATGAATAACTTTGCGATCGCGGTGAGCCTCGGCTTGCAGCATGGCGTACCGCTCGAAGAGTACGTTGACGCGTTCACCTTTACGCGGTTCGAACCGAACGGCCCGGTCGTCGGACACGCGAACATCAAGATGGCGACGTCGATCATCGACTATATCTTCCGTGAGCTCGCGGTCAGTTATCTCGGGCGCTACGACCTGGCCCAAGTGCAGCCGGATATGTCCGTGGACGCGATGGGCCCGGAGCCCGAGTACACGGGCGAAGAAGACGCCGGCGTTCAGTACACGACGGCGACGCCGGAGGTCGAGCGGCAGCGCCTTCATCCCAAGAGCCAGCACCTCAATCCAATGGCCGCTGCGCGACCGGAGATTCCGCTTGCGCTGTACGGCCAAAACGTTGATGCCGGGCCGCATCGCGAAGCGAGCCGCGCGACGACGAGTACGGTTCCCAAACTCGACGAACGGCGCGTCGCCGTCGCTAAAGGGTATTCCGGCGACGCGTGCGGAGACTGCGGCCAGTTCACGCTCGTGCGCAACGGAACGTGCCAGAAATGCGACTCGTGCGGGGCGACGAGCGGATGCTCCTGACATAGCCTCCACTCGGCACGTAGGATAGCGGGGAATCGGCGCGCAACGCTCGGGCGACGTAGTCGCTCGGGGGTCTTCGATGAAACTGCCGCTCTTGGTGTCCGTTCGCGCGTTTGTCGCCGGCGGGCCGACGAGCGCACCGTAACCGCCGGTGCTCCGCCCGGACGGCTTCGCGGAACGCTTGAGCAGCGTTTCGCTCGATGACTTGGCCGCGCGCGGGATGCGCGGCATCATCGTCGACCTCGACAACACCTTAGTCGGATACGGCGAGGAAGCGATGGCTGCCGTCGATGCGGCCTGGATCGCCTCCGCTCGCGAACGCGGCTTCGCGGTGTGTCTGGTCTCGAACAACTTCACCGGGCGCGTCGAACGGATCGGCCGGGAACTCGGCGTGCCGGTCGTGTCGAGCGCGCTCAAACCGCTACCGCGCGGCTTCCTGCGCGCGCTG
>PMHP01000056.1:600-8504 GCA_003158195.1 Vulcanimicrobiota bacterium | reverse complement strand
GCACGGGTACGTCTGGCCGCTCGCGCTGATCATGCAGGCGCTTACGTCGTCGGATCCGACCGAAGTCAATCGCGTGATGGGATACATCGGGGCTTCCGATGTCGGCGATCATCGGCTGCACGAATCGTTCAATGCGGATTGGCCGGAGCAGTTCACGCGCGACGATTTTGCTTGGCCGAACGCGCTGTACGGCGAGCTGGTTCAGCAGCAGAAGCAGCTTAGCCGCTAGCCTCTGCCGGTGGCGTTAGCCCGCTACTGTTTCTTCTAGAGGCGATAGAGGGGGCGGATTCTTGGGGCGACGGCGTAGTTGAGTTGGAGTAGGAAGATGAAGGCGATGCTCCAGTACGTGTTGATGATGCAGAGGGCGGCGCCGGCGGCGTAGAGGGTTTGGGCGACGACGATGCGGCGTTCGACTGCCGCATCGTGCTCGGGCGTCACTTCGGGCTTGGTGAGTCCGGCGTGACACGCGTAGCGCCAGCTTGCGTAGAGGCCGAGTCCTAAGAGCAGGACGTTGAACCAATAGACGAGCAGCGCGGTGCGGAACGTTAGGTATTCGGCGAGGAGTGCGGTCGAAAACGGCAAGAGCGTAACGGCGAACAGGAACGCGATGTGGATCCAGGCGAGGTTGCGGTCGGCTTTGGTGAAGAGGTTGAATTGGGTTTGCTGGCCGACCCAGAAGATGCCGCAGGTTAGGAAACACATGAGATAGGGCACGAGCCGCGGCGTGAGGGTCAGGAGCGCGCTTGCGAGATCGCGCTCGCCGTGGATGTGTTCGACGACGGGGACGTGCAAGTCGAGGACGAGCAGCGTTAGCGCGACGGCGAACAGGCCGTCGCTGAGGGCCGCGAGTCGCTCGAGACTTTCGCCGGCAAACACGTTATATTTGAGGTGCATTCGCTTCAGAGCACTTTCGAGAGGAACGACTTGGTGCGCTCCATTTGCGGGGCGCCGAAGAATGCGCCGGGGGGGTTGCTTTCGACGATGACGCCGGCGTCCATGAAAACGACGTTCGAGGCGACCTCGCGGGCGAAGCCCATTTCGTGGGTCACGCAGATCATCGTCGTGTGCTCGAGGGCGAGCTGTTTCATGACGGCAAGGACTTCGCCCGTGATCTCGGGGTCGAGGGCGGAGGTCGCTTCGTCGAAGAGCATCACTTTGGGCCCCATCGCGAGCGCGCGAGCGATGGCCACGCGTTGCTGCTGGCCGCCGGAGAGTTGGGACGGGCGGCTTTCGGCTTTGTCGGCGAGGCCGACTTTGGCGAGCAGGGCGCGTGCGCGGTCGTCCGCGTCGGCTTGTGCGAGGCCGAGCACTTTGCGGGGGCCGAGCGTTACGTTTTCGCGTGCGGTCATGTGCGGGAAGAGGTTGAACTGTTGGAAGACCATGCCGACGCGGCGGCGCAAGTCGACGTCGCGCACGGCGGGATCGGTGACGGAGAGGCCGTCGATGACGATCGTGCCGCCGTCGATCGGGACCAGACGGTTGATGCAGCGCAGGATCGTCGACTTGCCGCTTCCGGATGGGCCGATGATGCAGCAGACGTCGCCGCGTTCGACGGAGAGGTTGATGTCTTTGAGGACTTCGTTTTGGCCGAACGCTTTGCGGACCCCGGACATCTCGAGCATCGGCATTAGGTGAGGCGCTTTTCGAGACGCTGCGACGCCAGTGAGATTGGGTAGTTGACGACAAAATAGGCGACGAGAACCGTTAGGTAGATTGGGAGGGCGACGTCTGGGTCGCGTTCGACGTTTTGACGCGCAGCTTGCAAGAGGTCGGTGACGTCAATGAGGGCCGCGAGGGAACTCGACTCGACGATAAGCGCGAACAGCGCGACGAAGGGCGGCAGCATGCGGCGCAGCGCTTGGGGGATGACGACGAGCCGCAGGATTGCAAAGCGGCCCAGGCCGAGGGCGGCGGCGGCCTCGGTTTGGCCGAGGGGAATCGACACGATTGCGCCGCGTACGATTTCGCTCGCGAGGGCGCCCGCGTAGACGGCGAGCGCGGCGATTGCGGCGGCATTGTTGCTCGTGCGCAAACCGAGTTGCGGCAGGCCGAAGAAGAGGAAGTACATCAGGACCAAAAGCGGAATGCCGCGGAAGAATTCAACGATGCCGAGCAACGGCAGGTCGAGCGCACGGGGAGCCATCGAGCGCAACGTCCCGAGGACGAAGCCGAGGGCGACGGCGCAGGCCATCGCGGCGATCGCGAGCTCAAACGTCGTGCCGAGGCCGCGAACGAGCGACGGAATGGCGACGAGATAGCTGTGCATTAGCCGAAGGCGAGGCGCTTTTCGAGCGCGCGGAAGAGCGTGCCCAGCAACGTCACGCAGATCAGGTAGACGACGCCGACGGTGAGGAACAGTTCCGCGCTGACGAGGATCTGGGCTATGACGTCGTTGGCCTCTCCGAAAAGGTCGAGGACGCCGATCGACGAGACGAGCGTCGTGTTCTTGAAGAGGGAAATCACGTTGTTGCCGAGCGCGGGCAGACTGATGCGCACGGCCTGCGGGACGAGGACATAGCGCAGTTGGTCGAGACGGGAGAGGCCCAGGGCAGCCGCGGCTTCGCGTTGGCCTTCCGGGACGGCTTGCAAGCCCGCGCGCAGGATCTCGACGTTGATCGCTCCCTGGTGCAGGACGAGCCCGAGCGTTGCGGCGACGACGGCGGGGAGGATCAGGTGCGGTCCGATGCCGGGGAGCTTCGGAAGGGCGAATGCGAGGAAGTAGATCTGAACGAGCGGAGGCGTGTTGCGGAAGAATTCGGTGAATGCGGTTGCGGCCGCGCGCGCGGGCGCCGCGGGCGAGATGCGCATCGCTGCGCCGATCGTTCCGACGACGAGCGCGCCGATCACGCCGAAGAACGCGATCTCGAGGGTCAAGCCGAAGCCGTGCGCGAGCTGCGGTGCGGCATCGCGGACGATGCCGAAGTTCAGCGCCGCGGCTAGGAGGACGATCGCACCGCTAGTGCCGGCACCGTAGTGACACTAGGGCATGAAGCGCGTCGCCGCGCCGTACAGCCACTTGTGGTATTCGCGGGCGAGCGTGCCGTCGGACTTGAACTTTGCGATCTCTTTCGAGATGTAGTCGCACGGCGCGGTGTCGTCCTTGCGGCATGCGGCCGCAATCGGCATGGCGTCGCGCGACTCGCCGACGACCTTGTACTGCGGGTGTTGCTGCGTGAGGCCGTAGAGCAGTGCGGCGTCTTGGATGAATGCGTCCGCGCGGCCCTGGTCGACGGCGTCGAGCGCTTCGCTCGTCTGCGTGAGCTTGAGGAGATTCGCCGTCGGCACGAGCTTCGAGATCCCGGCTTCGCCGGTGGAGCCGGGGACGACGACGACGGTCTTCCCCGCAAGATCCGGGGCATCGGAGATCGTCGTGTTGCCGCGCTTGACGAGGATCTGCCAGCCCGATTTCATGTATGGGTCGGAGAAGTCGACAATTTGTTTGCGCTGCTCGGTGACCGTCACGGTCGAAAAGAGAAAATCGACCTTTTGCGTGTTCAAGAACTCGAAGCGGTTCGAAGCGACGACCGGGACGAACGTGATCGCGTCGGGTTTTCCGAACAG
Organism: Vulcanimicrobiota bacterium; assembly: GCA_003158195.1. Lineage (GTDB taxonomy): Bacteria > Vulcanimicrobiota > Vulcanimicrobiia > Vulcanimicrobiales > Vulcanimicrobiaceae > Palsibacter > Palsibacter borealis. Next base: position 4,943 of record PMHP01000056.1, on the reverse strand, counting down.
ATCTCTTGCGATGTCGTGGAGCAGATCGATCTCGAGGCCGACGTTCTTATCGCCGTCGAGGAAGCCGAACGGCGGGTAGTCGGCTTTCACGCCGACGACCATCGTGCCGCGGCTTTTTAGCGCCGCGAGCGGGTCGTCCGCGGCGGCCGGTAACGCCAGCGCAATGCAGGGCAAAAGCGCGGCCAAAGCAACGATAAGGCGCGAGCGTTCCATGCGCCCTAAGTTAAATGGCCCCGGCGCGTTCCCTGTACGCTTCGGTCGAGAAAAAGCGCAGGTTTGCGTACCCCGAGCAGACGACCACGGCCTCGGGGCGGTCGTAGATCCGGCCGTCCACGTCGACGAGGAATTTGCCGGCCGCGAACCCGGAGAGGGTCGTGCGAATCCCGCGCTCGCGTTTGTCCTGCGGTGCGCGACCGCCGAGCGCTTCGAGGACCGCGAGCGCGAGCAGCCGCTCGACGCAGATCGGCGTCGCGAGCGCAAAGACGCAACTCGCCGTTTCGGCGATCGTTCCGACATCGATCGGTACGGGCACCCGGATCACGCGGCGTCGTTTCGCCGGAAAGCATCGCATCCTCTTTTCGCGAAGCGCTCGTCGACATGCAGGAATCGCCGCCGCGAAGGTCGCGCCGCACGCCGCCGAAAGGGGGCGGCCCATCGCTTCCGTTCGTTCCGATCATCATCGGCGTCGTGATCCTGGGATTCGTCATCGGCGCGGGCCTGTCGGTCGTCGGCAATCACGGCGCGCAAAACGGAAGTGTGGCCTTCGCGACCTCGACGCCGCAACTGCAGCCGACGTTCGGAACGGTGACGGAAGCTCCGGCCGAGACGAGTCCCAGCGCCATCCCGGAGCCGAGCAGAACGCCGCGCGTGACGCCGATCGGGACGCGGCCCGCTGCGACACCGTCGCCGGCGCGGAGCGCGCGGTTAGCGGCGGCGTCACCGCGGCCGGCGCCGCAAAATTCACCGGCGCGCCCTGCACCGTCCGTAGCCGGTACGGTGGCGGCAGCGACAGCCCCGGCGGCGGCCACACCCGCTCCGGCGACGCCGGCTGCGCGGGTCACCGCAGAGCCGACCGTTGTTGCGACGCTCGCTCCGACCGACGCCCCGCCTGCAACGCTCGCTCCCACGCCGTCAGTCGTCGCGGTCGATGCGGACGGCCAATTTTCGCGGCTCGCGGGCAGCGTCGTGCGCCAATATCTCCTTGCGCTCGCTGCAGGCGATACCGAATCGGCCTACGCAGCGCTCGCTCAGCCGCCCGGCCCTGCCGGTGTGCCGGAGCGCGGTGCGGTCGACTCGTCGCTGCGCATCGAAAAAATCCAAGCGCGCGGCACCGATTCGGCGGCGAGCGTTAGCGTCGACGTCACCACGGCAAGCGGCCCATACTACGGTCAGTACACGGTCCATCGCAGCGCGACCGGTGCCGCCGTCATCGTTTCGCATACGTTCGCAAAACCATGAAGGACGCCGGCGTTTCCGGGGCGGAGCGGTCGATCGAAAGTTTGCTCGCGACGGGCGAGCGCATCGTCGCGCCCGCAGGTGTCGCGCGCTGGGCCGGGATTGCGAACCAGGACGAGTGGAACGCGCAGTTACAGCGCGATCCGCTCGGCTTCTGGCGAACGTGCGGCGAACGGCTCGTTTGGGAGACGCCGCCGCAATCGACCCTCGAGGGCGGTCTTGGAAACGCGCGCTGGTTCGCCGGCGGCCGGCTCAATGCGACGGTCTCGTGCCTCGACCGGCACGTCGTCGCGACGCCCGATGCAACGGCGTACCACTATCTCCGCGAGGACGGGCTCGAGCGGCGGCTCTCGTATCGCGAGTTGTGGGCGGCGACGAATCGGCTCGCGAACGCGCTGCGCGCCGACGGCGTGCATGCGGGCGATCGCGTCTGCATTTACATGCCGCTTTCGCTCGAAGGGATCGTTGCGATGCTCGCATGCGCGCGCATCGGCGCGGTGCACAGCGTCGTCTACGCCGGTCTCGGCGCGACGGCACTGCGCGATCGGATCGACGACGCGGGTGCCGAGATCGTGCTCGGCGCCGACGTGACCTATCGGCGCGGCAAACTCGTCGATCTCAAGACGATCCTCGACGATGCCGTCGCGACGCTGCCTCGCGTTCGTCGCGTCGTCGTGTGGCGGCGTGGCCCCGAGCCTTTGCCGCTTGGGGAGCGCGAGCGCGACTGGGACGCATACGCCGCCGAGCAGCCGGAGACGTGCGAGCCGGAGATCGTTGATGCGAGCGACCCGCTCTTCATTCTGTACACAAGCGGAACGACGGGGAAACCCAAAGGGGTCGTGATGACGCACGGCGGTTACGTCGCGGGAACGAGTGCGATGCTCGCGCTCACGACGGACCTCGGGCCGCAGGACGCGTGGTGGTGCACGAGCGACATCGGCTGGATCGTCGGCCACTCGCTGATCGTCTACGGCGCGCTTGCAAACGGGTACGCGTCGCTCATCCGCGAGGGCTCTCCCGACTATCCGACGCCGGCCGCCGTGTATGAAACGATCGAGAAACACCGCGTCACGAAGCTCTATACGGCACCCACGCTCGCGCGAATGCTGATGCGTTTCGGTCCGGAGCCTGCGGAGCGACACGATCTCTCGTCGCTGCAGGCGATCTTCTGCGCCGGGGAGCCGCTCAATCCGGAAGCGTGGCATTTTCTGTTTGAGGCGATCGGCAAGCGCAACGTCGCGGTTTGCAATCACTGGTGGCAGACCGAGACCGGTGCGATGATGCTCGGGTATCTCCCGTCGAGTCCGATCCGGCCCGATCGCAGCGGCAAGCCGTTCGGGCCGATTGCGTTCGACGTGGTCGGGCGCGACGGCGCGCCCGTGCCTCGCGGACTCGGCGGGTTGCTCGTGATTCGCAATCCCTGGCCGCACATGTTCTCGGGGGTTTGGGGCGATCCGCAGCGCTACGCGCAGTATTTCAGCATCGTCCCGGGCGCGTACACGGCCGGCGACGTCGCGACGATCGACGGCAAAGACTACCTCACGGTGTTAGGGCGTGCCGACGACGTGCTGAATGTCGCCGGGCATCGGATCGCGACGGCCGACGTNNAAGGCGTTCGTCGTGTTGCGCGTCGGGCACGCGCCGAGCGACGAATTGAAGTCGCAGCTCGTGGAACACGTGCGCTACCACCTCGGCCCGATCGGGACGCCGGCAGAGATCGAGTTCGTACCGAAGCTTCCGAAGACGCGCAGCGGCAAGATCATGCGCCGACTGCTGAAGGCGCAAGAAACCGGCCAAGACCTGGGCGACGTGACGACGCTCGAAGAGTAGCGCGGGCGATCTTCGGGAGTTACCGCTGTTGGCCGGCGGTTGATGCGAACGTCAACACGGCGTCCGTCATCGCGTCGAGATCGCCGAACTCGTCGAGTTGTCCATCCAGGATCAGATGGCTTAGGCCGTGGACGAGACCCCAGGCGTAAACCGTCGCGACGGTTACGCGCTCGTCGTCTCGTGGAAGGCGCGTCGAGGCGGCCACACCGGCACGTAGTCCTTCGAACGTAAGCTCGCCCGCCTGCGTCAATTCCTCGCTCCGGTTCGAGGCCGCGAAACTGCCGAACATAAGTTTGAAAAGCGCGGGATTGTCGCGCGCGAATTTGACGTAGGCGCGGCCTTGCGCGCGCAACNNCCATCGCCGCGAGCAGCGCATCCTTGTCGGCAAAGTGCCGGTACGCTGCATTCGGGGATACGCCGACCCGGCGAGCGAGCTCCCGGAGGCTGACGTCGGCGCGTTCGCTGTCCTCGAGCGCGGCAAGTCCCTCGGCGACGAGGGCCGCGCGCAGGTTGCCGTGGTGATAGNNGCGGGCGGCCGTCCGCGTTTTAGGGGCGGGGGATGTTGACATTGCCCACATCGCTGGTCATAATGTGCATAGTATACACATCCGGCCGCGACCCCTGCGGCCGTACGAGGAGCCGCACATGTCGAGCAGTGTATCCGAACGAGTCGCCACCTGGACGTCACGACTGATGCAGATGCGGGTCCCGTACTCACCGGTGAACGAGTTTTTGGAAGGTCCGTACGCGCCGGTGCACGAGGAGCGAACCGAAACCGCGCTGCGCGTGACGGGCGAGTTGCCGGTCGAGCTGAACGGATTGTACGCGCGGATCGGGCCCAACCCGATCGGCGTTCCAAACCCCGCCGTCTACCATTGGTTCCTCGGAGATGGCATGGTGCACGGACTCCGGCTGCGGGAAGGCCGCGCGCTNNGCGGCCGCCTGTGGGCGCTGGTGGAAGCGGGACCCGTTCCGGTCGAAATGAACGCCGAGCTCGAGACCGTTCGCCACGCCTACTTCGACAGCACGTTGGCGCGCGCGTACTCCGCGCATCCGCA
>PMHP01000056.1:0-558 GCA_003158195.1 Vulcanimicrobiota bacterium | reverse complement strand
TTCACGATTGCGCGATCACCGCATCGAGCGTCATCATCCTCGATTTACCGGTCACCTTCTCGATGCGCGAAGTCATGGCCGGGTCGATGCTTCCGTATCGATGGAATCCCGGCCACGAAGCGCGCATCGGGATCCTGCCGCGCGAGGGCGCCGCGGAAGACGTTCGCTGGCTTCCGATCGACCCGTGTTTTGTCTTTCACACGTGCAATGCGTACGATCGCGACGNNCGTGCTCGACGCCGTCGTGCACGCGACGATGTTCGATCGCTCGCGCCAAGGACCGGACTCCGATGCGACGACCCTCGAACGCTGGACCTTGGATCCGGCGCGCGGCGAAGTGCGGCGCGCCGTCATCTCCGACGAGCGTCAAGAGTTTCCGCGTTACGACGAGCGGCGCAGCATGCAACCTCATCGTTATGCCTACACCGTCGGGATCAAAGCCGAGCCCGGCGGCGAGCCGCTAACGCGCCACGATCTGGGCACCGGTGCAAGCGTCGCCCACGACTACGGTCCAAACCGGGTCACGGCGGAAGCGGTATTCGTGCCGCGCTCGGCCGAT
>PMHP01000029.1:3483-28609 GCA_003158195.1 Vulcanimicrobiota bacterium | reverse complement strand
TGACAAGTTTTCATCCGCTTCCATGTGGCCCCATCGGCCGTGTACAACTCGGGTGACAAGCCTGCGGCGCTCCGCTAACAAGCCTGCGGTGCTTTCGTTCAGAGTGCCGTTAGATGTTGAAGCGGCCTCTTAGCTCGTTGACGCGGCTTTCGACGAGTTGGCGGACGTGGCTGTGGAGCTTTTCGCGCTGGTCGTCGGGGAGGCGCGAGTAGACGAGGTAGCCGGCGGCGGAGACGACCCCGCCGAGGACCGCGGCGAGCAGCGTCCGGCCGGTTTCGTTTGTCGAGTTCTCGGCCGGATGGGTGTCCGAGCTCGACGGGTACGAATAGGAGGGGTTGTTGCGATCGTCCGAGATCGGCTTGAAGATGTCGCTCATGGTCGCGTTTCCTTCGGTGCGGTGGTCAGCCTTTACCCGTCGTCCCGCTTGTAAATCACCCGGACGTTTTCGGGATACTGCTGGGCGATGCGTTCGATCGAGAGCGCGGCAGTCGCCACGATTGCGCGCGCAGCGGCATCGTCGCGAGCTCCTTCGGGCCAGACAAGGGCGAGGCGGCCTTTTTCTCGGCTGCCCTGAACGTCGATTCCCGCGACGTCGGTCAGCCCGAGCCACGCGCTCTGGAGGATCGTCGCGATCGCCGCGCAGACGACGTCCTTCCCGTCTTCATCCCAACCCGCGTGGCCGGTCGCCAAAAACGAAGACAGCCGGTCTTGGCTGTCCTTGCGAACGTGGATCTCGACCAAAGCCTAGCCGGGTAGTTCGATCTTGTCGATCCGGACTTCCGCGAAGCGCTGGCGATGCCCGACGAGCTTGCGGACGCGCTTCTTCGGCTTGTACTTAAAGACCAATATTTTCTTATCTTTGGCTTGACGGATGACCGTCCCGCTGACGGTCGCCCCCGCCACAAGCGGACGCCCAACCGTAACCGAAGAACCGCCCGCACTCGCCAGAACGACCCGATCGAACGCTATGGTCGCCCCAACCTCCTGGTCGACGGCGTCGCAACGAATCGTGTCGCCCTCACTAACGCGGTACTGCTTCCCGTCCGCCTCGATGATCGCGTACATAACCGCCGTAGTCTATCAGAGCCCCAAATCGCTGTCAAACAGATTTGTCACCCCGAGCTTGTCGAGAGCCTGTCCCGAGCTTGTCGAGGGAGGCCGCCGGGGTTCGTGCTTCTAAGCGGCCGCCTCCGCGCACGAGGGACCGTCCTCGAGCTTTAGTGTTAGGCACTTCGCCGAGCCGCCGGCTTTGTGGAATTCGCCGAGGTCGGTCGCGAAGACGCGATAGCCGGCTGCGTTGAGCCGCTCGCGGAGGCGCAACGTTGCGCTGTGGAGGACGATGCTGTCGCCGACTTCGACCGCGTTGCAGGCGAATGCAAGCGCGTCTTCGAGCGATATCTCGATGAGATATTCAGGTTCGATCGTCCGGCGCAGCAATCTCTGCGCGTGCGGAGATAGTGCATCCATGTACGCGAGCACGTGGCCGCTTCCGAGCGGGCACAAGCACGTGTCGAGATGATAGAAACGTTCGTCGACCAGCAGGAGCGGAATCGTGCGCACCGCGAGCGTTTCGGAGAGTTGCATCGTTGCAGTCCGTTCGCTGCGCCAGCCGTAGCCTGCATATAAGATCGGGCGCACGCGGTCGAACAGCGCGTCGCCTGCGCCTTCGAAGTACGTTTGCTGCAGGAAGGTCGTCGCGAAGCCGCTCTGCGCGAGCGCTCTGCGGTACGTGCCTTGTTCGCGACGCCGCTCCGGATGGCGGAACGAACTCATGATCGCAAGATTGCCGCTAATCAACGCAGCGTTTGCGGTGAACACCATGTCCGGGACGCCGGGACGAGCCTCGACGCGAACGATTTCAACGTCGCCCGCGCAATGCAGCGTTTCAACGAGGCGATCCCACTGGCGCATGGCATCGGGAGTGGGGGCGCCGACATTGCGCGTCATCCAGGGATTGATGTCATAGGCCACAGCGTAGTCGGTTGGCGGGCACATCAACAGTTTGGATGCCATTGAAATAAATCCTAACCGATAACAGCTTGGCCTCAATCAGCCAAAGGTGACGCCTGCTTGGGGCGCCGTTCAACCTTCGACGAAGATGGAATCGCCCTCAATCCGTACCTTATATGTCCGCACGGGCAGAACGGCGGGCAAAGTGAGCGCGGCGCCGGTCCTGACATCGAAGAAGGCGCCGTGGCGCGGGCACATGATTTGGCAGCCCTCGAGGTAGCCTTGATCGAGTTCGCCTCCGTCGTGGGTGCAGGTATCCTCGATCGCATAAATCGTGCCCTCGACGTTGCAGAGCAGAACGGGCTCGCCCTCGACTTCAACGCGTTTTGTCGTGCCGGGCGCGATCTCGCTGTAGTGCCCGACGGGCTGGTTGCTGGCAGACATGACGCGCTCTTCGCGGGAGGACTTGCCGGCACCGCGCGGTGCACTCAAACGCGATGCTGCCGCGCTTGCGCCTCCTTGCCTTGGCCCCGCTGTGCCTTGGATCGCTCCTCGCGTCGACCGCGCCGCAGCATGCTCAGGCGCCGCCGGGGCCGCCCGACGGGACGTACGTTTACGCATTGTCGCGCAACGGAACCGATCAAGGACAAACGACGATCGTCGTCTTCCGGCGCGACGAGGCGGGTACGATCGAAACCAACGAAACCGGTGCCGCCGGTGCCGCGCGGGCACAGATCGTCGCAGCATTTCGCTACAAGGATCTCGGGGTCGACTCATACGTTGCGACGTATCAGGCGCCGTTTCTGCGAACGTCTGCGCTCGGCCGCGGATTCGGTACGGTGCGCTATCGCGCCGATGGGAAGCGCCTGAACGCTGCGATCGACGGGGTGCGCGGCGTCACGAGTTTCGCCCAGGCGCGCGCGTGGATCCTCGACGCGCCGTTCATGACGGGCGCGCTGCTGTTGCCCACGCTGCGGCATCGCTCGGGTCAATCCGATCTGTCGCCGGTCAGCGAGGCGTTTGACGAAGGTCCGAGCGATCTCGTCGCCGAGCGGCTCGTCGCGACTGCGCCGCATTTTCCCAAGACGCCGAAGACGGACGCGGCGCTCGAGCTCACGGGTCTCGGAACGATCTGGTTCGATCGGGGAAACTACATCGTCCACGAAGCCCACTTCGACCGGGTCAACTTCGACGCGCGTTTGGTGTCGTATACGCGCGGCGCTGCGCCGGTCGCGTTCGATGCGGCGCCGAATCCCGCGGCAAAGCCGCGGATGAACGGGTTTGCCGTTAGCTTCGCAAGCGAGGACGGCACGAAGCTCGCGGGCGTGCTCGACTTGCCCCCGGGCGGAAAAGCGCATGCGCCGGCGATCGTCTTCATCCCGCCGGGTCCGAGTGCGAGCCGGAACTTCGGCGGAGACGGCCCAGACCCAATGTATCCGGACCTGGCGCTGACGTTCGCACAGCGCGGCTATGCCGTGTTGCGTTACGACACCCGCGGCATCGGCAAGAGCGCCGGATCAGCCGACGAGACCTGGGAGCAATCGCTCGCCGATGCGGAGGCCGCGATCGCGTTCGCCGAATCGCAGGACGAGGTAGACCCCGCCTCCGTGTACGCACTCGGCTATGGCAGCGGCGCCGATCTCGCGCTGACCGCTTCCGGCTCGGCCGACACCGCCGTTGCGGGTGTCGTTGCGCTTGCGCCGACGGTGCTGTCGTATCGCGATTGCGCGCAGCGAACCAAGGCCGCGGTCGCCGGCGCGTTCGCGCGCACGTCGCTCGGACACGATCCGCGCGCGCTCGCGGCACGTAGCCACGTGCCGCTGTTCGTGCTCCACGCAGGCGTTGCGTCGTGCGCCGAGACGCGCGACGAAACGATCGCCTACGACGCCAAATTGCGCGCCGTCAACGCGCGCGCGACGATCGTCGTCGCAAGCGATCTCTCGGCCCGATTCGGCGGCCTCTACGACGCGGACGCGCCGCTTGACACCGAGGAGTTCTTCCCGTATCGCTTCGACCCGTCGACTGCCGGCGCGATTGCCGATTGGCTCGACAATCCGAAGACTGCCGGCTCGAACGGCGGTATCGACACGACCGGCCCGAGCGCCCCGCGTGCGCACGCACCTCCTCCCCCGCCACCGGTGTCCAATCCCGATATGAACGGCGAACTGCCCAATCCGCACGTCTCCGCGACCCCCGAGCGCGTTGCTCCGGGGGTGGTGCTCCCGTCCGGAATGACGCCCCCGCCCGGCCAAGGCGAACCTCCGCCCGCGCCGTCCCCGTCGTAAGAAAGTAAAGCTCGAATGCGCCGCGAACNNGAAAGCGGCGCACGCGCGTAGGTGCACGGTCAAGCGCCGCAACGCGCGAGGCGGTACCTTATTTTAAGAGTCGCGCTTTTCGGGCACGTGCGACTTGCCTTTGACGGCAAGCCATTCGAGTTTAGCGCGCCGCGAAAAACGCTGCCGATCCTCGCTTATTTGCTCGTGCATCGCGAGACCGCGATCTCGCGCGAGTTTCTCGCGTTTCTCACGTGGCCCGACGCTGAGGAAGAGGTCGCGCGCAATAATCTGCGCCGCAATCTGACGCTCTTCAAACAAATCTTGCCGTCGCCGGCCCCGGCCGAGAGCTGGATACTCGCAACAAACGAACTCGTGCGGTGGAACCCCGAAGCACCGTGCACGCTCGACGTCGCCGAGTTCGACCGGCTTTGCAGCGAGCCGCTGAACCTCGCTCGAGCGGTCGAACTTTACGGCGGCGATCTGCTCGAAGATCTCTACGACGATTGGGTCTATCCCGAACGCGAACGGCTGCGCGCGGCCTATCTGACGGCCCTCAAAGGGCTCGTCCGGCACCATCGCAGCGAGCGCGAATTCGGGCGCGCGATCGGCTACGCGCAGCGCCTGTTGGCGGCCGATCCGCTGCGCGAAGACGTTGCGCGCGAGATCGCAGCGACGCGCTATCAAGCCGGCGATCGCGCCGGAGCGCTCGGCGGACTCGACGAGTTCGTCAAGCGGCTGCACGCAGATCTCGGGATCGACGCGATGCCCGAGACGCAGGCGCTGCGCGAGTCGATTCTGCGCGGCGCACCCGCCGACGCTCCGCCCGCCGCCCGCTCCGATATGCCGCCCGAGCGCCGCGTTACGGGCGCCGCCGAGCTTCCGTTTGCGGGTCGCGAAGCGCCGCTCGAACGCGCTGCGTTCCTTTGGGATCGAGCCGCGCGCGGAGCAGGCGGGGTCGGTTTCGTCGGCGGTGAGGCCGGAATCGGCAAGACGCGCTTCGCCGCCGAACTCGCGCTGCGCGCCGAAGAGCAGGGCGGTCGCATTTTGATCGGTGCGACGACCGGACCCGAAGGTTATCCGTACCAGGCATTTTGCGAGGCGTTGCACGGCGCGATCCCGCTGTTGGTGAGCGCCAACCTCGAACCGGTCTGGCTCCGCACGCTAGCCGCGGTCGTTCCGGAGCTTGGAACGCGCGTGAACGTCGAGCCGGCCCCGGGCCTGCGTCCCGACGAAGAACGGACGCGTCTGTTCGAGGCGTTTACGCGGGCGTATCGGGCGATTGCGCGGGCTCGGCCGCTTCTGTTGATCTTGGAGGACATGCATTGGTGCGGCGAAGCGAGCGCCGAGCTGCTGGGCTTCGTCGCCAACCGCATCGCAGGCGAACGCATCGCGATCGTGGCGACGTATCGCAGCGAGGAGATCGTCCGCAGCCATCCGCTGCGCCCCGTGCGCCGCGCGCTGCAAATGCTCGGCGCGAGCCTGACGATCGAGTTGCCGCGGCTCGATCGCGCGGCAATCGAACGGATCGTATCCCGGATCGGGGAAGCCGGCGGTGGATCGAGCGACCCGAACGACCTGTACGCTCGCAGTCTCGGTAACCCGCTCTTTCTTGGCGAGCTGATTCGCGAAGGGGCCGAGCGGCCGGGATTCTCGTCTGAAACCAGCGACGCCAAAGCGCTGCCGGCGACGATCGAGTCGACGATCGCCGCGCGTTTGAGCCGCCTCGGCGACGACGCGCGTCGCGCCGCGGGCTTTTGCGCCGTCGCCGGCGACACGTTCGATTTTGAACTCCTCGGCGAAGTCACGGGATGGGAAAGCGGGGTGCTGCTCGACGCGCTCGACGAGTTGATCGAGCGCCACGTCGTCCGCGAGACGACGCGTCGCGAGCGCGGCGCGTACGCGTTCACCCACCACCTGATCCGCGCGACGGCGTACGCCGAACTTCCGATGGACGCGCGGCGCCGCTACCACGCGCTTGCCGCGCGGGCGATCGGCGCGCTGTATCCTACCGAAGCCGACGCTCGCGCGGCGGAGCTCGCACGTCACTACGAGGGCGCGGGAGAATCGCTTGCGGCCGCGGGCGCTTGGCTGCGTGCAGCGCAAGCCGCGCTGCGTTCGTACGCGAACGCCGAGGCGGTAGCGGCCGCCGAGCGCGGTCTCGGCCTGCTCGCGCGGATCGCCTCCGCAATCGACGTGCAGGCCGAACTCTTGGGCGCGTGCGCCGATGCCGCCGGGCGGCTTGGCGATCGCGAGCGGCAGGGCGCCGCGATTGTCGCACTCATCGCGTTAGGGCGCGAGCACGCGCGAAGTGACGTGTTGCGCGATGCGCTGCGCCGCGAAATCGAATTCGCGCACGTCGTGAGCGACGAGCCGCGCGCGCGAGCCGCTCTTTTGGAACTTTCACGCCAGGTGGCGCCCGGCGACATTTACTGGCGTGCGGAATTTCACAAAGTCGAGGCGCTCGTGGCATCCGATTGCTTCGATCTCGAGGCGACGGTTCGCGCCGGAACGGCGGCGATCGAGTTGTATCGAGCGTGCGCCGACACGCGTGGTGAGTTCGATGCGTTGCTGATTCTGGCCGATGCGCGCATCCGCGCGAACTGTTACGGTGAAAGCAGCGCGGATCTCGCGCGGGCCGCCGACCTCGCGCGAGCGACCCCAGACTCGCAGATCTCCGCCCGCCTGTTGGAGTCGGCGATGATGGAACCGATCCTCAAGCAAGACTTCGCGGGCACCTATCGCATGGCCGGCGAGCTGCTCGAGCTCTCGCGCACGACGGGGAACCGCCTAGGTGAGGGACGAGCCTGCTTACGCCGGGCCACGGCGGCAAATCGCATGTTCGCGGTCGCTGAGGCGCTCGCCGGCTTCTCCGAGGCTCAAGCCATATTCGAGTCGATCGGCGAGCGGCGCGGACTGCGCGACATCGAGAACAACCGGGCGACGCTCGATATCTGCTTCGGGATGGTCGAGCGCGGGCGCGAGCGTTTGGAGCGGATGCTCGAGGCGGCCGGCGCCGACGGCGATCTTCGCATGGAATATTTCGCCACGAGTAACCTTGGCGTGGCCGCGTACGTCGCCGGGGATTGCGGGGCAGCCAAGGCGTTCGAGCTGCGCGCTCTCGAACTCGCGCAGCGGCTCGGCAGTAAGGGCTTAGCCGCGCTCGTGCTCGGCGACCTTGGGCAGGCAGAGCGCGAAATCGGCAATCTCGATGCGGCGCTTGCCCACCTCGAGGCGGCGGTCGCGATCCACCGCGAGCTCGACCAACGGCTCGAGCTCTCGACGAATCTCGCACGGCTGGCGCTCGTTCGTGCCCTGCGCGGCGAACGCGAACGGGCGCGCGCGGCGGCGCGCGAGGTGCTCGAACAAGATTGCACGCGTCCCGAACTGGTCGAAGACCCGGCCGAAGTGCTTTGGAACGTCGCGCAGGCGCTGCATGCCTGCGGCGACGAGCGCGAGGCATGCGAGGTCGCCGAGCGCGCGGCGCAACTGCAAGCAGATCGGCTGGCCACGATCGACCTCCCCGAATACCGCGAGAGTGCCGCGGGCCTGCGCTGGTACCGCGCGCTCGTACGTGCCTGCAGCGCCGGGGCTTGGCCGGATCCCGGGCCGTCGCTCGGCCGGGACGCCACGGCTACGAAGGGCTGATAGACTTGCGTCCATGACCTTGCGCATCGTCGCGCTGACACTGTTTGGTATGGCGGCTCTGATCGTCGTGCCGGTCGTTGCGCTCGTCGTTTTCGTGCTGACGTATAAGCCGGCGTACGTTCTCGACACCGCGGCTCTTGCCGGCATCGAGACCTCTGCAGCGCCCGACGTGTTTCCGGCCGGATACGTTTCGCTCGAGCCCGTTCGCGGGGGACTTGCGATCGGGCCCGGACGAACCGCGCGGTATCCGGACGGCAGCACCGTTACGATCGTTCGGACCGACGAAGCGGCTGCGACGATCGACTCGTACGGCGATTCGCTGAAGGGACAATGGTCGAGTCAAACGTCGATCGCGGGCGAGGTGAGCCGCGATCTTGGATTGCCCGATGGCCGTGTCGTACGACTGCTCGGAGAAGGTGAGTATCTTCTTGCTTTCTTCGCTCCGGACGAACATCGGCTGTTGCAACTGGTGAGGGGATGTGGCGCCCTTCATCGCAACCGCGAGCGAGGATGGGGCAATGCCGTCGCCGGCCATCCGTTAGCGGCGGTGGGCGTCGCGTTTCTCTGGGTCTTCGTTAGCTTTGCGCTGATCGGCATCGGGATCTGGCGGCTGGTGGTGAGCAGTCGCGCGGCGACGGCGGAGAGCAGCGTTCCCCTAGGTGAGGACGCTACAGCTACGCCCGCCGGTTAGCATCGGTTCGCCGTGACCGATCAACTTTTCGTCGTGCGGATGTGGTATGAGGCTTCCGGCTCGCAGCCGGGTCAATGGCGCGGGTCGATCACCCACGTGGGTTCGGGGGCGCGCTGGTATTTCGCCGAGCTCGGCGAGCTGAACGACTTCATCCGCCTTCGGCTCGAGGCCGGGGACGTTACGGCTACGGCACCGCGCTAAGCTCCGCTACGAAGGAGAAACAGACCATGCAGGAGTCGATTTCGGGCGCCGCTACAGGCGGGCCGCTTGCGGGCGTTGCCCCACAGAACGTGAATTCGCCGAGCGCCATTGCGATCTCGCCGATCGCGCCGATGACCGATCGCGCGATCGCCGCATTCATCGACATGATCGTCATGTGCGCTGCCTTCCCGGTCGCCGGGATGTGGGCAGCCGTTCAGTGGGGCGGCGCAACGACCAGCGGCTTTGAACTCAACGGGCTACCTGCGCTGTTCGTCATTTCCTCTGTCGGCTTTGTCGGATTCCTGTACCTGTGGATCGGCGAAGGCATCTTCGGAGCTACGTTGGGGAAAGCCGCGATGTCGCTGCGCGTCCGCAGCGCCACCGGCGGGAAGCCCGGCCTGCAAAAATCGCTGCTGCGCAATCTGCTCCGCATCGTCGACGGCATCGGCGTCTACATCGTCGGGATCGTGTTCGCGCTGACGTCGCCGACGAGGCAGCGGCTGGGCGATCGCGTTGCGGGCACCGTCGTCGTGCGCGTCGAGTCGGCCGGAAAGATCCGCCCGGTCGCCGCGATCGCGAGCGCCGTTATCCTCGTCGCGTCGATCGCCGTCGCGATCGGGCTCCACGCGACCATTCCGGCCGCGTCGATTGCGGCGGCGACAACGCCGCAAGTGACGAGCGCGGAACTCGGCACGGGCAACACCGAGGACTACCAGATTATCGGCGCTGCCACCACCTTCGCGGCGACTCAGCCCCAAATCGTCTGCGTATTTCAAATTCAAGGCGTCGCTGCCGGAACGCCGATTCGCGCCGTCTGGATGGTCGATGACGTCGGCAGCGCCGCTCCCGCGAACTCGAAGCTCATCGAGAAGTCGGTTACCGCTCCCGGCGGCGGGACGGTTCCCGGGAACTTCGTCCTCACGGCTCCCGCCGGCGGTTTGCCCGCCGGAAAGTACCACCTCGACATCTACATTGGAGACGCGCTTGCAAAAACGTTGCCTTTCACGATCACACCGAGCAGCTGAAACAGCACGGGAGAAACGATGATGTTTACAAGCAACGCAGCGAGCGGCAGGGCCGTTCGAGTGGTAATGTTCTCGCTGCTCGCGCTTGCGGCGGCGGGTTGCAGCCACCAGGCAAGCGATGCGCAAAGCACCGCGGCACCCGTTTCGCAGGCGACAGCGCTACCCACGGTCGCGCCGGCCGCCGCGGTGACCACGGCAGCGCAACCGGCCGCCGCGGCGACCACCGCGACGCAGCCCCAAAGCGCGGCCACCGTTGCCGCAGCCACTGCGAACACGGGCATCGCCAGCAGTGACGGCGACAAAACCGGGACGAAGGTCGTGATCAACTCGCTGACCCGCAGTTCGGATACGGTGACCCTCAAGTTCACGCTGATCAACGACTCGAGCGCAATTTTGGGCATGTTTTACGAGCTGTCCGGCAGCGGATATAGCGGCGGCTCCCACGCGGGCGGCGTCACGCTGGTCGACACGGTGTCGAAGAAGAAGTACTTTGCGCTAGCGGATACCGACAAGACCTGTATCTGCAGCCGGGATATCGACAACGTGGCGCCCAATACGCAAGTCGCGCTGTGGGTGAAGTTTCCGGCGCCGCCGCCGAGCGTCACGAAGATCACCGTCGACGTTCCGCACTTCATCCCGCTCGACGACGTTCCGATCTCGCAATGATTCGCCGGGTTGCGTTGACGGCCGTGCTCGCACTGGCGGCCGCCGCGCTCCCGCGACCGTCCGCGGCCGACCCACCCTATACGGTAAAGATTCTGGACATCGTCTCTCACGTCGAGGACATGTCGGGCAACGTCCAGAGCATGTCCGGCAGCGTCCAGAACATGTCGGGCAACGTCCAGCAGATGGCTGCCAAGATCGGCACGATGGTCGGCGCGAACAAGAACGTTGCGGTCAAGGTCTCGCGCACCGAGGTTCGGATCGATCTCGCTTCCGACGTGCTGTTCGACTTCGACAGCGCCGACATCCAGCCGAAAGCGCGAACCTCGTTGGCACGCATCGCGAAGTTCATCGGCAACAACGCCAAGGGGCAAGTTCGGATCCTCGGCTACACCGACGGCAAAGGATCCGCCGAGTACAATCAAGGGCTCTCGGAGCGCCGCGCGCAGTCGGTTAAGACCTGGTTCGTCGACAAGGACGGCCTGACGCAGGTCGATTTCGCGACTCAAGGTTTCGGGATGCGCGATCCCGTCGCTCCCAATACGAAACCCGACGGCTCTGACAATCCCGCAGGCCGCGCAAAGAACCGCCGTGTTGAGATCGTCATTCACAAATAGCCGCAACGGGCCGCGTCTCGGACCGATCCTGGCGTTCGCGCTGCCGGCACTCGGCGCAATGGTGCAGCTTTGCGAGCTGTGCGGCGTCCCGCCGCACTGGCTACTCGACGAGTGGCAGCTTGCGCACAAGCTAATCGGCCCGGCGCGCACCGGTTTCCAGCAAGCCTCAACGATCTGTGCGCCGGATGTTCCAGCGTCTACCGAAGCCCGCGCCGAACTCCGGCACCTCAACGTCGGGACTAACAAACGGCGAGTCGCGACATTGCTCGAAACGTCCGTGCGCGCTGTTCCCACGCGACCCAACTCGATTGCAGCTGACCTTAACTCGCTCAGGGAGTGGTCGGCATTAAACGCATCGATCTCATTGAGTGCTTGAACAATATCACCACGGAATGCGACGCTTTCACTCGCACTTGGCGGTGGTATCGCTGCAACCGATATCGACTGGGCTGTCGCCGCAAGTAGTATTGCGTTGCATAGCGCGCTGAATTTTAGTCGTGCGGATCGCGAAGTCGTCATCCTAAAAGCTCTCGAGATTCACGCATCCTGTATTCTTGCGTAAGCAGCAGCAGCGCACGTGAAGCCCACTTAGAACACATGAGCTATTCCTATGGCACGGTGGCCGAGCCTGTGTCTAGAGGCTTTCGGCTCCGCACTCGTAGCGGTCGCGCGTTTCGGGCGTCCGACCGGCAAAGCATGAGCCCCAAAACCAAGCCTACGGAGTCACGATATACCGCAGTCGTTAGCATCTCGCGACCGCGAGGCGATCGAGGACATTTCGGCTACGGTCTCGTGCTAGGGTGTCGGTGCGGCGTCAGGGGCACGCGGAGGCGGACTGCGTCGCCGCGGCATTCTGGCGGCACGCCTTCGTCACCTAAAGGAGCAGGATAGATGCGTACATCGATAGCGCTTGGACGACGGCGGCATGGCAAACGCGCTATGCAGCGACTGGTAGGCGCGCTCGTCGCGCTTGGATTCGTCCTCGGGACTCTGGGGGACGCCGCCCAGGCTGGGACGACGTCCGGGCCGAGCGTGCCGGATCTGAACGGCGACTGGACCTTGAGCGCAGGCGGGATCCCCGGAACGATCCATATCTCCTCGAACTATCCGTTGAGCGGCTATCCGACGCTCAAAAACTGGTTTGTCTCGGGTGCCAATTGCCCGTACGGCGATAAACGAACGGCGCTTTTCGATTCGATATCGTTCCAGAACAAGGACACATTTAGCGGCACAATGGAGGTTTGCACCGGGTCACAGGCCCTCGTCCAAAAGTGTCACGTCGAATCCAAGTTCACCGTGCAATACAAGACCACGGCGATTTCGAAAACGACGATCAATGGAACGCTGACGTCGGAATGGTTCGATAATGTCGGCGGCGACGAATGCAAATTCAGGCACAATGCGAGCAAAGATACCCAGGAGCCCTTCACGCTGACGCGCGGGAGCTTCAACCCGTGCCCCGACACCGACGCGATCAAAGCGTATAGCAATGACTCGAATCGTGCCGTGGGAGTCATCAACGTCGCCGTCAACTCGGGGCGTATTCGGAACCCGCAAGCGACGAAAGTCCTTCAGTCGGCGGAGTCTTCGCTCAATGACATTTCAAGGGTGCTGGGAAACCTCATCGATGCGGGCGACGATTGCGATAAGATTCACAGCCTCATCGATCAAATCACCGAGTTCCAAGGCGCCATCGACCAAATCAACAACGCCGGCTGCGACAGCAGTGAAGAGGCCGCGGGCTTCGACAATCTCTTTCGCACAGCGGGTCAGCTCGCCGGTCCGTTCAACAAGCTTCCTGGGTTAGGGCCGGTGTTCCAACTGCTCGGAAGCGACGAAAACCTCGTTCAACAGATCGAGGCCAATCTCAATCCGGAGCAGCGCTGGGCAGATCAGTTCCAATATGTCGACGGCTATATTCCGACATGCCCTCATTAGCCGAAGGCTCGGACGCGAGGGATGGCAGCGCGGGCTACGGCGGGCTGATGTTCACAGCGTTGAAGCGCGACATCGCAAATGACAGCGTCGTGCCCTTCGAATCGACGATGTCCATGTGGTGCACGTAGCCGTCGCTCATCTGGTAGATGGTCGCGTGCACGACACCCGTCCGCGGATTCGTTGCGCTGCTTTTGAAAACATGCGCGGGTTGCCCGTGCAACAATCCGGGGCCCGCGTCGACGCACGTCACATCGCTCTTGTGCTTGTTCATGAACGTTGTGGGATCCATCGAGGCCAGGCTGCCGAGGTCCATGTGCGGGTACGCTTTCCACCCCGAGCCGTTCATCTTCATCCAAGTTTGGTGGCCGACGGCAATCATCTCCGAGCCGGGATTGACGACATGGATGCGATCGGGCTTCTGGATGTCGACGGTTGAAACGCTGGATCCTCCCGCGTGGATGGTGGTCATCGTCGTCTCATAGGACGTCAATTTGAGGTTTGCCATCGCAGCCGCGATGCACGGGTTCGAAGCGAAAGCCGGCGAGCCGGTGGCCGCGACGGCCAAGCCGGTGACAACAAAAAGAAGGGCGCGAGTCATTTTCATCGCGCCCATTTTAGCACGCCGCGTCGTATGACTTGACTGTAATACATGGATGTCATACGATTATCGGGATGAAGGGGCCGATTTCTGTTCGGCTGGGCGAGCGTGAACGAGCGACCATTGAAGCCGAGGCTCGCGCGCGCGGCCTCGGCATCAGTGCGTTCGTTCGCGATATCCTTGAAGACGAAGCTCGGCGGTTGCACCGCGAGCAGATCCGCGAAGAGGGGCGCCGCCTGGTCGAACGCTTGAGTGCTGACGAGCAACTCGCCGCGGAATACGACGATGCGGATCTGCTCGCGGGCGAGGTAATTCCCTGATCCGTCCGCGGGCCGGAGCTGTCGTTTCTGTTGATTGGCGTGGCGCCTTAAGCGGCGAACCGAACAAGATACGCCCGGCAGTCGTAGTCGAAGATCACGAACTGTTCCCCGATGAGTATCCGTTGACGATCGTCGTCCCGCTAACGAGCGACGAACGGCTGGCCCATCCGACGCTCTCGATTCGTTTGGCTCCCAATCCGGACAACGGTTTGCGAGTCGTGTCGTACGCGCTTGCGAACCGAGTTACCGTCGCGACGCTGAAGCGGGTCAGAGCGACGGCGTTTTCGATTGCGCTCGAGGAGCTCTTTGCCATACGGTCCCGTATCGCCGAGGCGATCGGACTGACCGTCTAGCCGACCGAGCCTTCCATTTCCATCTTGACGAGGCGGTTGAGCTCGACGGCGTACTCCATCGGGAGTTCCTTGACGAAGAAGTCGAAGAAACCGTTGACGATCATCGCGGTGGCGTCGGCCTCCGAGAGGCCGCGCGACATCGCGTAGAAGAGCTGCTCTTCGCCGATCTTCGAGACGCTGGCCTCGTGTTCGACGGTTGAGTTCTGCTCGTCGATTTTCATCGTCGGCTTCGTATCGCTCGANNAAACCGCGATAGGTCGTCTTGCCGCCGTGGGCGGAGACGGACTTGTTGGTGACGACTGAGGTCGTGTGAGGCGCGGCGTGGATGACTTTGGCGCCGGCATCTTGATGCTGGCCTTCGCCGGCGAACGCCATCGAGAGGACTTCACCGCGCGCGCCCTCGCCCATCAGGTAGATCGAGGGATACTTCATCGTCAGCCGCGACCCAATATTGCCGTCGACCCATTCGACGGTCGAGTTCTTATGCGCGTACGCGCGCTTGGTGACGAGGTTGAAGATGTTGCGGTACCAATTTTGAATCGTCGTGTAGCGGATTCTCGAGCCTTCCATCGCGATCAGCTCGACGACCGCGCTGTGCAGCGAGGCAGTCGAGAATTGGGGCGCGGTGCAGCCTTCGATGTAGTGCACCTTCGAGCCGACGTCNNTGTTCTCGGTGTTGATCCGGAAGTAGGCCTGGAGCGGCGTCTTGACCTCGACGCCCGGGGGAACGTAGACGAACGAGCCGCCCGACCAGACGGCCGAATTCAGCGCCGAAAACTTATTGTCACCGACCGGGATGACGGTCGCGAGGTACTTCTCGACGATTTCGGGATGCTCGCGCAGCGCCGTGTCCATGTCGCAGAAGAGCACGCCTTCTTTGGCGAGGTCCTCGCGGACGCTATGGTAGACGACTTCGGACTCGTATTGCGCGGAGACGCCCGAGAGAAATTTGCGCTCGGCTTCGGGGATTCCGAGCCGGTCGAACGTGCGCTTGATGTCGTCGGGGACGTCGTCCCACGATACTTCCGTCCGTTCGCCGGCTTTGACGAAGTAGCGGATGTCGTCGAAATTGATCTCTTCGAGCAGCGCTTTGTCGCCCCAAGCGGGCATCGGCTTGCTGCGGAACGTCTCGTAGGCTTTGAGCCGGAAATTGAGCATCCACTCCGGCTCGTTTTTCATCTTCGAGATGCGCGTGACGATCTCGCGGTTGAGCCCCTTGTCCGACTTAAAGACGTAGTTCTCTTCGGAATCGTGAAAGCCGTGACGGTAGTCCTCGACGAGCGCTTGCGCCCCCGCCGGCCCAACCGGAGCCGTAATTTCAGTCGCCATACCCCTCCAGGCTACGCTCAGCGACCCTGATAGTCAAGATATTTCGGGTCTAACTTGATATTCTTTCGCATACGCTCTCGAAAACGCTTTACAAGGGGGGGGTGGGGGGGTATCATGTGCGTCGGACCTGGGGGTCCCTCCTAAGTCGCCTTAGGAACCCTGGGTCCTTCGCCGTAAAAGCGGCAAGGGGGACGGCACGCCCTACGTGCCATCGCGGAACGACGCCCGCGGCCGCCGGTGAGGAGCCGGGACGCCTGGCAAGATCGCTCCGATAGGTCGGGGACGCAAGTGCACCGCACGCGCCAGCCGACGCAGCCTGGAGGTGGGATTTCCCAACCAGAACCCAAGGAGTAAACACCAAGTGGAAGCACGTGGCACCCACATCATCTGCGAGCTGTCGGGCTGCAGCCCCGAACTCTTAAGCGACGTCGACGGCGTCCGGACCGTCATGGAGCGCGCAGCCCTCGAGGCCAACGCTGAGATTTTAAAAGTCGCTTTTCACCGTTTTCAACCGCAGGGGGTTTCAGGCGTCGTCGTGATTGCCGAGTCGCACCTCTCGATCCACACGTGGCCCGAATCGGGCTACGCTGCGGTCGACTTCTACACGTGCGGAGACCACACCGACCCTTGGCGCGCGTGCGAGTTCGCCGCCCGAAAGCTGGGAGCGACGACCATGCTGACCACCGAGGTAAAGCGGGGCATCGCGTCGACCAACGGTCAATACACCCACGTCGTTCACGAGCATGCGGGACGATCGATGGTGAAGCGCTCGGCCTGACCTAGATTAGAGGGAACCCGTTGGTACGACTCATCCTGACGCGCTCGCGAATCTTCGCAATCGGAATCGCGATCGCTGTTTTGGCTTTTGCCTCCTGCGGACACTCGAATAGCACCACCCCGAAGCCGGTTTCAACCGCGACCAGCATCGTCTCGCCGGGACCCAGCTCCGCGCCCTGCATCATCTCGCTCGGGCTTGCGTTCGAGCCGGACGGCGGTAACGGCCACGGTTTTCACGGCATCCAGGCCGTGCATTACGAAGGCAACGACGAGAATACGTGCGCGGGAGTCGGTCCGACGGCAACGCCAATGGCCGTGCTGCTTCAGAACTCGGTCGGAGAGATCGCGTTTGGTGCGAGCGGCATCGATGCCGTGGCAGTCGAACAAAACACCTCGGGCGGGTATTCCGTCGTACAGGACATGTTCGGCGCGGCGGTCGGGACGCTCGTTCCGGCCGGCGAGCCCTACGACGTCAGCATCCCGCCGCCAACGGCCGCGCCCAGCGCCGGAGTAACCGCGACGCCGGTCGCGGCCCCGCTGATCCCCGACGTCAGTGGGGTTTCGATCATCGGCGATAGCACGAGCGGCGTCGCGGTCATGGTCGGTCCCTCCGCGACACCCGGGGCGATCGTCGCGCTGACGTCGCTCACCAACGCTCCGCCCCAGTACGGCCTCGACGTGCCGTATTCGGACCCGAACTACACGCTCCCGAACCCCCCTGACGTGCCGCGATCGATCATTCGCATCTCGCCGGCTGCCACTAGCGCAGGCAATACGGCCTTCGTCCGGGGCCTAAGCGACCTGCTCGCCTTTACGGTCAAGTTCGCCAACGCCGGATACCAGTTCAATGCAACCGCCGACGATACAACGCTCGGCACGGGTACGCCGCTGCGCGGGAACGGGAACATCGCGTTCGATCCGGCCGACGGCACGCGAGCGCTTATCGCGGGTACGACCGCCGGCGGTACGAACGTGCTGACGTTGGTCACCGGGTTGCCCACCGCGATCGTAAGGACCGCAACCTTGAGTCTGCCCGCGGGTGCAAACATTCATTCCGTACTCGTCGCGGGTAATGGGGTGTACGCAATCGCCGGAACGGATCTCGGCATCTTCGTTATCAACGGCATCAGCGGCTCGGCGCTGAGCCTCGTCGCTCCCTTCGACCCAAGCCCGCTCTCGAGTCAAGCAAACGCGATTCCGTATACAAATTGCAACGGCGGAGCATCGTCGATGACCACGGTCTACTCGGTCGGCTTGTCGCGCGGCGCCCTGCCGAGCAACGCCCTCGAAGATTATCTGGTCGCGCTCGGCACGTCAGCCGGCGTTTCGTGCCCGAGCGGTAATAACGCGACGCTCGTCGCGGTGCCGTTCAATCCGAGCAACGGGCTGTTGCCGAGCCCAACCCCCGTTCCGTCGCCGACCGCGACGCCGGCGCCCGGCGCGACGGCTGCTGCGCCGTCACCGACACCTCCGGCGATCTTCGTGCAGAACAACATGATCGCTCCGCCGGCCGGTTCCGATCTGCTCATCGTTCGCTAGCGGGCGCGCGTGCCAAAAACCGAGCACTGGCAGTGGTACGTCGAGCAGTTCGGCCCGACCGAACTGCATCACCACGCGATCGAGGAAACGTTTTTTGCCGGACGGACCGCGTTTCAAGAAGTAGCCGTTATCCGGACCGCGGCCTTCGGCAAGATGCTCGTGCTCGACGGCGACACGCAAAGTTCGCAAGCGGACGAGAAGATCTATCACGAGAGCCTCGTCCATCCGGCACTCGCGGCGATCGACGATCGGCGCAACGTGCTGATCCTAGGCGGCGGCGAGGGTGCGACGTTGCGCGAGGTGCTTCGGCGTCCGGACGTCGTGCGTGCCACGATGGTCGATATCGACGGCGACGTCGTGGAACTCTCGAAGCGTTACCTGCCGGAGTGGTCGGCGGGAGCGTTCGAGGATCCGCGCGCGCGGGTGGTCGTCGGCGACGCGCTCCAGTTCCTTCGCGACGACCGCGATTCGTACGGTGCGATCGTCTCGGATCTGACCGAGCCGCTCGAAGACTCGCCGTCCAATCCCCTGTTTTGCGACGCGGCGTTCGCAGATATCAAGCGGCGGCTCGTACCCGCCGGCGTGTACGTCCTTCAAGCCTCGACGGCGGGCTTCCATAATATGGCCCTCCACGCGAAGATGTCGCGCACCTTACGCCGCCATTATCGTTTCGTTCGCTCGTTTTACGCTCACGTGCCCGCCTTCGACAACGACTGGGCGTTCTTAGCCTGCAGCGATGCGGTCGATGTCGCCGCCGTCCCGCGCGAGCGTATCGAAGACTACGTCGCAGGGTTGCGCGGCGAAAGCTACTTCTACGACGCCGAAACGCACGTGCGCCTGTTCAGCCTGCCGCTCTACCTCCGCCGCGAACTCCAGAAAGACGGCGACGTGTTTTGAAGGAAGGCATCAAGCTCGACCGCGAGGCGGTGGTCGCGATGTTCGAGACGCAGCGGCGCTACTTCAACGCAACGCTCGACCTGCGGCTGATTGACGTCGGGCGAGGCGAGGCTAAAATGCGGCTGCCCTTTCGCGAAGCGGTGATGAACGGCGCCGGCAACGTCCACGGAGGCGCGATCATGAGCTTGTGCGACTCCGTCTTCTGGGTTGCGCTCGCGACGCTTTACGGCCGGGAGCAGCCAACCTCGACGGCCTCGCTCACGTGCAACTTCCTGAGGCCGGCGCGGCGGCCGCACGATCTCATCGGCCACGCGCGCGTGCTCAAAGCCGGGAAGCGAATCGTCTACGGCGTCGTCGACGTCCACGGCGAGGACGGCAAGCTGATCGCCCATGCGACCGCGAATTTCATGAACGAACCGCTCGACGAGTTCCGCCGCCGGCCCCGCGAAGGCGACGAAACGGATCACGTGCGGCTGTGAACGCGTCCGAGACCGCCTCGCTCGCGCGCACGGCGCTTTACGACGAGCACGTCGCACTTGGCGCGCGGATGGTTCCCTTCGGGGGGTTCGCGATGCCCGTGCAGTACGGCGGAATCCTCGCAGAGCACGACGCCGTCCGCACCCGCGCAGGCCTCTTCGATCTCTCGCATATGGCGCAATACGAGTTGCGCGGCGCCGGCGTGCCGGACTGGGCCGACGCATTGACGGTCAACGAAGTCGGAACGATGAAGCCGCTGCAAGCGCGCTACAACATTTTCACCAACGACGCAGGCGGTTCGCACGACGACGTGCTGTTCTATCGCCTGCCCGACCGCTGGCTCCTCGTCGTCAATGCCGCGAATGCGGCGAAGATGTGGCCGTACTTGCAAGCCGCCGCCGCGGGACGTTCCGACCTGTCGTTGCAGAGCCACCACGGCTCGCGCGCGCTGATCGCCGTGCAGGGGCCGCGCGCGGTCGAGCTCGTCGCACCGCTGTGCGACGTCGACGTTGCCGCGATGAAATACTATTTTTGCGCGGAGGGCCGGGTCGGTGGGGCGCCGGCCGTCATCGCTCGCACGGGCTACACGGGCGAGGACGGTTTCGAACTCTTCGTCGAAGGCATCGACGCCGCGCCGCTTTGGCGGTTGCTCCTCGAGCGCGGCGGACCGCTCGGTGCAGCGCCCGCGGGCCTTGGCGCGCGCGACGTGTTGCGCCTCGAAGCGGGCATGCCGCTCTACGGCCACGAGCTCGAAGAAGACATCTCGCCGCTCGCGGGCGGCCAAGCTTGGGCCGTGAAGTTCCGCAAGCCCGAATTTGTCGGCAAGGCGGCCCTGGTCGCGCAGCGCGACGCCGATACGTTCGACCGGATTGCCGGCGTGGTGCTCGCAGGCCGCGTGCCGGCGCGGGGCGGTTACGGCGTCTTTCTGGACGGCGAGCGCGTCGGCGAAGTGCGCAGCGCAACGCTTGCACCTTCGGTCGACAATCGCAACGTCGCCACGGTGCTCGTAAGAAAGCGCGCTGCAGCGCTCGGCACGCCTCTCGGCATCGAGGTGCGCGGCGCGTTGCAGGAAGCGACCGTCGTCGCGTTGCCATTTTACCGCCGACCAAACTCCCGAAAGGACGGATGACGGCGTGGCCAACCCGGAAAATCTCCTGTACAGCAAAGATCACGAATGGGCGAAAATCGAGGGTGACACGGCGACGGTCGGGATTACCGACTACGCCCAAAACTCGCTTGGCGACATCGTCTACGTCGAGTTGCCGCGCGTCGGCCAGACGATCGCCCCGCACGCCTCGATTGGCGTCGTGGAATCGGTCAAGGCGGTTTCCGAACTATTCAGTCCGGTGGGCGGGGAAGTCGTCGAGATCAATCCGTTGCTCGAGAAGGACCCCGCCGCGGTGAATCGGGACGCGTTCGGCGAGGGTTGGATGTACCGGGTGAAAGTAAGCGGCGACCCTGCCCCCGACTTACTGAGCGCCGCCGACTACGAGAAACTCGTCACCACGGCCTGAGGCCGTAAGGAATCAGATGTACGCCCCGCACACCCAGAGCGATATTCGCGACATGCTCGAGACCGTCGGGGTCGCGTCCCTCGAAGAGCTTTTGCGCGTCCCCGATGCGATCGCGCTCGGCGAACCGTTGGCCGTCCCGCGCGGCTTGCCGGAGCTCGAGCTGCAGCGGACGATCTCGGCATATGCCGCGCAGAACGACGCGGCCGGTTATACGTCGTTCCTCGGTGCGGGTTCGTACCGGCACTACATTCCGCCGGTCGTCCCGGCGATCGCGATGCGCGGTGAGTTCCTTACCGCGTACACGCCGTATCAGGCCGAGGTCTCGCAGGGCTACTTGCAAGCGATCTACGAGTGGCAGTCGTACGTCTGCCTGCTGACGGGTCTGGATCTCTCAAATGCGTCGGTCTACGACGGCGCGACGGCGTTGGCCGAAGCGGCGATCATGGCGGTCAACGCGACCGGCCGGCGCGCGCTGCTCGTCTCGCCGGCCGTTCATCCCAACTACCGCGCGGTGCTGCGCACCTACGCGCGCGGCCTCGAGCTTGAGGTCGACGAGCTGCAGTTTTGCGCCGAGGAGGGAACGAGCGGATTAGACTCGTTGCCGGCGCTGCTCGCCGAAAAGCGCTACGCCGCGGTCGTCGTCCAGTCGCCGAATTTTTTTGGGTGCGTCGACGTTCCCGGCGACTCGACCCGGACTGCGATTGAGGCGAGCGGAACGGTGCTGATCGGCGTCGTCGCGGAGGCGATGTCGCTCGGTGCGCTCGTTTCGCCGGCGGATTGGGGCGCGCACATCGCGGTCGGCGAAGCCCAGAGTTTCGGGAACCCGGTCGCCTACGGGGGACCCTACGTCGGCTTCATCGCGGCCAACAAGGAGCACATGCGCCGCATCCCCGGCCGGCTTGTTGGACGCACGGTCGACGGCACCGGCAAGCTCGCGTACACGCTGACCTTGCAGGCGCGCGAGCAGCACATCCGTCGCGAAAAAGCAACCTCCAACATTTGTACGAACCAAGCGCACTGCGCGCTGTGCGCGACGATCTATCTCGCCGCGGTGGGGGCGACCGGGCTACGCCGCTGCGCGACGCTCAACGTCGAGCGCGCCCATATCCTTGCGGAGCGGGTAACGCGCGTGCCCGGGTTCTCGCGGCGCTTTGGCGCGCCGGTCTTTAACGAGATCGCAATTCGGGTTCCCGACGGGACGAGCGCCGCCGCGGTACTGGCCGGGCTGCAAGAGCGCAGGATCTTGGGCGGCGTCGATCTCGGACGCTGGTATCCGCAGCTGGCCGACAGCATCCTGATGACGGCGACCGAGCTTACCACCGACGGTGAGATCGAGGCCCTCACGGGTGCCCTCGGGGCGATTGCGTCGGGGGCCATCGGGGGGCACGCCGCCCCGATCTCAGGGGAGGCAAGCGTTGTCCGCGCCTGACGCCGCCGATGTCGTGCGCGGGCGTTTCGAACCCGGCGCAACCGAACCGCTGATCTTCGAGCTCGGTCATCCGGGCCGCGCGAACACGTATTTTCCGAACGCTCGCGCGCTCGAAGAATTTCTTCCGGCGCAAACGCTTCGTCCCGATTTGCCGCTCCCGGACAACTCCGAGCTCGACGTGATCCGCCATTACACGCGGCTCTCGCAGCGGAACTTCTCGATCGACACCGGCTTCTATCCGCTCGGCTCGTGCACGATGAAATACAATCCGCGGGTCAACGACGCGATGGCAAATTTACCGGGCTTTCGCGACTTGCATCCGTTTGCGCCGGACGAACTCGCGCAGGGTGCGCTCGCCCTGATGTACGACCTCGAACGGTATCTCGCGGCGATCTTCGGGATGGCGCAGTTCTCGCTGAACCCGGCGGCCGGCGCGCACGCGGAGCTTGCAGCGCTCTTGATCGCAAAGGCGTACTTTGCCAAGAAGGGCGAGGGCGCCGCGCGCACGACCGTCATCGTCCCCGATACCGCACACGGAACCAATCCCGCATCGGCCGCGATGGTCGGCTACAAGGTCGTCTCGCTTCAAAGCGACGCGCGCGGACGCGTCGGCGTCGATGCGATCAAAGCGGTGCTCGGTCCCGACACCGCGGTCTGCATGATGACCAATCCGAACACCCTCGGGCTCTTCGAAGACCATATCCTCGAGATCGCGCGCGCCGTGCACGCGGCCGGCGGCTTGATGTACTACGACGGCGCGAATGCGAACGCGCTGATGGGCAACGCGCGGCCGGGCGACATGGGCTTCGACCTCATGCACCTCAACACGCACAAGACCTTCAGCATCCCGCACGGCGGCGGCGGCGCGGGCCACGGCCCGGTCGGCGTCGCCGCGCACCTCGTCGACTTTCTGCCGACGCCGGTCGTGCGCAAGACGGGCGACCGCTATGCCCTCGACTTCGATCGGCCGGAGAGCATCGGCCCGATGCGCAGCTTCTGGTCGAACTTCGCGCATGCGGTTCGCGGGTTTACCTACATCCTCGCAAACGGGGGCGACGGGCTCACGAAAGTGTCGCAGCTTGCCGTGCTCAATGCGAACTACGTCCGCGTTAAGGTGCGCGAGTTTCTCGACACGCCGTACGACGAGATCTGCCGCCATGAGTTCGTCGCCTCCGCACAGGAGCTCAAGCGCGAGACGGGCGTGCGCGCGCTCGATCTCGCGAAGGCGCTGCTCGACCACGGCTTCCACGCGCCGACAATGTATTTTCCGCTGCTCGTTCCCGAGTGCTTGATGATCGAACCGACCGAGACCGAATCGAAAGAAACGCTCGACGCCTTCGTCGCTGCGCTGCGTTCGATCGTCGAGCAGGCAAAGCGCGATCCGCAAGCCGTGCTCGCCGCGCCGACCACGACGGTCGTCGGCCGCGTCGACGAAACGCGCGCCGCGCGCGAGCCGGATTTACGCTGGAAGGCTCCGGCCTAAGCTCAGTTCCGCGCGCGTTCGAAAAGGACCGCGATATCGAGCACCAATCCAGGTAGGGCGTCGTGCGTAAAGCTATCGCCGGCGCTTAGGCTGCGCGCGCCGCGGTGGTCGTGGACGGCGAACGTCGCCCCGATGGGGTCGACGACAACGACGGCGGCACTCCCAGCTGCGAGGCAGGTGGCGATCTTGTGCGCGACGTCGTGCGGACGGTCGTCGGGAGAGAGAATCTCAACGGCGACGGTCGGCGCACCGAGCGGTACCTCGAAGTCCGCGGGCGACGCGTCGCGCGACAGCGTCGCGTACGCGAGATATGCGATGTCGGGAACGAATGGGCGCACCATCTCGCCCGGCGGCGCGACGCGGAAGCGCCACTCCGGTCCGACGCGCCCGTAGCCGCCGGCCTCCGCCCACTCCGACAGCGCGCAGCAGATCAGCGCCTGCAGCCGAGCGTGCGAGTAGGTGGGGCTCACTTTTTGGAGCGCGTGCCCACGCACCCATTCGGTCTCGGGTTTGGTTTCCGGCAGAACGATCTCGTGTAGCGACATCTCACGCCATCCTATCACGCGCTCGGAGCGCGCCGGCAAGCCTCGGCGCGTGCGGCCCGCACACGAAAACGGCGACGTCGCATCCGACGCCGCCGCTTCCAACGAGTTCTGGTGAGCTTACTTAGGACAGGTCACGAACTTGCCGTTCGCGCCGTGACAGTGGCCTTTAGCGTCTTTCTTGACCTTGGGCGCGGAACTCATCGAACCCATCGAACCCATGCTGCCCGTGGTTGTCTTGGGGCACTTCACGAACTTGCCGTTGGAGCCTTTGCAACTTTTCGCGTCGGCGAAGCTGCCGACCGAGGCGATGAACGTGAGGACGGCGAGCGCGGAAAGAAGACGTGACATCAAAAGAGTGACCTCCAAAGAAGAATTGATAATTTGCACGGCCGGACAAGGGGCGAAAGTGCCCAGACCCGCTGACCCCACTAACGATGGCCGCGACCCCATCGTTTCCCTGCGGCCGGAAGGCCTGTAGCCGACCGCAAGGAGCCTCCTCCTAGCCTTGCCCCGAAGCGCTTCCTTCTTGGGGCGGGTTGTTATCATAGATACACACAGCGTCCGACCTGGGCGCTCTACGGAAAGCGGCAGATGCGGATCAAATATGAGGTCTCGGCGGGTGGTCTCGTTCTCCGCCGCAATGGCGCGTCGATTGAGGCCCTTTTGATTGGCCGCGGTTCGCCCCGGGTTTGGTCGCTGCCGAAGGGCCACGTCGAGGCCCGCGAGACCCAGGAGATGGCCGCGCTCCGCGAGGTCCGGGAAGAGACCGGTTGCTGGGCCGAGAGCCTGCTCAAGCTGTCCGAAATCTCCTACTGGTTCTATCTCAACGGGACCAAGCACAAGAAATCGGTCCATTTCT
>PMHP01000029.1:0-3446 GCA_003158195.1 Vulcanimicrobiota bacterium | reverse complement strand
CCCGAGCAGGCGGTGCGAGAATCCGCGAACGGCTAAACGACTCCCCTCTCGATGCTGCCGCGCCCAATGGGCGCCAGCTTATGGTCTCCTTCGAACTTTTCGACGGGCCCCTCGACCTACTGCTCCATTTGGTGCGCGAGCGCCAGCTCGACATCGCGACGGTTCCGCTTGCGAGCGTAGCCCAGCAATACTTCGATTACATCGCGGTGATGAGCGCGCTCGAGGTCGAGATCGCAGCGGAATATCTCGTGATTGCCGCCACCCTCGTTTTCTTGAAATCGCGTTCGCTGCTGCCCGCGATCCCGAGCGAGTTCTTAAGCGAGGGCGAGGAAACGGCCGAAGAGGTCGAAGAGCGGCTGCGCCGCCGGCTCATCGCGTACTCGCGCTACAAGGGCGTCGCGAACGAGTTACGCGAGCGCAAAGCCGAGGCCGAAGCGTACTTCTACCGCGAGGGGGGCGACTCGATCGGCGAGTTCGCGCAGCGCTACCGCATCGTTCCCGACAAGCTGGGGCGCGCGCTCCTCGCGGCGGTCCGCTCGGCCAAGCCCGAGAAACGATCGATCGCGCGGGAACGTTTCTCGATTGCGCGGCAGATGGAGTTCGTCAGCCGCATCGTGCGCGAGCAAGGAGCCGTCGACTTTATCAGCCTGTGCCGCGAGTTCGACCGTGGCGGGGTCATCGCGACCTTCCTTGCGATCCTCGAGCTGATCCGTCAACGGCGCTTGGCGTACGAACAGGCCGCGCCGGAAGAACCGCTGCGGCTGTTGCCGTTCGAATCCATGGAATTTTATGCAAACTGAGCTGATCGAAACCGGGGCACTGCAGCGCTCGCTCGAAGCCGTGCTCTTCGTCGCGAGCGAAGCGCTCTCGATCGATGCGCTCGTCAAGCTGACCGACGCGTCGCACGTCGAGGTCGCCGAGACCCTCCAGAGAATCGCCGAAGAGTACGCCGAGCGCGGCCTGGTGCTGCGCGAGGTGGCCGGCGGCTACCGGTTCGCGACGTCGCCCGCGGCGCGCGCGGCGGTCGAGGCGTACCTGCTCCCGGCCAAGACCAATCTTTCCCCGGCCGCGATGGAGACGCTCGCGATCGTCGCCTACCTTCAACCGGTCACAAAACCCGAGATGGAAGCGGTGCGCGGGGTCAACGTCGATAGCGTCGTCAGCACGCTCCTCGACAAACGCTTCATCGTGGAAGCCGGCAGACGCGACGTCGTTGGCCGGCCGATGGAATACCGTACGACACCAGAATTCTTAGAGTCGTTCGGGCTGCGCGCTCTCTCCGAGCTGCCGCCCGTCGATCTCGAAGCCGAAACGCTCGAGATCCCGTTACCGATAGCGACGCAGGCCGTCGCAGAAGAGGAACCATCAGCATCCAGTACCAGATAGACGACCAAACGCGCGCAATTTGGGAGCGCATCGAAGCCAACGTCAATGCGGTCGCTCACGCTCACGAACTCATCACCCCGGACGAGACCTTCGCGCTCACCGAGGATCAAGTAAACGCAACCGAGACGATCTCACGCAAGCTCGCCGAAGGCGAATTCGAGTTTCTGCTCAAGGCCCCGACCGGCTCGGGAAAGACCGAGGTGATGTTCCGGGTTGCCGTTACCGAGGCGCTGCGCAGCGGCGGCTACGTGTGTCTGGTCGCGCCGACGCGCGACCTCGTCCGTCAAGACTGCACGTACTTCCGCGACCGGCTCGAAGGGACGGGCCTCGGTGTCGGCGAGGTCCACGGCGGAATTTCACCGGGCGAACGCCGCGCGATGCTCGACGATCTCACCAAGGGGAAGACGCGCTTCATCGTCGGCAGTGCGATGCTTATCTCGACGGGTCCCCTGTGGGACATTCTCGATCGCAGCGCGCTTACAATTATCGACGACGTCAACGCCTTCGACGAACGCGAGCATCTGCGGTTGCTCGAAGATCTCGATTGCCCGCTACTGTTTGCCTCCGCGACGCCGAGCGAACTCCAGCGTTTCCTCGAACGCGTCGGCGCGTTCAGCAACACCGTGACGATGCGCGGTATGCCGTTCGACGTGTTGCCGACGAAGATCCATCGGATCGCGGGCGTTTGGGGCGAGCCCGCGGCCGAACAGCTGGGCCACGCCGAGGCGCTCATACGCGAGCACCTCGAACGCAAGTCGCGTATCTTCGCGGTCGGCCGGACCCGCGGCGACGTCCCCAAGATTGCAAAGCGCCTCGAGGCGACCTATGGTATCCCGGTACAGCAATTGCGCGGCGACATGGCAGACAGCGCCGAGCACAGCAAGCGCAACCGGCGCAGCGGCGTGAAAGTCTACGGCGCGACGACCCGCGTCGAAGAGATGCGCAGCTTCCGGGAAGGGGCGCCTGCAATCTTAGCGGCGACGAATCTCATCGGCAGCGGTCTCGACATCCCCGCAGCCGATCTCATCATCATCACCGATTCCGACGCGTTCGGCGAGAGCGAGGTCGAACAGTTGATCGGCCGCGTCGGCCGCCGCGAGCGTCCGTCCGATGCGGTTTTGGTGACCGAGACGACGTTCGAGAAGAACCCGTCGCGCGCGATGGGTGCGAGCGGCCGCGCCAAGACGTTCATGCCATCGGGCATGCGTTCGAACTCGCTGCGCTTCCGCCGCCGCTAGGCACGCGCCGAGAGTCGCACCGTGCTGCTCGGCCTTCACGTGGAGACGAAACGCGGTTACGACCTGACCGTTGACTACGCGCAGCGCCTGGGCTGCACGGCGCTCCAGATATTCTCGTCGAATCCGAAAACGTATCGTGTCATTCCCCCGGACGTGCCCGCGCTCGAGCGCTTCCGCGAGCGGCGCACTGCGGCCGGCATCCAGCGCTGCGCGATCCACACCTCGTACCTGATCAACCTCGCAAGCGACGATCCCAAGATCACGGCCGGCTCCCTGCGCCTGCTCAAGAACGATCTCGCAGTCGCCGCAGTCGGCGGCATCGACTTCGTCAACACTCATCTTGGTTCGTACGGCACGCGCCCGCGCAGCGACGGTTTCGCCTCGGTTGTCGGCTTGTTAGCAAACGCCCTCGAAGACATCGCGCCCGGCGTGCACCTCGTGCTCGAAAACTCGGCGGGCGCAGGTCAGCTTTGCGGCGGAACGCTCGAAGAACTCGGCGAGTTCATGCGCGCGCTCGATCATCCGCAACTCGGCGTTTGCTTGGACACGGCGCACTCATGGGCGGCCGGCTACCAAATCGATTCGCGCGAGGGCGTCGACCGTTTCATCGCGCTCGCCGACGAAACGATCTCGCTCGACCGCGTCCGTCTCTTCCACTTCAACGACACCCAGATACCCCTCGGCGCCCACCGCGACCGCCACTGGCACATCGGCGAAGGCAACATCGGCTTCACCGGCTTCCGCGCCCTCCTAGCCCACCCCGAACTCGCCACGAAAACCGCAATCCTCGAAACCCCCGGCGAAGAAGCCGACGACGCCCGC
>PMHP01000137.1 GCA_003158195.1 Vulcanimicrobiota bacterium | reverse complement strand
GCACCAAGCTGGCCATGGAGGACGCGCTGGCCCTGGCCGCCTGCCTTCGCGAACACCCGTCGGCCGTGCCCGAGGCGCTGGCGGCCTAAGAACAGGAGCGGCGGCCGGTGGTGGTGTCTACCCAGCGGGCCGCGCAGGCCAGCCTGGAGTGGTTCGAGAACATCGGCCAGTACGCCGGCCAGGACCCGCACCAGTTCGCCTTCAACATCGTCATCCTCGCCTTCCCCGGCGCGGGCACAGGCTTCGGCATCGGCGGCACCGGCGGCGGCGGCCTCAACAGCATCATCCCGCAAAACCTCAGTTTCTAGAGTATTCGAAATTCTAGAGTATTCGAAACAGCGACCGAGTGCGAACGCGCGCGGCAACGCCGCGCGCACGCGCGCAGGCGCGGGGTCAAGCGCGGGAGTCCGCGCCGGGGGGTTTGGGGGGTTCCCCCCATTCTACGGGTAGTTGTCGACTTCGCCGTAGGTGATGTAGGCGGCTTGGAGCTGCGGGATTGCTTGCGGCGTGTTGCGGTACGATGTCACGGCCGCGGTCGTGGTCGTGTCGACGACGATACCGCCGAACGTGTTGTCGGTCGGACCGCCGTAGCCGAGCGAATCGAGCGCCGGGCCGTGGTTCGCGGCGAACGTCATGAGGTTGAACGTCCAGGTGCTTAAGTATGGGGACGCGGTCGCGACGGAGGAGGGGAGCGGCGAGGGAGTCGGCGACGGCGATGGCGTCGCTCCTACGGCGGTCGGCGCGGGCGAAGCGCTCGGCGTCGCACCGGCCGAAACCGTCGGCGTCGCGGTCGGAGAGAGCGTCGGCAGCGGGGTCGAGCCCGGGCACGGAAGCGCGATGCCCAGCGGATTGTTGAGATCGCTGCGCACGAAGGTGAATTCGAACTCGCTGTTCTGGCCGTTGTAGTTCGGGTTGAACGCGGTGGTCGAAGGGTTGAGGTTATTGACCGCGAGCACCGTCAGGCTTCCGCTCGAATTGGGGTTCACGTAATACTGATACAAGAGCGGAAGCGCCGTGCTGCCGAAGCCGCCGCCGACCAGGAACGCAAACGTATAGCTATTATAACCGGTATACAAGGCCTGCGGGTACGGAACCCCCGTGCCGCACATGTCGATCGCGATGACGTACGTGACGTCGTTGAAGTCGAGCGGTGCGTTGACCCCGAACTTCACCTGCATGTGTCCCGAGAGGTCGTTGTTGAGAGCGGAAGGCGAAGGCGTCACTTGGTGGCCGCAAGCGGCAACGACAACCAACGTGAGGGCGAACGTGACGGATGAGGCGCGGCGGAGCATGGTTTCCTCGCTTCTTCCGTTCGTCGTCGCAACGCTCGGCGCCGTGCTGATGGCGCTCGCATTTCCGAAAACGAACGCTGTCGTTCTCGCGCCGATCGGCGCGGTGGGGCTCTTCTGGGCGTGGTTTGTGGTTTCGCCGAAACGCGCCTTCTGGATCGGTTGGCTTGCCGGGACGGCGTTTTTTACGCTCTCCTATTGGTGGTTCGGCGAGACCGCCGGCGCGCTAATTGCTCCGTTTGGCTTCCTCTTAACGCTTGGGCCGGCAATTGGTGACGCGTTCTTCGGATTCGCGCTGGTCGGTGCGCTCGTCGCGTTTGCAGCGCACGGGCTCACGCGCCGCACGCGCAGCGTACGGGCGCTCGTCCCGCTCGGCGGAGCGGCCGCATTTGCGGCCGGAGAGTGGCTGCGCAGCGAGGGGCTCGGCCAACTCGCCGTACCGTTCGCGAACTTGGGGTATACGCAGGTCAGCTCGCCGCTCGCGCCGGTCGCTGCGTTTGCGGGGGCGTACGGCATCACGTTCCTCTTGTGCGTGATCGCAGCGTATGCGGCCTACGCGATCCGGATGCGCGCGGTGCGCGGCAGCGGCGTCGATGCGGCCCTTGCGCTGTTCGGCGTCGTCGTTTGCATCGCACTTGCTTGGACGTTCTGGCCCGCGCGCGCCCTCGATACACCCGCGTACCGGGTCGCGGCGATTCAGGGCAACATCCCGCAGAAGCTGAAGTTCACGAAAGCCGCGTTCTTTGCGGCGCTCGAGCGCTACGAAAGCTTGACCGCGCAGGCCGCGAGCGACCGGCCCTCGCTCATCGTGTGGCCCGAAACCGTCATTCCGGCGGCGCTCAATCGCTCGCCGGAACTGCAAGCGCGCTTTGCCGGCCTTGCCCGCGCGATCCACGCCGAACTCGTCGTCGGCACGCTCTGGAACTCGCCCGACGGTCCGTACAACGTGCTGTATTTCTTCCGTCCCGACGGCGGGCTCGACGCGGTGTACCGCAAGCGTCAGCTGGTCCCATTCGCCGAGCATCTGCCGTTCGCGGCGCTCTTGTCGCGAATCCCCTGGGCGAGCGAGGTTTCCCACTTCGCAAGCGGGAGCAGCGACGGCGTCGTTGACGTCGACGGGGTGCGCTTCGGTCCGATCATTTGCTGGGAGTCCGCCTTCACCGATCTCGTCGTCGGCGACGTTCGCGACGGCGCGGGGGCACTGATCGTCGCAACCGACGACGCCTGGTTCGGCGTGACGGCGGGCCCCTATCAGCATGCCCAAATCGCGCAGATGCGCGCCCTGGAAACCGGGCGCTGGATCGTGCGCGCCGCGTCGACCGGGATCAGCGGGTTGATCGCGCCGAACGGGCGGTTCACGCGCGCGACCGCACTCGACGAGCAAGCCGTCGTCACCGGGGTGATCGGGCCGCCCGTCGACACCGCGTACGATGCGATCGGTGGAAACGCGGTCGCACTCGGCTTCGTTCTCGTCTACGTTTGTGTCGTCGCGTGGAGCCGCAGGCGCGGCGCATGAGCCCCGCCCGGCTCGTCGCGTTTGGCGGGTTCGCGGTCGCGGCGTTTATCGGCTGGGGTATCTATCGCGCGGGCCTCGGCGAGACTCCGCCTCCACCGAGTAACACCGACATCGTTTTCCACGAGGGGATCGCGCATGGGGAACGGATCAAGACGCGCTCTTGGACGGCCGACTACGATCGGCTCGTCAGCAACGCGGACCAGACGGTTCTCGATCTCGAAAACGTGCGCAACGGCATCATCTTCAAGGCCGGGAAACCGTACCTGCGCGTCCGCGCGGCGCACATGAGCGTCAACACGCTCACGCGCGACTTCACGGTGACCGGTCCCCTGCACGTCGAAACCATCGACGCGAAGCCGCCCCGCTCGTTCGACACGAACTCCGCGCGCTGGAGCGACGCGGAGCAGCGTTTGGACCTCGACAAGCGCGTCTCAATCAAAACCGGCGCCGCTGCCCCGCTGATCGTCGGCAGCCTCAGCGTCGACATCAAGACAGGCCAGATCGAAATGCGTGACGTCACCGGCGCCGCGCGGTTTAAATGAACGAGCTTAGGCGGAGCCTTTAGGCTTCTTGGCCGAGCCGTTTGTCGATGCGGGAGCCTCTTGAGAGAGGTTTTTCTTCGCTTCGGCAATGAGCTGTTTGACCTTCTGACCGCCTTTGTGGCCTATCTCCTCGTAGAAATCGGAGCCGTACTTGTCCTTGACGACGCGCCCGCCTTTTTGGCCGATCTCCTCGTAGAATTGCGCGCCGTGACGCTCGCGCGTGGCCTGCCCGCCCTTACGGCCGATCGCCTCGTAAAAGCCCGAGCCGTACCGCTCGCGCACGGTATCGCCGCCCTTTTTGCCCGCTTCGCGGACGGACATATCGCCGCCCGGCGTCTTGGCCGCAGATGAGTCTTTCGGGGCTGGATTTGCCATGTGAAAATCCTTCTGACGGTCGCGGCGAAATTCAAATCGTACGCTGGCTTGACATGGTCGTACCCAGGGCGACCAGCCCTAAACCGCGATGATCGGCACGATCATCGCGGGTGCGCGCATCTACGACGGGCTTTCGCCGAACCCCACGGTGACGGATCTCGGGATCGTCGGCGATCGGATCGCAGTGATCGGCGATTTGCGCGAGCGCGATACCTACGAACGCGTCGCCGGCGGCGGCTTGACGCTGGCCCCCGGCTTCATCGACGTTCATTCGCATTCGGATGAGTTGTGGCTTGCCGACGGCCGCTGCGAGGGGAAGATCCGCCAGGGCGTGACGACCGAGATCGGGGGCAACTGCGGAACCTCGGTCGCACCGCTGCGCGGCCTCGCCGAGGCGCGTAAAGCCGAAGACGCGCGGCAGGTCGGGGTGGAGATCGCTTGGCGCGATCTCGACGAATTTTTTTCGATCGTCGAGCGCAGCGGCGTCGCACTGAACGTCGCGACGCTCGTTGGTCTCGGGACGACGCGCCGCTGCGTGCGCGGCGATCGCGAGGGCCGGCTCGAGGAGGCCGAGGCAGCGGCTCAGAACGCGCTCGTGCGCACGACGGTCGAACAGGGTGCGCTCGGCGTCTCGAGCGGGCTCATCTACGTTCCCTCGCGTTATGCCGATCGAGACGAGCTCGTTGCCTGCGCCGCGACCGCGCGCGACGCCGGCATGGGACGGTACGTCTCGCACGTGCGCGACGAAGGCGATGCGTTGCTCGAGGCGGTCGACGAAGCGCTTTTCGTGGGGCGCGCCGCCGAGGTCGCCGTGCAGCTTTCGCATCACAAGGCCGCTTGGAAGCGGAACTGGGGGAAGGTCCATCGTTCGCTCGAGCTCGCGGCGCGCGCGCGTGCGAGCGGTCATGTCGTCAACGCCGACGTGTATCCGTACGTCGCGATGTGGACGGACCTCGACACGATTCTGCCGGACGACGCGCGCGAAGGCGGCCGCGAAGCGACCCTCGCACGGTTGCAGGATCCGGCGACCGCCGCGGCGCTAGCCCTGCGTCTCGAACTCGACCACGCGGGCACCTGGGGCGACATTGCGATTTCGAGCGTGCGCAGCGAACGTAACGCCGCGCTTGCCGGCATGCGTCTCGACGCGATCGCAAGCCGCTGGCGGCTGTCGCCGCCGCGCGCGGCGTTGCGTCTGCTGCTCGAGGAGTCGCTCGAGGTCGAAGCGATCTTCTTCGCGATGAGCGAGGACGACGTTGCGACCGTGCTGAGCGCGGACTTCGTCTCGATCGGCAGCGACGCATCGGCGCGAGCGTTCGACGGCCCGACCGCGCGCGGCGTCCCGCACCCGCGCACGTTCGGCTGTTTCCCGCGCGTCTTCGGCCGCTACGTGCGCGGCCGCCGCACCCTCGAACTCGGCGAAGCGATCCGCCGCATGACCTCACTCGCCGCCGATCAATTCGGCCTAGGCGCACGCGGCCGCATCGAAATCGGCGCCTACGCCGATCTGGTCCTCTTCGACGCAGACCGCATCGTCGACACCGCGACGTACGATCGCCCGTACGCCTATCCGCTTGGCATCGACTCGGTTTGGGTGAACGGTCAGGCCGTTTTGCGCCATGGCGAGCCGACGGGCGCCCGCCCGGGCCGCGCTCTCCGTGGAGGTCGCTGAATCAGCCCCGAATAGGCGGGGCGCGAAAGGGTTATGGTTTTATAGCCTAAAAGAGCTATCGATGGAGCTCTCCCGCGTGCTTAGCCCTGCTGCGGCGGGGATTGCCGCCGTGCTCGTGAGTGCGTGCAGCAACAGCGGCAGTCAATGTGGGGTGCCGGCGCCGGTCCCGCTGCCGATCGTAGCGCTTGCGTTTCCAATACCCGGTGCAGCGGACGTCGACCCGAGCATCGCGGCCGTGATTGTCGCGACTCAACAGGGGTTGCCGACGCCTGCAGATGACTTCCTTCGGCTTCGTTCCGGTCGTGCGAACGGCCAAGAACTCGCCTTGCGAGCGGCACCGTCGCCGCTTCCGTCGCCCCTAGCAACAACGACGTTCGGCCCCCCACGCTATCTCGCGGCCACGCTGAACGCCCCGCTCGCATCCGACACCGTCTATACCGTCTTCCTCGATCACCGGCCGCCACCGGGCACGCCGTGCGACGGAAACTACACAAACCAACTTGGTGTCTTCACGACCGGTCCAAAGGACGTCGCACCCCTATGACGCAGTGACCGCGCGCGAACGCCGCATTTCCAGGTAGAGGTGGCGCGCGACGATCAAGAGCGCGAGCGTGAGCACCGCGGCAAGCATCGCGCCGGCGAATGGGACGAGGATCGCGAGCACGGCCGAGAGGACCGCGGCGATATCCTCGCCGAGGCTAAGGAACGGGTTTGCGACGCCGAGGGTCATTGCGGTCGACGCTCCGCGCGTGGCGGCAACGGCGGTGTGAACCCCGAGCGCATTCAATGCGCCCAGGCCCATCATGAGGTCAGCGCTTGCGTCGGGCGAACCGCCCGCGGAGACCGCGCTGCCCACGAGCAACGCCGCCGCAATCGGCTTGGCGGCGAAGTGTAAAACATGCAGCGTGTGGTCGACGATCGGGATCTTGTCGGCGGCGAATTCAAGAACCGCGAGTCCCGCGAGCAGCCACGTCGCGCCGTCGGTCCCCAAGAACGCAAACGCGTGGGCCGGATGCAGGTACCCGAAATGCATCGCAAGCGACGCGAGCGCCAAGGTCAAGAACGGGCGAATACCGATGCTCGTCGAGAGCCCATACGCAGAAGCAAAGGTCGAAGGGTCCATGCCGTCCTCCCGCCCCGCTCTACTTGGCCGGCGCACCGGTGTTTCGCCGCTTGTCATCCTGAGCGGAGNNGCGACGAAGTCACGTCGGCACTTCGACTACGCGCCTGGCGGCGCTTCGCTCAGTGTGACAGGCGTGAGGCTGTGGGGATGCGGTCGCGGAGGTCGTCGAACACTTCGCGGACGGCGTCGTGCAGGGCGGCGATTGTGCCGTCGTTGTCGATGACGTAGTCGGCGAGTTCGCGGGCGCGGTCGGGGTCGATTTGGGCCTTCATACGGCGCTCGACTTCCTCGGGATCGAGGCCGCTGCGGGCGACGGTGCGCGCGATCCGCGTCGCCCGGCCGGCGAAGACGAGAACGTTTGCGTCGCACCGGCGGTAGAAGCCACCTTCGAACAACAACGGAACGTCGTGCACGACGATCTGCTCGGGGCCGGCTGCGGCTTCGCGTTCGGCCCCGAGGCGCCGGACTTCCGGATGGACGATGGCGTTCAGTTCGTCGCGCGCGGCGCTGTCGCGAAAGACGATCGCGGCGAGTGCCGCGCGGTCGAGACGTCCGTTCGGATCGATCGCAACGGGCCACGTTGCGGCGATGCGCGCGAGCCCGGGCGAACCCGGGGCGACGGCGTCGCGCGCGAGCGCGTCGGCGTCGATCACGAGCGCACCGAGGCCGGCGAACATTCGCGCGACTTCAGATTTTCCCGACCCGATGCCGCCGGTCAGCCCGACGCGAAGGCGCATGCGCTCGGGCTATCCGGACCCGAGCCCGGCCGCCTACTCGGCGGCGACGGGATCGAGGATGGGCTCGAGCGTTACGAGGTCGGGATCGACGGCAAACTGTTCGAGTTCGTCGGGCGAGACGTCGGCCACGTGCTGGATCGAGCCCGTGATGCGGCGCGTCGAATGATTGATCGTCAGAAGGGTCACTTCGATCTCTTGACCCGGGCTATACTGCAGCGCCGGATCGAACTCGCCCTTGGGAACCATCGCGAGCACGCCCGGGATGATCTCGACGAGCAGGTAGTTCGGCGTGACCTTGACGACTTGCGCGATCAGGCGCTGGCCTTCGATCAGCTTGTCGGCGTGTTCGACCCACGGATCGGGCAGCGCGTGCTTGAGCGAGAGCGAGACCTTCTTCGCATCCGGATCGAACTTCATCACCTCGACCTGCACGACGTCGCCGATCTTCACGACTTCGCTCGGGTGCTTGATCCGCGCGTACGAGAGCTCGCTATTGTGGATGAGCCCATCGATGCCGCCGAGATCGACGAATGCGCCGAACTCCGCCAGCCGCACGACCACGCCTTCGCGGATCTGTCCGACCGCAAGCGCTCCGAGCAGTTCCGACTTCTTGGCGTTGAGTTCTTCCTCGAGAACCAGGCGCTGCGAGAGCACCACCCGGTGGCGTTTGTGGTCGAGATCGATGACCTTGAGACGCAGATGCTTGCCGACCAGCTCTTCGAGATTCCCGACCGGCTGGCGGCGGATCTGCGAGGCCGGAACGAATCCGCGCATGCCGAGGTCGACGAGGACGCCGCCCTTGACGACCTGCGTGACGGTCGCTTCGATCACTTCGTCGTTGTCGTGTGCGGCGATGACCTTCTCCCAGGTCTTTAGCGCGCGCGCTCGCCGTTCGCTCAGGAAGAGCGTGCCTTCTTCATCGATGCGGTGGATCATGACTTCGAGCTTGTCGCCGACTTTGAGGTCTTTCGGCTCGATCGCAAGCGACAGCTCGCGGAAGCTCAAGAAGCCTTCCGACTTCCCGCCGATATCGACGAGTAATTCATCCTGGTATTTGGCGACGATGACGCCGGTGAGGACTTGGCCCTCGTCGAGAACTTTGAGGCTCTCTTCGTACATGCGCTGCTCGAGCGCGAGTTGGTCTTCTTCTTCTTCGATGACGGGCGGTGCGATCTCGGTGGTGGTAATAAGTATCCCCTTTACTCGTGCGCCGGATCTAAGCGTCCGGTCACACTCCCGCGCTGAGCGCAGTTCTTGGTTAAGATCGGGGCGGTGTACCNNGGCACCACCAGGTGCCGCGCTGTGAGATGACCGTTCGAACGATTTTGCGGCCGCAGCGCGAGCAGTTTTTCCCGTCGCGTCCGTACACCGAGAGAAGATTTTGGAAGCCGCCCCGCAGGCCTTCCGCGTCGACATAATCATCGACACTTGTGCCCCGCATTTCAATCGCGCGCCGGAGCACGCTCGTAATCGCTTCGTGGAGGCGGTGCCGCGCCTGCTTCGAGAGCGTCCCCGCCGGTCGCGTCGGACGAATCCGAGCTTCCCAAAGGGCCTCACAGGCGTAGATGTTGCCGATCCCCGCGATCCGGCGCTGGTCGAGCA
>PMHP01000095.1 GCA_003158195.1 Vulcanimicrobiota bacterium | reverse complement strand
GGCCGCGCACGAGGTTGCCGAGCGCCACCCCGAAGAGCAGGATGAGCAGCACGCTTGAAAGCGAAAACGCAACGTCCCAAAAGTCCATCCACATGTCGCCCGGAAGATGCGCGCGCAACTCGATCGCGATACCGCGAAACATCAAAAGCCATAGGACGACGATAAACGGCAGGTAGAAGCCGCTGAACGAGACGGCGTAGGCTTGAGGGAAAAGCGCGAACAGCGTGCCGCCCGCCGCGACCAGCCAGACTTCGTTTCCGCTCCAGAATGGGCCGATGCTCTCGACGATCGCGCTGCGCTCTGCCCGCGTCTTCGCGAGCATCGGCGTAATCGCGGCCGCGCCGAGATCGTAGCCGTCGAGCAGCGTGTACGCCGACAACATCGCGCCGACCAGGCAAAAAGCGATTAGGCTCGTCATCGCGCGGTCGCCGGTTCGCCCGCGGGGCCGATCGCGATCTCGCGCAAGGTCAGCAACAAGAACAGCACGCCGAGCAGGAAGTACATCCCGACAAAGCCGATCAGCGTAAAGATCGTCTCGCCGCTAACGACGTTGGG
Source organism: Vulcanimicrobiota bacterium (assembly GCA_003158195.1). GTDB lineage: Bacteria > Vulcanimicrobiota > Vulcanimicrobiia > Vulcanimicrobiales > Vulcanimicrobiaceae > Palsibacter > Palsibacter borealis. The sequence continues at coordinate 18,669 of PMHP01000095.1, read as the reverse complement.
CGAAGCGGCACTCTGTGTTTTCATCAATCCGTAGACGATCCATGGCTGGCGGCCAACCTCCGCGACGATCCATCCCGCTTCGTTCGCGATGTACGGAAACGGCATCGCGAGCAACAGCGCCCAAAGCCCGAGCGGCGTCACAAAGAGCCGCCGTCGCCACAAGAGCAGCGCCGCAACGCCTGCGACCGCGATGAAGATCGTTCCGAGCCCGACCATCACGTGGTACGCGTAGTACGTGAGCTCGACGGGCGGCCACAGTTCGGTCGCATAGGCCGTCAATCCATCGACGTTCGCGCGAGCGTTGCCGTACGCCAAGAAACTCAGGAGATCCGGAACAAAGATCGGATCGATGAGCGTGTGGCCCGCGACGTTCGGCATCCCGATGATCGCGAGCGGTGCGCCGCGCCTGGTCGCGAACAGCCCCTCCATCGCGGCGAGCTTTACCGGCTGGTACGCAGTGATGTCGGCGCCGTTGCGATCTCCGGTTGGGAAGATGACCAAAACCGAAGCGATCAGCGCGACGATAACGCCGGCCCGCACGAACTCGCGGCCGAATTCGATGTCGCGCTTTGCCAAGAGGTAATACGCGCCGACGCCGGCGACGATGAAGCCCCCGGTTTCGACCGCTCCCGCCATCACGTGCGCGTACTGCCACCCGGCAAACGGCGATAAGAGTACGGTCGCGAGGCTTTGAAGCTCGATGCGCCCGTGCGGCCCGATGACGTATCCGACGGGGTGCTGCATCCATGCGTCGGTGTCGACGATGAAGTAGCCCGAGAGCCACGAGCCGAGCCAAACGGCGACGGCCGAGGTGACGTAGAGGCCGGGCGACACGCGCCCGCGACCATACAGCAGCACGCCGAGAAAAACCGACTCGAGGAAGAACGCGTACACGCCCTCGATCATGAGCGGCTGCCCAATAACGGAGCCGGTCTTCGCGGAGAACGCGGCCCAATTCGTGCCGAACTGGAACTCCATCGGTATGCCGGTCACGACGCCGACCGCGAAGTTTACCGCGAAAATCTTGGTCCAGAAGCGAGCGGCCTGTCCGTATCGCTGCTCGCCGGTCTTCAACTCGCGATAGTTATACCACGCAATGAACGGAGCGATGCCCATCGTTCCGATCGGGAACAGATAATGGAACATCAGGGTAAACGCGAATTGTAGTCGATCCGCGAGCACCACGTCCACGAGCGCCCCTCAAAGCCTACGGCGTCGTGCGCTCGATGTGCGAGACGATCCAGGGCGTGCGGCTGGTATCGGCGATCGCGTGAATCGCTTCGCCGACCCACATGTGCTTAAGCGCGATCTTATCGCCCACCGCGACGACCCGGACGCCGCCCGGGGCCGTGTCGAGGGGCGCGAAGCGCATCGTCGCGCGACCATGGGGCCTGTCGACCTTGAGGACGATCGCGTCGATCGGAATCTTCGCGCCGGCTAGCGTGTGTCCGACGGTGATCGCTGCGGCGAACAAAACGACGACGATCATGAAACTGCGCTACTGGCTGCCCGACGCAAGGCTATTCTGCACGTCCTCTTCGATTTTCACCGCGTCTGTCCAGAGGGTTTGAGCGGGCGACACGGGTGGCGCCTCCGGCGGACAACTAATGTCGCCGGACGTGGAGCCCTCATACACGAGCGTCGTCGTCGTGCCGAACGATGCGCTCTTCACGCAAGCGGTCACGGTCTGGACGCCGGAAACGGGCGTATTGGCGTTGAGGTCGTTGAAAAACTGCGTGGCATCCGCTGCGGGAACCGTCGCCGGCTCGGCTTGGCCGCCGCTCTGCGTGTAGGTCGCGCTGTCGCTCTGTTGCAGCAGGATCGTATACGCGCTGGTGTTGGTCGAGGCGGAGACGGAGACCAGCACGGGGCTGGGCGTCGCGGCGGAAGTCGGCGTCGGCTTCGATCTTGGGGCGAAGGGTGAGGGCGCGTTCCCGCCGCTGCACGCTGCTAACAGCGCGGAAAGCGAAGACGCAGCTGCGGCGGCCCTCTGAAAGTGCATCGCTGCGCAAACTTTCGCGCGTCGCCGATAAGTCCCCCATATTACTGACATTTTTGATGAGAGGGTGGCCCGCGCCCCCGCGGAACAGCTGCGGTCCCCCTCGCTCAGTTTTCCTATGAAACCGGGCGGCCAATGCTTACCCCGAAATCCCTCGGCTACTCCGTTACCGACGAGGCTTTCTCGGCGGTTTGGAGCGCGGACAACGACCGGGCACTGGCGTTATTGCATAACGTCGACGCACCCGGATGCGCCGCGATGCGGGCGCGCGTTTGGTTTCGGGTCAAGCGACTCGAGCGGACCATCGCCGAGTTCGAACGGCGCGACCCGAGCCGGTATGTGGCGCCCGAGGCGACGGCCCTGGCCTGCGCCGCCGCCTTCGCTCACGCCATTCTCGGCAACGAGTTGCAAGCTCAGCGGGCGCTCGTCGCGGCGAGGGCGGCCGCACGGCGCAGCAACGATCCGCTGCTGCGGCTTCACTGCGGGTATGCCGGCGCTCGCGTGGATTACTTCCTGGGAAATCTCGCGCGCTCGCAGCGCACGCTCGTGGACGTGAGCGCCGACGCTGCGGCCCAGACCGGCGTGGAAGCGCGCACGCCGTACCAACTGGAGCTCAATCACCTTCGCGCGCGCATCTTCGAGCTCGAAGGCAGACATCGCGCGTTCGCCGGCGACTACGCGGGTCAGGAGGACCGCCTGGCAAGCGCCCTGCGCGCGATCGAACGCGTACGCCGCCGCGATCGCTGGTTCGAGGCGAATCTTCTGGCCGGCCTCGCAGATTTGCTGGCGGCGTTTCCGTCGCACCGCTCGCGCCAACTCGTCTTGTCTCGCTCGATGCAGTTCGCGTGGACGTCGCACCTCGATCACGCGGCGCAGTATGTCAAGCGAGGGCTGCGCAACAATCGGCGGCTCTTCGGCTTCGACGAACCAATCGAGGCGATCGGCGGACGTTCCGCACCATCGCTTGCATCGCGCCTCGGCGAACGCGTCGACGCGCTGCTCGTCGATGAATGGCGTGACGCGGGCGCCTTTCTCGAAGAGCTGCGGTTCGCCGTTTCGATCGCGCTCGACGTCGATTGGGCCGCAACCGCGGAACACGAGGTGACGCACCTGACGCGACTAGCGGTGTTATTGACGGCCGTCGAGCCGTCGCTCTCACAGAAAATGTGCGCGCGTTACCAAACCCGCATCGCGCAAATCCCGGCGACATCGATGATCCTGCGCGAGCCGCGGCGTCAGGCGTTCGAGACCTTTCGTGAGGGCTGCGCCGCCAAGGCGTGCGGAGATTGGCCGGTCGCGAGCGAACGGCTCGGCCGAGGGCGCGATTTCTGGCGCAGCCGCGGACTCGATTGGCTGGCTTCGATCGCCGGGATCGAGCGCTTCAGCATGAGCCGCGAACCAGCCGACCTCGAACCGGCCGCGGCGTTCTTGACCGCCTTTCCGAACACATCGTTTTCGCGCCGGCTCGCACGATCGCTCGAGCTGGCAGGGCGCTGCGAACCCGGTGCGTTCGCATACCTCGGCCTCTACGCGACGGGCGAGCGCGTCGCGGTTTAGGTAGGGGCTGCGGTGCACCGGCCCTAATTCCGCCTGGTCGTGCAGACCGAACCGCGAAATGAAGAACTGCCGAAGGCATACGATCCCGCTACCGTCGAGGCGCGACGCTACGCCGAGTGGCTTGCGGCGGGAGTCTTTCACGACGAGCCGGATCCGGCGCGGCCGGCGTTTGTGATCTCGATGCCGCCGCCCAACATCACCGGGCGCGCGCACCTCGGNNCAAGACCATGCCGCGATCGCGACCGAGGCCGTCGTCGTCCGGGAACTCGCAAAAGAGGGGCAGACGCGTGAGGGTCTCGGGCGCGAAGCGTTCATCGCGCGCGTTTGGGAGTGGCGCGACAAATACGGCGATGCGATCTACGAGCAATTTCGTACGCTCGGCTTCGGTCCTGACTGGGACCGCGATCGCTTCACCTTAGACCCGGGGCTGACGCGAGCGGTCTACAAAGTATTCGTATCGCTCTACCGCGACGGCCTCATCTATCGCGGAACGCGCCTGGTGAATTGGGATCCGAAATCACAATCGACGCTTTCCGATGCCGAAGTCGAAGACGAGGAACGCGACGGGTTTCTCTGGCAGATCCGCTATCCCGCCCAAGATGGGACGTTCGCAATCGAGGTCGCGACGACGCGGCCCGAGACGATGCTCGGCGACACCGCAGTCGCCGTCCATCCGGACGACGAGCGTTACACGCACCTGATCGGTAAAAGCGTCGTTCTGCCCCTGGTAGGACGCGCGATTCCGATTATAGCGGACGACGCGGTCGAGCGAGATTTCGGTACCGGTGCGGTGAAAGTCACGCCCGCACACGACCCGCTCGACAACGCAATCGGCGAGCGGCACGGCCTTGCGATGCCGACCGTAATTGGCTTTGACGGTAAGATGACGGCCGAAGCCCCGCCCGCGTATCGCGGGCTCGATCGATTCGAAGCGCGCAGAGCCGTCGTCCGCGACCTCGAAGCGTCGGGCGCGCTCGTTTCGACGACGCCGCGCCGCCACGTCGTGCCGGTGAGTTCGCGCAGCGGAGCGATCGTCGAGCCGTTACTTTCGCTGCAGTGGTTCTGCAAGATGGAGTCGCTCGCGGCGCCGGCACTCGACGCCTATCGCAGCGGCAAGATTCGTTTCGTTCCCGAACGCTTCGGCCGGACGTACGAGCATTGGCTGGAGAACATCAAGGACTGGAACGTCTCGCGCCAGGTGTGGTGGGGGCACCAGCTTCCGGTCTGGTATACGCCGACCGACGACGTCATCGTTGCCGAGAGCGAAGAAGAAGCGCGCGCGATCGCGCGTGAGCGCCATGGCGGCGTGGAATTGCACCGCGATCCCGATACGCTGGACACCTGGTTTTCCAGCGGCTTGTGGCCCTTCTCGATCCTCGGATGGCCCGAGCGAACCTCTGACCTCGAGCACTGGTATCCGAACTCGGTCTTAATCACCGCTCGCGAGATCATCTTTCTCTGGGTCGCGCGAATGGTAATGCTCGGCTTGCGCTTCGCGGGCGACATCCCGTTTCGCGACGTCTTCATCACGCCGCTCGTTTTCGACGACAAGGGGCGCAAGATGTCCAAGAGCGTCGGGAATGTCATCGACCCGATGGACCTGGTCGCGAAGTATGGCGCCGACGCCACTCGTTTCGGAATCCTTCGTCAGATGCGCCTCGAATCGCAAGAGCTGCGCTTCGACGAGCGTTTCGTCGAGAAGTCGCGCGAATTCAACAACAAGATGTGGAACGCGCTGCGCTATCTGCGCTCGCTGCCGGAGGGCTTGCCGGATGCAAGCCGTCTGCCGCCGCCGGGCGAGCTGTCGCTTGCGGACAAGTGGATCCTCGCGGGCCTGCACGAGACCGTCGTCCGCGTTACGCGCGCGCTCGACGAGTACGAACTTGGGGTCGCCGCGGAGACTCTTCTGGATTTCGTTTGGTACCGCTACTGCGACTGGTATATCGAAGCGACGAAGATTCCGACGCCGACTCGCGCGAGCGTGCTCTCGTACGCATTGAACGCAGCGATGCGTTTGTTGCATCCGCTCGCGCCGTTCGTGACGGAAGAGATCTGGCAAGCGCTGCCGCACGACGGCAAGACGATCGTGACCGCGTCGTGGCCGGATCCCGAAGAAATCCCCGTCGATGCCGGCGCGGCCGCCCGCTACGAGATCCTCATGGGCGTCGTCGCCAAGGTCCGCGATTTGCGCGCGGAACTGGGGCTTGCGCCACGCGAGAAGTTGACGGTCGACGTCCCGCCGGGACTGGACGCGGACGCTCGCGCGTTGCTTGCGGCGCACGCCCACGCGACGGTCGTCGAGGACCCGGAGCTGGACGCGGGGGGCGGCGACGCGCTGCTCGCGGCTACCCCCCGGGCACCGGCCGGCCTTCTGCGCGAGCGCTACCGCCGGGAGATCGCGCGGCTCGACGGCGAGGTCGAGCGCCTCCAGAAGATGCTCGCCAATCCGCAATTCACGAGCAAGGCGTCGCCCGAAGCCGTTGCGAAGAATCGGGAGAAGTTGGCGGCTTACGAGGCCGAACGGACCCGCGTTCGCGCGGCCCTCGAGTCTCTCGGTTCGGAGGACGGTCCATGAGGAGCGCGCTCGAGGCATTGCGCGAGCGAACGCTGATGTCGGCTCGGCAGATCGACCGCATCATCGCGCGCCTCGCGCATCAGATACTCGAGCCCGACGACGCGCAGGAAGGCGTGGTCCTCATCGGCATCCGCCGCGGCGGCGAACAACTCTCGCGCCGGCTCGCCGCGAAGATGGAGGAGATCAGCGGCGCGCGCCCGGGGCTCGGTTTCCTCAACATCAACCTCTATCGTGACGACGACGTCGCGAAAGCCATTCCCGAGTCGGATATTCCGGAGGATCTTTCCGGCCGGGTCGTGGTCGTCGTCGACGACGTGCTTTTCACCGGCCGCACCGTGCGCTCGGCGCTGGACGCGGTGACCGACCTCGGCCGCCCGCGCGTGATCCGGCTCGCCGTGCTCGTCGACCGCGGTCTGCGCGAGCTGCCGGTGCAAGGCGATTACGTCGGCCGCGTCATTCCGACCAGCCGGCGCGAGCACATCGATGTGCATCTTTCGAAGGTCTACTCGGAGCACGACCGCGTCATCATCCGCAGCGAGGCCGATGACGGGGCGTAGTCTCCTCGATCTCGACGACCTTTCGAGCGACGAAATAACCTACGTCCTCGAGCGCGCCCGGCATTTCCACGACGAGCCTCCGCCGCGCGATCTCCTGCGCGACGTGTGCGTTGTCAATCTCTTCTTCGAAGCGAGCACGCGCACGTTCACGTCGTTTGCGATCGCCGAGCAACGCGTCGGTGCGGACATCGTGGCGCTTCCCCCCGGCTCATCGAGTCTAGGGAAGGGTGAGACGATTGCCGATACGGCGATAACGCTTGCCGCAATGGGCGTGCGCGTAATCGTCACGCGTCACCCCGAATCGGGCTTTCCGTACCGACTCGCCGAATCGTTTGAGGGTCACGTCATCAACGCCGGCGACGGCCGCCACGCGCACCCGACTCAGGCGCTGCTCGACCTGCTCACCCTGCAAACCGAGTTCGGCAAAATCGCCGGGCTGCGCGTCGCGCTCGTCGGCGACATCCTGCACAGTCGCGTCGCGCGCTCGAACATCCTTGGTCTCCGCGCGCTTGGCGCCGAGGTCACGCTGGTCGGCCCGTATACGCTCTTGCCCGAAGCGATGGTCGGTGAAGGCGTCCGCATCGAGCGCGATCTCGACGCGATCCTACCCGACCTCGACGCCCTCATGCTGCTGCGCATCCAGCGCGAACGCATCGCGTCAGCGGTCCTGCCCTCGCTCGACGACTATGCGCGCAACTATCGTCTCGACGCGCGTCGCTTGCGCGCGCTCGCGCCGCATGCGATCGTCATGCATCCCGGTCCCTACAATCGCGGCGTCGAGCTCACCGAAGACGTCTTCAGTTTCCCTGGCTGGCGCTACGCCCAGCAGGTCTCGCACGGCGTCTACGTCCGCATGGCCGTCCTCGATTACCTCGTCAACGGCGCCCGGGAGGCGCTCGGCGTTCGCTAGGGCTCCGCGTCCGCGAGGAGCAAGTCTCCTCACCCGACGAGCGAAACGCCGCAGGCGTGTCACCCTGAGCGTAGCGCCGCAAGGCGCGCAGTCGAAGGCCGACGGTGCAAGGCGAGATCCCGTCCGCGCTTCGACAAGCTCAGCGTGACAAAGAGAGGAACATCCGCATGAAAACTCCGCTCACGCCACTCGAATTCATGCGCCGCAGCCGGCGCCTCTATCCCGATCGTGAAGCGGTGGTGGACGAGGGGATGCGGCTCAGCTACGAAGAGTTCTTCTCGCGCTGCGATCGCTGGTCGGCGGCGCTGCAGGCGCTCGGGGTTCGTAAAGGCGATCGGGTCGCCTACATCGCGCCGAACACGCATGCCCAGCTCGAATCGTTTTACGCGGTACCGCAACTAGGCGCCGTCCTCGTTCCGATCAACTTTCGCCTGACGTCGAGCGAGTTCGCGTACATCATCAATCACAGCGGGGCCAAAATCGTTTGCGCGCACTCCGATCAGCTCGAGGTGGTCGATCGTATTCGACCGGAGATCCCCGGCGTCGAGCATTTCGTCGCGCTCGAAGGGAGCCGCGAGGGTTGGCTCGACTACGAGCGGACGCTCGCTAGCGCCTCCGCCGAAAAGCTCGCATTGCCCGAGATCTCTGAGGACGACTTACTCACCATCAACTATACGAGCGGAACGACGGCGAACCCGAAGGGCGTGATGATCACCCATCGCAACGCCTACATCAACACGGTCGGGACCTTGATCCACGTCCACATGACGTGCGCCGACCGTTACGTGTGGACGCTGCCGATGTTCCACGCGAACGGCTGGACGTTCGTATGGACGGTCACGGCGGCCGGCGCGAAACATCTGTGCCTGCGAAAGGTGGAGGCGGCGCGCATCTTCGAGTTGATCGAGCGCGAGCGCGCCACGATTCTTTGTGCGGCGCCGACCGTGCTGATCGGCATGGCCAATGCTCCCGCCGAGTTGCGGCGCAACGTCCCGCTCGGGGTTCGCGTGTTGACCGCGGGCGCGCCGCCGGCCGCTGCGACAATCGAGCGCGTCGAGGGCGATTTCGGGTGGGAGATTACGCAGCTCTACGGCCTTACGGAAACCGCCCCGTTCATCACGGTCTGCGAGCCGCGTCCCGAGCATGCCGGGCTGCCGGCAAGCTCGGGCGCCGCGATCAAGGCGCGGCAAGGCGTCGAACTCGTGACGTCCGGAGAGTTGAAAGTCGTTGAGGAAGACGGCCGTGAAGTGCCGCCCGACGGTGTGACCGTCGGGGAGATCGTCGTGCGCGGCAACGTGGTGATGGAGGGATACTACAACGATCCCGATGCGACCGCGCGCGCGTTCATGGGCGGCGTGTTTCACACGGGCGATGCGGCGGTCGTGCATCCCGACGGATACGTTCAGATTCGCGATCGGATCAAGGACGTGATCATCAGCGGTGGCGAAAACATCTCCTCGGTTGAAGTCGAGGGTATCTTGCTGCGGCATCCGTCCATCCTGGAGGTCGCGGTGGTCGGTCTCGCCGACGAGCGCTGGGGCGAAGCACCCCACGCGTTCGTCATCCGCCAGGCCGGGGCTGCGGTCGACGAAGACGAGCTGCGCGCATTCGCACGCGAGAACATGGCGCACTTCAAAGTTCCGAAGACCTTCCAGTTCGTCGAAGAACTGCCGAAGACGGCGACCGGAAAGATTCAAAAATATGTCTTGCGCGGCGGCCGCTCCGCGATCGCGGCGCAGTAGCTCGCCGGCTCTACCCCGCGCCTCATGATCCCGCGCGTCCGCGCGAATGCGGCTTTGCTGTGCGCTCTCCTGGTCGTCCTTGTCGTGCGAGCCGCGCCGGGTGCGGATATGTCATCGGTCGCAACCGTGCGCAAACCGTCCCCGGGCGGCTCGGCGTGGTCTGCCCTCCAGTTACTCTCTCTGCAGCGCGCGCTTGCCGCGCTGCTCGAAGCGCCGACGCTGCGGGGAGCGCACGTCGGGCTGTATGCGATCGATACGACACGCGGGACGATCCTGTTCGCGCACGATGCCGATCGCGATTTCATGCCGGCTTCGAACTTCAAGCTCTTGGTCGGATCGGCCGCGCTGTCGCAACTCGGGCCTTCGTTTACGTACGTGACGGCGGTGGGCTCGGGCGCGGCACCGCGAGACGGGGCGATCGCGGGCAACCTCTACTTGCACGGCGGCGGCGACGCCCTGCTCGGAGCGGACGACTTGCGAAGCGCGGCCGCGACGCTCGCCGCCCAAGGCATCAGGCGTGTCGACGGCGCGTTGCTGACGGATGCATCGCATTTCGATTCGGAGCGATACGGTTCGGGCTGGTCGTGGAACGATCTCCCGTACGACTATGCGCCGGTCGTCAGCGCGCTGGAACTCGACGATGGAATCGTGCACGCGTACATGACTCCCGGCTCCGCCGCCGGAATGCCGGTCGCTCTGCGGGTCGAGCCGTCAAGCGCTGCATCGATCATCGATAATCGGTTGGTAACCGGGCCGGAAGGTTCCAAGGATACCTCGGAAATCGTGCGGCCGTGGAATCAGCCGCTGCAAATCCAGCTGGTCGGGAGCTACCCCGCCGGGGCCAGAGAATCGGGCGACCTCCGTCCGAGCGTCCCCGACCCGCCAAGTTTCGCGGGCGGCGTGCTCGCGCAAGCACTGGCCGCCCAAGGTATCGCGATCGCGGGCGGCGTTCGCGACGGTAAAATGCCGCCGGCGACGACGACGCTGTGGTCGCACGCCTCCGAAGCGATGCCGCAATTGCTCGCCGACCTTTGGTACCCGAGCGACAATTTGATGGCGGAGATTCTCTTGAAAGAGCTCGGCGTCGCTCAGGGCGGCGAACCGGGATCCGTTGTGAACGGGCGCATCGCCGAGCAGCAGTTTTTACGATCCGCCGGTATCGACCCGGCCACCGTCACGATCGCCGACGGTTCGGGACTCTCGCAGTACGATCGGATTACGCCGCGCGCCCTCGTCGCGATCCTGCAAGCCGATTGGAACGGCCCGTATCGCGACATCGTGCTCGACGCGTTGCCTGTAGCCGGGGTCCGCGGAACGCTCAAGACGTCGTTTCTCGGGACCGCGGCCGAGCGCACGCTGTTTGCAAAAACCGGCAGCATCTCTCACGTGCGTGCGTTGTCCGGTTTCGTGCAGTCACGGACCCACGGCGCGATCACGTTTTCGCTGCTGATCGAGGACTGGATGGACGAGAACAATCCCGGCGCTGCCGCCGCACTCGCAAGGGTCCGCTCCGGCATCGTTTCGCTTCTCGCGACTTCTTGACGTAAAAAGCGAGCCCTCGTTTAGTCGATACTCTTACCTGTTGAGTTTCGCCGGAATCCACGCTCGGCAGGCAGGAATCGTAATTATTCGCAACACAGCCCCGTCGAACAAACGCGTGATCCCCTCACCGCTTGCTTTTTCATTCCCGAACCGTTTCAACGGAGTGCATCTGATGCGACAGTATCTCCGGGACGTAATCTCAGCGTTGCTGTTGGCCGCAAGCTTCACGCTTTACCTCGGAATCCCGAGCGCCGCCCTCGCGGCCACCGGAACCACCGGAACGATCGTCGGCACGGTCAAGGATGCCACGACCGGTGTCCCGCTCGCGGGCGTAAAGGTCGACGCCGTTTCACCGAGTCAGATCAGCAACACGACCACGGACGGCAAGGGCTTTTACGTCTTCAACGGGCTCGTTCCGGACACGTACACGGTATCGTTTCAGATCGAAGGCTATGCGGCCGTCTCCCAAACGGGCATCACCGCCGCGCAGGCTCAAACCGTTACCGTCAACGTCGCGTTGAACAAAGCAATCAAGACGATCGCGACCGTGCAGGCGCGGGATTCGAGCAACCTTGTCCAGCCGAATAATGGGAGCGACGTCTACAACGTCAGCGGCGCGCAAGCCAACGCCGTAACGGGCGCGAACAACTTTTCGCAGACGCTGAACACCTATCTCGGCACGGTTCCCGGGGTGACCGTCTCCGGCGGCGTCGGCTTTCCGCGCATTCGGGGAAGCGATACCCACGACGTCGGCTACGAGTTCGACGGCATTCCGATTCGCGAACGCCTCTTCGGTCTCTTTACCACGGACATCACCGACGTCGGCATCGGCAACACCGAGGTGTTCACGGGCGGCTTGCCGGCGAGTGACGCCGGCAGCGGCGCGGGCGTCATCAACACGGTCGCGAAGGTCGGCACCTATCCCGCGTTCGGCGACGTGACCGTCGGTTCGGCAACGCCCGACTACAACCATTACCTCTCCGTCGAATACGGCGGCCAGACGCCGAACCGGCGTTTCTCGTATTTCGCCGCGTTCGGCGGCGTTAGTTCGATCAACCAATACGGGAACAACGTCGACTTCTATCCGAATTTGATCGGCAGTGACGTTGCCGGACCGGTGGTCGAGCGCGATCTAGTCGCAAATTTCCACTACCGCCCAAGCGACAGCAACGACTTTCAGTTCCTGCTGCAAAACGGGCTTGGAGATTTCAACTTCAACTACGGCCTGCCGGGCCCGGGACAGCCGCAACCGCTAGTCCTCTCGCCCTGCCCGGGCTATTCGCATACCGCGCCGGGCGCCTCGTCCTCGTACTTCGGCGTGCTCGGGGGCACGGCACCGAACGGCCAACCCTGTCCGCTCGGTTTCTACTGGTCGAAACTCTACGGGCCGGCCAACATCTGGCACCACTACTCCGGGATCGGGAAGATTCAGTGGAATCACAATATCAACGACCACTCGTTCTTCGATCTTCGGCTGGCGGAGAATTTCAACGAATACATTTTCGACCAGCCGATGGCCGACCCCAATATTCCGGGCCTCGAGAACCCAGGCGGTTATCTCAACGTGAACCCGACCTGCCCGCTCTACCCCTACAAGGTAGGCACGCCCGTGCAGGGCTATGCGAACGGGCCTTACGGACCGGCAGCTGCGGATAATCTCTGCGGCTACGACGACCAAAGCTTCTACGGGGATCGCAAGTCGCACATGTACTTCTTGTCCGGCGACTACACGAACTCGATTAATTCAAATCTCACGATCCGCGCCGGGGCGGGGCAAGAATATGACGTCAACTTGCTCTCGTACATCGGCCTCGATTCGTTCGCGTTGAACGGATCGTATCCGAATGTCGACTACGCCTACTCGGACGCGCCGACGCACGTGCCGCAAGCCTACGTTTCAGCGGACGTTCGGGCCAGAAAGCTGCTCTTGACCCCCGGCCTGGAATGGTCGCGCATCTGGTATGGGATTCCCGCGATTGAGGGCGGAAGCCGCTCGGTCGGCCTTTGGAACCCCACCTTCAACGGGACCTACAGTTTCGATCCGAACGACGTTCTGCGCTTCTCGGAGGGGAACTCGTCCTCGTTCATCGGCTCGGCCTACGTCGAGCGCACCGATCCGATCGGCCCAGACGGCCCGGCGGTTCCGAACTCCGCTTATGACCCGCTTACGAATCACGCGAGCCTCGCTCCCGAGCTCGTTCAGAGCGGCGATCTCATGTTCGAACACAGCTTCGGCAACAACATGTCGATGCGTTTCGGGCCGTACTACAACAACTCAATCGGGTACTACGAATCGTATTCACCCGTCAAGGACTTCGTAAACGGCACGCCGCAGTACGGCCCCGCCGTGCTCTCGGCGAGCGGCCGCCATCACACCTTCGGTGCAGAATTCGCACTCAATCGCGTCGATCACCGCCCCCAGGGACTCTCATACTGGTTGACGGGGACCTACGACAACTACTGGTCGACCTCGGCGGAAAATCTTAACGGTGCAAGCCCGGTGTTTGCCCCATTACCGAGCTATTTCACGAGCCGCAACATCCTCGACCGTAACCCGACCAACCCGTTATTTACGGCGGCGCTCACGGCCGATTGGCACGCCGGGAGGTTTCACTGGTATCCGCAAGTGATCTATAACGTCGACACGTTCTATAACGTCGGATACACGCAGAGCTATAACGCGAGCGGTGTCGCGGTCGGCCCGCCGGCGCTGACGAAAAACGATATCGCCGGCGGCTGGTACCTCGTCAATATGACGTTCTCCGACGACGTCACGAAGAACGTCACGCTCGGCGTGACGGTGCGCAATCTCACGGACCAGGGCAACGGTCCCACGCCGTGTTACGTGGTCGATCCAACCGGTTGCGGCGGTGTCAACGGGCCATTCTCCGGATATAACAACCTGAAACCGGGCACGTACTACTACCAACCGATCGCGAACTATTTTTCGCCGTACCCACAAAGCTTCTTACTTTTTGCAACCCTAAAGCTGTGAGGTGACGTCCCTACATAGCGTTTGAAGCGGTCCTGGGATATTCCGCGTCGCTTAGGACGCGACCGTAAAATCCGCAAATGTGCGCGTGCAGCGCCTGCGCGGCAGCTTCACCCTGACCGGTGCGAATTTTGTTTGCGATGTCGAGGTGTTCGCTAGCGAGCAGTTTGCGTTCGGCCTCCCAGTCGGTCAACTGCGAGAACGCAACCAACATGACGCGCGCCATCGATTCGCGGATCGCCTCCATCAAAAGCGGCGCGAGGTTGTTGCCGGACGCGCGCGCGATCATGACGTGAAACTCGGCGTCGGCAGCAAGAAACTCGGAGGCGTCGGTGATTGCCGACATGTCCTTGGTCGCGGCGACGAGCGCAGCTCGTTCTTGGGTTGTCGCGCGAGCGGCCGCCGAGCGCGCCGAGAGCATCTCGAGCGATTCGCGGACTTCGAGCAGATCGGCGAGCGGAATCCCCCGCAAGGTCGAGTACAGGTCGAGCAGCGCACTGAGGCCGCTCGTTCCATCGCCCGAGACCGTCCAACCCGACTCGGGGCCGACGCCCCGCCGAGCGGAGAGGACGCCGAACCCCTCGAGCATCCGAAGCGCCTCGCGTACCGACTGACGGCTCACGCCGAAGAGGCCGGCCAGCTCGCGCTCGTGCGGCAACCGGTCGCCTACGGTGAGGCGCCCTTCGGCGACCGCCTGCTTCAGCTGTAGAATGACGTCCTCGAAAGCCCGGCGCGGGCGGACGGGCTTGATCCCCGTGAGATTGGCCCTTTGGTTTGACCTTTCCATCGACCGAGTATAGCACGCGGCCTAGCGCCACGCCTTTCGCCAAAAGCGCAGAATAGGTGGGGTAACTCTGCCATTGACAACCGGCAGCGCCACTGGTACATTGGTTTGACCAATGGACCTAAGGATGGTGAGGTAGCGTGGCTCAACCAATTCGGGTACTGGTCGCAAAAGTTGGCCTCGACGGTCACGATCGCGGGGCACGGGTCGTCGCCCGAACCTTGCGCGACGCCGGCATGGACGTCATCTACTCCGGTCTTCATCGCACGCCGGAAGAAGTCGTCAACGCCGCCGTGCAGGAGGACGTCGACGTGCTCGGCGTCAGCTTGCTGTCGGGCGTCCAGATGACGGTGTTTCCGAAGATCTTTAAGTTACTTGATGAGAAGGGCGTCAAGGATATGATCGTCGTCGCCGGCGGCGTCATGCCCGACGAAGATGCGGCCGCGCTCAAACAAATGGGCGTGCACGAGGTGATGCTCCAGGACACACCCCCCGCCGCGATCGTCGCAACGCTCACGAGATTGGTGAACGAACGTGGCGAGCGTTAGCACTTACGTTCCGTCGCTCGAACTAGTCGAACGGATCGCAAACGGCGAGATTTCCGCGATTGCGCGCATGATCTCGCGCGCCGAAGCCGGCATGCCGGAAGCGCGCGAGGCGCTCGCCGAAATCTATCAACGCGCCGGTCGCGCACACGTCATTGGGCTCACGGGCGTACCGGGCAGCGGCAAGTCGACGATGGTCTCGGCGCTCGCCGCTCGCCTGCGCGCAACCGGCTCCAAGGTCGGTATCGTTGCGGTCGACCCCTCGAGCCCGTATTCCGGCGGCTCGATTCTCGGCGACCGGATCCGCATGACCGACCTAAGCCAAGACGCCGGCGTCTACATTCGCAGTATGGCGACGCGCGGCAACATGGGCGGGATGGCGCGTGCGACGATGGATGCGGTCGACATCCTCGACGTCGGCGGCTTCGAAACCATTATCATCGAGACGGTCGGGGTCGGACAGGACGAAGTCGAGATTGCCAAGGCGGCAGACACGACCGTCGTGGTATCGGCGCCCGGCCTCGGCGACGAGATCCAGGCGATCAAAGCCGGCATGCTCGAGATCGCCGACGTTCACGTCGTCTCGAAGTGCGATCGCAGCGATGCTCACCGCACGCTCACGGACCTCAAGCAAATGTTAACCCTCGGCGTGAAGGGCGGTAAGAAATCGGAGTGGCGCGTCCCGGTCGTCGGCATCAGTTCCTTTGACGGCACCGGCTTCGACGAACTGATGAAAGCGCTCGAAGGGCATCGCGCCGTCGCTTTGCATTCCGAGATGGGACGTCAACGCCGCGTGGCCATCGCCGGCTTCCGGCTGACGAAAACCGCGGAGAATTTGTTGATGGAACGCTTCGCACGAGCCTGCGCTCCGCTGACGCTCGATTTCGCCCAACGGCTCCATCGCCACGAGGGTGACCCGTACTCGCTCGCCGGCGAACTCGTCGCCGCTTCATTCGGAAAGGAATGACCATGAGAGATACCGTCGACCGAAACGTTCTCGACCCAAGCGCCGTCGAAGCGGTGCGCGAGCAGGAACGTGATTGGGAAGCGAACGAGGTCGCGCAGTTCTTGGCCAAGCAGGCAGAGCGTAAGGAAAGCTTCCTGACCTTAGGCGACTTTCCGGTCAAACGCACGTACACGGCCGCAGACCTCGCCGACACCCCGATCGACGACATCGGTCTGCCCGGACGGTACCCGTTCACGCGTGGCCCGTACCCGACGATGTACCGCTCGCGCAACTGGACGATGCGTCAGATCGCGGGCTTCGGCACCGGCGAAGACACGAACAAGCGCTTCAAGTTCCTGATCGCCCAGGGCCAGACCGGCATATCGACCGATTTCGACATGCCGACCCTGATGGGGTACGATTCCGACCACCCGATGAGTGAGGGCGAAGTCGGCCGCGAAGGCGTCGCGATCGACACGCTCGCCGACATGGAGGCGCTCTTCGAGGACATCGATCTCGAGAAGATATCCGTCTCGATGACGATCAACCCGTCGGCCTGGATCCTTCTCGCGATGTACATTGTGCTCGCGCAGCAACGCGGCTACGACCTCAACAAGCTCTCCGGCACGATCCAAGCAGACATCCTCAAAGAATACATGGCGCAGAAGGAGTACGTCTTCCCGATCGACCCGTCGGTTCGGATCGTGCGCGATTGCATTACGTACTGTGCCAAGAACATGAAGCGCTACAATCCGATCAACATCTCGGGCTATCATATCTCCGAGGCGGGTTCGTCGCCGCTTCAAGAAGCAGCGTTTGCGCTCGCTAACCTGATCGTCTACGTCGAAGAAGTGCTCAAGACCGGCATGCAGGTCGACGAGTTTGCGCCGCGCCTTGCATTCTTCTTCGTGGGTCAGGCCGACTTTTTCGAGGAGATCGCAAAGTTCCGCGCGCTGCGCCGCTGTTATGCGAAAATCATGCGCGAGCGGTTCGGAGCGAAGAACCCGGAATCGATGCGGCTGCGCTTCCACTGTCAGACGGCGGCGGCGTCGCTCACCAAGCCGCAGTACATGGTCAACGTGATGCGCACGACCTTGCAGGCGCTCGCGGCCGTCCTCGGCGGCTGCCAATCCTTGCACACGAACGGCTACGACGAGGCGTTCGCGATCCCGACCGAGGACGCGATGCGGCTCGCGCTGCGGACGCAGCAGGTAATCGCCGAGGAAAGCAACGTCACGCAGACGACCGACCCGCTGGGCGGTTCCTATTACGTCGAGTCGCTGACGACCCAGTACGAGAAGCGCATCTTCGATATCCTCGAGGACGTTGACGCCCGCGGCGGCACGATCAAACTGATCAAAGAGGGTTGGTTCCAGCAGCAGATTGCCGACTTCGCCTACGAGACGGCGCTGCGCAAACAGTCCGGCGAGAAGGCGCTGATCGGCGTCAACATTATGGTCGACGATACTCCCGACCCGAAGATCGAGACGCACGCTTACGATCAAACGACCGCCGACCGGCAGATCGCGCGCACGCAGCGCGTTCGCCGCGAGCGCGACCCGGCGAAGTTCGAGGAGCTCATGGCGCAACTGCTCGAGGTTGCCAAGGACGACTCCCAGAACATCATGCCGATCACAATCGAGCTCGTGCGCGCCGGCGCAACAATGGGCGACATCATCGAGTCGCTCAAAACCCTCTGGGGCACCTATCGCGAGACCCCCGTCTACTAACGGACCTTGTTCAGGATGACAAGCGTGATATGGAAGCAATGTCACCCTGAGCGAAGCGCCGCAGGCGCGCAGTCGAAGGGCAAACGGCGCAAGCCCAAACTTCGTCGGCGCTTCGACAAGCTCAGCGTGACAAGGTGACAGAGCCCGACCACCTCCTAGCGCAAAGCTTAGCGCACGACCTGCGAACGCTACGCTACGGCAGCACGGGCGTCATCACGCTCGATCGGCCGGCGAAAATCAATGCGCTTACGCCCGCGATGGTCCGGGACATCATCAGGATACTCGACGATTGGGAGCAGGACGGAGACCTGCACCTCATTTTGATCGACGGCACGGGCCCGCGCGGGTTTTGTGCCGGTGGCGATATCAAATACGTTCGCGATAGCGCTCGAGCGGGTGACGGCCGAGTGGAAGCGTTCTGGGCCGAGGAATACCGGCTGAACGCGAAGATCGCCGGCTACAAGAAGCCGGTGGTAGCCTTCATGACCGGCATCGTCATGGGCGGCGGTGTCGGGCTCTCCGCCCATACGCGCCACCGCATCGTCACCGAGACGACGAGGCTTGCGATGCCCGAGGTCGCCATCGGGCTTATTCCGGACGTCGGCGCAACCTGGTTGTTTTCTCGAATCTCTGGAGAGATCGGCACGTATCTCGCGCTCACCGGCGCACGCGTCGGCGCTGCCGATGCGATCGCTCTCGGTTTCGCGGATTATTTTGTTCCGGATACAGCCCTGGATGCGCTGAAGGCGGCGCTCGTGCACGATGGCTCGCGCGACGACGGGCGCGTCCG
>PMHP01000062.1:155-28883 GCA_003158195.1 Vulcanimicrobiota bacterium | reverse complement strand
TTCACGATGCTCGTGCTCGCGTCGCTTACGGGCTTCACGGGGTATTCACTGCCGAACGACGCGCTTTCGGGAGCCGGGGTTCGGATCGCCGATTCGGTGGCGTTGTCGGTGCCGCTGGTCGGACGCTGGGCGGCGGACGTGATCAACGGCGGCGGCTACCCCGGGCCGCTGCTCATGTCGCATTTCTACACGATCCACGTCTACTATTTGCCGATCGCGATCGCCGGGCTCTTGTCGTTGCACCTCGGGATGCTCGTCTATCAAAAGCACACCCAGTTCGAACGGGATCCCGCGCACGTGGTCGGCCGCCGGTTCTGGCCCGACTACGCGCTGCGGACGCTCGCAGCGTTTGCGATGTCGGTCGCGGTCGTGCTCGTGCTCGCATCGTCGATCGAGATCAACCCGATTGAAAACTACGGACCCTATCACGATTGGACGATCCTCAACCCGGCGGCGCCGGATTGGTACGCGGCGTTCCTCGACGGCGCGCTGCGGCTCGGGCCGTCGATCGAGTGGACCTTCTTCGGACACCCGTTGCCTGCGGTCTTTTGGCCGGGCGTCGTTCTGCCGACCCTGACTTTGGCCCTTATCGGTGCGTGGCCGTGGATCGACGGACATTTCACGCGCGACGACCGCGCCCACGACGTCCTCGTGCCGGCCGCGTCGGCACCGATCCGAACCGGTGCCGGCACGGCGCTCATCCTCGCGGGTTTCGTGCTGACCCTCGCGGCAAGCGACGATCAGCAGTCGCGCACCTTCCACCTGTCGGTCGTATGGCTCGTGATGATCTACCGCTATGCGTTCGTCGTCGTGCCGCTGCTCGGCGGCTGGATTGCGATGACGATCGCCCGCGAGATCCATCTGCGTCGCGTCGATCGCGGGCGCGAGCCCGAGCGGCGCGTCATCTACCGGCGCAACGCCCAGGGCGGCTTCGACGAAGAGAAGGCGCAGTCGATATGATCCTCGCAGCGCTCGCGATCGCCGCCGCCGGGTACGGTTTCGGCTTGCTTCGCATCACACGTGCGCGGCGCCGGTTTCCGTTGCGCGCGGCCGGCTGCTTCGCCGCCGGCTTGATCGCCGCGGGCTCGGCTCTTTTGCTCCTCGACGAGCGTGCCGATGCCGCGCTCTCGTGGCACATGGTGCAGCACATGATCCTGATCAACGTTGCTGCGCCGCTGCTCGTGCTTGGGGCGCCGTTGCGTCTGGGGCTTGCGGCGCTGCCGCCGCGCGGGGCGACGCAGCTGGCGGCCGCATTCCGTTCGGCGCCGCTGCAAGCGCTGGGACACCCGGCCATCGCGTGGCTTCTCTTCGCGGCCGTTCTGTACGGCACGCACTTCTCGCCGCTCTACGAGCTCGCGCTCGAAAACCCGCCGCTGCACGCGTTCGAACACGCACTCTATCTCGGCGCGGCAGTGCTTTTCTGGACGCCGCTGCTCGCGGTTGCGCCCGCGCCGCACGCGCCGCCGCACGTGGTGCGGCTGCTCGCGATCTTTCTCGGGCTGCCGATGAGCGCGTTCTTGGGGTTCATCCTCTACGTGATGCGCGCGCCGCTCTNNTGCGTTCACGCTGTCGCAGGGATCCTGCACCGCGGCGAAATTGGCGGCGATCGCGGCGCCGGTGCCGCCGCTCGCAGCGCCCGCCCCGAGTCCCATGGCTTCGGTTTCCGCGGGGCAAGCCGCGTACGAACAGAACTGCGCGACCTGCCACGGCGGCGATCTGCGCGGCGGCGCGAACGCCCCGCCGCTCCGGGGAGTCGGTGCGGCCGACGTCGACTTCATGCTCGAGACCGGACGGATGCCGGCGGCCGTTCCTTGGATCGAAGTCGGCCATCTCGAGCCGTTGCTGTCGCAAGCGACGATCGATGCGATCGTGGGCTACGTGACCTCGGTACAGCCGGGCGGTCCGCCCATTCCGTCCGTCCTCGCCGGCAATGCCGCTCGCGGGCGCAAACTCTTCGAAGAGAACTGCATGCACTGTCATGGCAGTCAGGGCGACGGGGCCGCGATCGGCTTTCTCGACTGGGCGCCGAGTTTGGATCACGCGACCTTGACCGAGGTGGCCGAAGCGATCCGCGTCGGCCCGGGCGAGATGCCGCGTTTCGGCGAGCGGCAGCTCAGCGCTACCGACATGAACGATATCGCCGGTTACCTCTCGGCGCACAATGCGCGGCCCGACGTCATGCTGCCGCTCGCGACCAGCGGGCCGGTTCCCGAAGGATTGCTCGGCTGGCTCGGTGCGGGCCTCATGGCCTTTCTCGCCTACGCGTTCTCGGCCCGCGGAAATCACGGGTAAACGCGCGCGTGCTCCGCCGATCGTCAACGGCCACCCGATGTTCGTCACGACACGAGCGCGGGAGAGGCGTAAACCCGAGCAGAAGCGTTTCGGCCCACCCGAGGCCGATGAGGAGTCACGCATGATAACAGAGATCGCCTTTAGCGCCTACCCCGCCGCCGACGTGCGGAAACTCCACGAGTTCTATACGAAGACCCTCGGCGTGCCGCTGGGAGACCCGATGGAGTTCGACGGAGTCGCCGGCTATGCCGAAGCGAAAGTCGGCGAGGGCTATTTCGCGCTCTTACTCGATGAGTGGCTCGACCGCCCCAAGGGCAGCGGCGCGGGCGTTGTGTTCGAAGTCGACGATCTCGACAAGATGAGCGCCGAGCTGCGCGCGAAGGGCATTGAAGTCTCCGAACCGATGGTCTTCCCCGCCTGCAAGATCGCCAACTTCAACGACCCCGAGGGCAACAAAGTTAGCTTGCACCAAACGACGGTGCCGCACTAAGCGTTTAGAGTTTTACCGTCGTGGTCGGGACCAGATGTGCGGCGCCGTAAACGGGCTGGCCCGCGACGATGGTCGTGAGGATCTCGTAGCGGTCGTCCCAGATCGAGATGTCGGCGCGTTTTCCGGGGGCGAGGGTGCCGCACTCGCGCTCGATACCAAGCATCAGGGCCGGCGTCGCAGTGGCGCTTGCGATCGCACGTTCGAACGGAATCGACGCGTACGACATGAGGTTACGGATCGCACGATCGGCATGCAGCGCGCTGCCGGCGATCGTGCCGTCCTCCGCGCGAACGACCCCGCCCTCGATGCGATAGCCGCTGCCCGCGGGCGCCATGTAGTCGCTGGCGAGCACCAGCCGGTCGCCGAGCGTGCGGTACATTATGTCGATAATCACGGGCGCCACGTGATACCCGTCGCAAATCACCTGGACGGTCGTGCGCGTTTCCTGAATGAATGAGGCGAGCAGCGAAGGCTCGCGATGGTCGAGCGGCGGCATCGCATTGAACGCGTGGGTCAACGTCCGGAAACCGAGCGCGATCGCAAACATCCCGTCGCGGTATTTTGCCGACGTGTGACCGGCCGAACAGACGATGCCTTGATCGAAGAAGAAGCGCGCCACCTCGTCGACGCCCTCGACCTCGGGCGCTAAGGTCACCATCACGAGCGCTCCGTGGCAGGCCTCGACCATCTCGCGCGCGCGTTCGAGGCTGGCCGGCAGAAGCCAATCGTGGCGGTGCACGCGGCGAAACTTCGGGTTGAGGAACGGGCCTTCGAAATGAAGGCCGAGACACCGGGCGCCCGAGATCTTTTGGTGTTCTGCGAGCTGGTGTGCGGCCTCCGCGACCTCGCTCGCTGCATGAAGCATCGATTCCCAGGGTGCGGTCATAATCGTCGCGACAAACCCCGTCGCGCCCTGCGCCGCGTACGACTGCGATGCGATCTCGACGGCGTTTCCCTGGTCGCGATTGAACAGGACGTCGTCCGCGCCGTTGGTGTGAACGTCGATCATCCCCGGCGCGATCGTCGCCCCTGCCGGAGGATGGAAGTCGCTTGGGCCTTCACCCTCAAGGATGGCCGCGATCCGGCCGTTTTCGATCGCCACGCGACCGTACTGGGACCCGCCCGTTCCGAGCGCCAACTGCGCCGGGCCAAGCGTATAGGAGCGTAACACGGTACGGTAATTCGGGGCTGCCGGGATGTGCCCCTCGACGCGTCGGATCACGGTTCTCCCATTTCTCCGTGTCCGCGACTATGCGCGGCCGAAAAAACGCGCGAGCGCTCGGCGCAAGGTGGGTTGGGCGCCTGCGTTATCCACCGTACGAGAAGGCTTTGCCGTTTCCAACGCGCGCCGCTCACGCTCGGCGAGCTTGCGCATGTGCTCCTCGGCGTGCGCTGCGAGCGTTTCTCGGAGCGCTCCGAGCTCGTTCCACGGGGCGGGCGCTCGTTTGGTCTGGGCCGCCTCGAGATAGTCGAGTGCCGAGATCGTGAAGATTCGATTAACCGTGATGCCGCGCTCGCGCAGGTAGCGCCCCGCAAGGTCGACGACCGTTCGCCGCTCGACCGCGCTCTCGTTGTCGGCGATCGTATGCGCGAGCAGCATCGGCCGCTCGAATTCTGCGACCCGCGCATAGAGCGCGAGTTCGCGGTCCGAAAGTTGACGTGAAAACAACCCGACGATTTCGCTTGCCGCGCGCGCTGCGGCAAGCGCGATCCCTTCGGCTTCCTCGTTGCCCGAATCGAAGGCCGGTGCGTGTACGAGGACGAGCTGGCGCGGCATCTGCCACGGCGTTTCGATGAGTACGGGCGAACGCGCGGCGGCCGCCATTGCGGCGCTCGTGGAGATTTCGGTCCACACGCCTTCGCGCTCGAGCGCGTACGCGCGGTCTCGTTCGCCGTAGCGCACGTGGATCGGGAACAGCGCTTCGCTGCGCCCCTCATCGTGCAGCAGCCGCGTCCCGGCGACGGCATTGATGAAACTCGATTTGCCTCGGCGCAGCGCGCCGAGGACGACGACCCGGTAGCGCTCGGGCCGCAAGCCGCGGTCGTAGGCATCGGCATCGAACGGGACCGCGCCCGCGCCTTCGCTGCCGTTACGAGCGAGAGCGGCCGGCGGCTCGCGTTCGGCCGCAGTCGCGCGCAGTTGCGCTTCGGCTGCGACGAGCAGCGCGTCGGCCTCGCCGAGCCGCGCGACGACGGTTTCGAGTGCGGCCTCGGCTCTGTGCCTTGCCTCCGGGTCGCGGGCGCTTGCGAGCGCGCGTTCGATCGGCTCGAGCGTTTCGCTGCGCGCGAGCTTGCGCTCGCGCTCGATCGACGCCGCCGCATCGTCGTACATGCCGCGGACGTTCCGCGCCAATTCTTCGACGAAGGCCGCAATGTCGCGCTCGAACTGGGGAAACAGCGTGGCATACAGATCCGTGCCCAATTCCCGCTTCATGTACGCCCCGGGCGGATGCGCGACGAACGCCCGCGCAACGCCGTACACGAAGCCGACGGTCGGGCCGCCGATGGCGCCGAGCACGATCGTCGAGGCGATCCCGCTGCCGAGATCCCGCGACCAGGCCCCGGTACCGGGCTCGCCCCCCAGGCGCAGCGCCGCAAGATCGGTGATGCGGATCTCGGGCCGCGATTTTGCGATGCGTTCGAGCGCGCGCGAGACGTGGCCCGCGACGTCGCCCGCGAACGCCGTCCAAATCGGGGCGACCGTCGCGTCGACGAGGCTGTGGAATTTGCTGCGATCGCGAATGCGCTCGATGTCGGCGACGTCAATTGCGCCGGCGAGCGCGCGCGTCGTCCGCTCTCCCAGTGCGCCGCCTTGCGCGACGATCCATTGCTCGCGCTCTTGACCCGCGCGCAGCACGCTTTCGCGTTCGCGCCCGAGCGCGCGCTCGCGCTCGGTCACGAGCTCGAGGGCTCGCTCGCGCTCGCTTTCGAGCGCGGCCGGTTCGCTCTCGGCGAGCGCCGCGGCGCGGCGCACGCGAGTCGCCGTCTTCTGGGTGATCTCGCGCAAGACCGACATCGTCCGCGCCGAACGCGCCGACTGGGCGCGCGCTTCGAGCGACCGGTCGAGCCCGGCAAGCAGCGCGGGAAAACCGCTCGCTTCGACGAGTGCCGCGTCGCCTTCGAGCATTCCAACCGCGTAGTCGTGGGCCGAAACCGAATACACTTCGGCTTCCGGCGCGTAACGCGCGGCGCGCTCGACGATTCGCGCGCGCGCGGCTTCCCACGCCGTGCCGCCGTCACCCTCGGGCATGCGCCAGAGATCGATCTTGGTCTGCACGATGAAGATCGTGCGGACGTGCTCGCCGATCAGTCCGAGAAACGAGGCGTCGCCTTCGGTGAACGGTTGNNTGCGTGTCGATCAGGTACAGCACGGCATCGGTGCGCGGCAAGTAGCCAAGGGTTGCGCGACGATGGGCGGGATTGAGCGACGCGAGGCCCGGCGTGTCGGCGACCGTGAATCCGGCGGCGAGGAACGGCGAATCAATCGAGACGATCACGAATGACGGTGCGGCATCTTCGTCGGCCGTCGCGTCGTGCAGCGTGCCGAGTGCGTCGCTCTTGCCCACCGCGACGAAACGCGAAAGGTTGTCCAGCGCGATCCGTTCGCTGCGTCCCGACGGATAACGGGCGACCGCGACCTCCGGCGTTCCGTACTCCAGTTCGGTGATCGTTGCAGTCGACGGGTTGATGTCGGTTGCGAGCAATCCCGCGATGCGGCCGTTCTGGTCGAAACGCGCCTTGCCCAAGAGCGCGTTGAGCAGGTACGATTTGCCGCTCGAAAACTCGCCGACAACCGCCAGGGTAAAGCGTCGCGCGAGCCGCTCGCGCGTCGCCGCAAGCAAGGCCAGATCGTCGTCTTTTGTCGGCCACGCTTCGAGGGCGTCGTCGCGAACGAGCGCCTCGACGGCGTCGAGCGACGCGATCAGCTCCGGTGGGACGTGCGGCAATTTGGGGTGTCTCTAGGAGCGGATCAGCGCGAGCGCCTCGTCGCGGTGCCGCTCCATCAGCTCCTGCGTGTCGCCTTCGACGTTGAGTCGCAGCAGCGGCTCGGTGTTCGAAGGCCGCACGTTCAACCACCAGTCGGGATACTGGATCGTCACGCCGTCGAGCCGGTCGATTTGCCCGTCGCGATAGTGGGCTTGCAACTCCGCAAGCTTCCCCGGAATGTCGCCGACACGGGTATTGATCTCGCCGGAGCGGAAGCGCGTGTCGATCGGCGAAATCACTTCGCTGACCGGCTTGCCCGCATCGCTGAAAACCTCAAGACACTGCAAGAGCGCGATCATGCCCGAATCGGCGAACCAGTTGTCGCGAAAGTAGAAGTGACCGGAGTGCTCGCCCCCAAACACGACGTCTTCGTCGCGCATCGTCTTCTTGATCAACGAGTGGCCGACTTGCGAACGCAGCGCAACGCCGCCATGCTTCTCGATTTCCTCGGACACCCTTCGGCTGCAGATTAAATTGTAGAGGATCGTCGCACCCGGATGACGCTTGAGCGTATTGATCGCGACGAGTGCCGTCACCATGTCGCCACCGACCAGGCCGCCCTTCTCGTCGACGATGAACATGCGGTCCGCGTCGCCGTCGAAAGCCGCCCCGAGATCGCAGCCGCCCTCGCGGACGGCGCGCTGCAGGTCGACCATGTTTTCGGGTTCGATCGGGCTCGCCGGGTGATTCGGAAACGTGCCGTCCAATTCGAAGTACAGCGGCACGACTTCGCACGGCAGATGCTTGAAGACGTACGGCACGGTAAGCCCGGCCATCCCGTTGCCCGCGTCGATTGCGATCTTAAACGGTTTGATGCTCGCCGGATCGACGAACGTTAGGCAGTGGGCTGCGAAATCGTCGAGGATGTCGCGGTGCGAGACGGTACCCGCTTTGACGGCCACCGGCCCGAGGTTTCCGCTTGCGATGCGGTCGCGAATCACTCCCAGTCCGGTTTCGAGGGAGATTGCCTGCGCACGATCGCGCGTGAGTTTGAGGCCGTTGTAGCCCGCAGGGTTGTGCGATGCCGTGATCATCACGCCGCCCGCGAAGCCGTACTTGCCGACCGCGAAATACAGCGCGTCCGTCGACACGAGGCCGATGTCGGTTACGTCCGCGCCGGCCTCGGTCGCGCCGCGCGCGAGCGCGGCAAACAGCGCCTCGCCCGACGGGCGCATGTCGCGCCCGACGACGATCGACGCGGCGCCGAGTTCGGCGACGAACGCCCGGCCGATCGCGTACGCGAGCTCGTCGCTGAGTTCCGACGGATAGATGCCGCGCACGTCGTAGCTTTTGAAGATATCCGGAACGATCGTCGTCGACATTGGGCGCGCGTTTCGGGCTTCCGTTGCGCTCTCCCCGCCCGCTTCTGCAGCGAATGACTCGATGCCGTCGGCCACCGCGCCCGCAGCTTCGTCGTGCGGCAGCAAACGCGTACCGTCAAACGTTTGCAGTCGCGCATCGCGTGCTAGCCGCAGGAATTCGTGACCGTTTTGGGCGGATCGGGGCTGCGATGCATCGGCACCCCACACGACGAGTAGCGGCGCATCGACGAACGGCAAGTCGCGCGCGACGTCGGCATTGAGTGCGCCGCCGATGGCGCGCGCGAGCACGTAGCGCGCGCCCGGCTGGTGCGCGACTGCATAGAAGTGGTCGACGACGTCTTGGGTGACCGAGGCCGGGTCGGCATAGGCGTGGCGCGCGAGAAGCCGGCGCAGCGAACTTTTCGATGCGAGGCCGTTGAAAGCGGTTTCTCCGGCCAGCGGCGCGCGAAACATGCCGCCGGCAATCCGCTGAACGGGCGTCGGCTCGCCGTCGCGATCGCCCCCCAGGCCGGTCGGACAGATCGCGACCAAGCGTGCGACTCGCGACGGCGCGCGCAGCGCCGCGCGGATGCAATACGCAGCCCCAAGCGATGAGCCGACCAGAATCGCGGGACCCGTGAAGAACTCCTCGACCGCCTCGACGATCTGGTCGACGAAGAGTTCGGCCGTGTAGTCGAGGTTGGGCATCGCCGAGAGCCCGCAGCCAAGCAGGTCGAAGGCGACGACCCGCCGGCTTTGGGCCAGCAGCGGTGCGAGTTTGCGAAACTCGAACGACGAGCTGCCGGCCCAGATCGCGTGCACGAGCAACGCCGGAACGGCCCCGTCATCGGCCGGCCCCGGCAGCTCGGCAGCGAAGATGTCGTAGCCGCGCCAACGCCAGGGTCGCCGGATTCCGCCGATCGGGTCGATTGGGAGCGCGGTGTTGCGCAGCGAACGGTTGACGAGCGCCGCGGCTCCCGTTAAGCCGGCGACCGCGCCGATCGGGCGCAGCGCCTTTCGGAGCCTATCCAGCGTTCCCACGAGCGCGCCTCATTTGCCGCATTAGCCTATAGTACCCGGGCGCATAGGCCGAACGTCCCCGCGGCGCGGGCGGGCGTCCCGGGTCGAAAGATGCAATAATTGTAAAGATGTCCGAACAAGCGCCGCCGGGTTCGAGGCGGGGCGATAGCGGCGTTTCGCTCGCTCTACTCGTCTTCGATCCGTCAAACGGGGCTATTTCGTATGTCAACGCGATCGCCGCCGCGCTTTTTGAGCTGCGCGACGACCGGTTACCCGAAACGCGGGTCACCGACCTGCTGCCCGAGCTTGCAAGTTTGGGGCCGCGGACGTTCTCGGCCGTCTGGCGCGGCCGGCGCGCCACCCACGAGCTCGCCGTGCACCTGGAGCAACTCAAAGGCGCCTCATTCGCGCGGGTCGGCGCGATGCTCGCGACGATCGAGGTCCTGTCCTCGACCGCCGTGGCCGAGCCCGAACTCCGCCGCGAACCGGAGCCGGTCCTGGTCCCGGAACCCGAGCTCGAATTTGCCGAGCCGCTTCCGCGCGGCGACCGCCTCCAAGCCTTGTGGAGCCTGGTCATCCGGCGCGGCCTCGGTGCGTCGGAACAGATCCGTGCGATTTTGCTCGAGGGCACGAGGGGCCTCGGGATGGAGAGCGCGACGCTCGCGCGCCTCGACGGCCAGGAACTCGTCGTTGAGTTCGCCGAGCCGCTCGAACTTGCCGGGTCGCGAACGGCGCTCGACCGTTCGATCGCTCGCGGGGCGCTTAGCCGTTCGGGAACTTTTGCCGTCCTCGACGTCGCCCGGGACCCGGAGTTCACTGCCAGCGCCATGGGAATGCGCTCGTTCCTATCGGCTGCGTTCCGAATTGGCGATAATAGATGGGTGCTCACTTTTTCGTCCGTCCGGCCGCGAGAAAGCCCGTTCGACGATGAGGACTGGCGGTACGTCGAGGACCTCATCGAGGCGGTCTCGCGCGGCATCGAACGGCGCGAATCGGACGCGCATATCGAGCGCTTGGCGTACTCGGACGCACTTACATCGCTGCCGAACCGGATCGCGCTCCTTGCGCGGCTAGACGAGGCACTCGCCGAAGCCGACGCGCTCGGCGGCCGGGCCGCCGTCCTCTTCCTCGATATCGACGGCTTCAAGGGCGTCAACGACACCGTGGGACATCGCGGCGGCGACACCGTCTTGGCCGAAGTTGCGGAACGGTTACGCGGGACGCTGCGCAGGGAAGAGTACATTGGCCGCCTCGGCGGTGATGAATTTGCTATTGTGATGCCACGGGTTGCCAGCCGCACCGAGATCGAATCGATCGCCCAACGGATCGGCGGCGTCTTAACGTTTCCATTTGGGATCGACGATTATCGTTTCTCGCTTTCGGCGAGCATCGGCGTCGCGATCTATCCCGACGATGCCTCGGGACGCGACGATTTGCTCGCTTGCGCCGATGCCGCGATGTATGCGGCGAAGGACGACGGCGGTTCGCGCGTGCGCTTCCGCGATCCGACGGGCGGCTTCGAGAACGGCACCGGCACGACGACTTCCGCGCTTGCGAGCGACCAGCGCGACGCCGGTTATTTACTGTGTTATCAGCCAATTTTAGACCTCGCTT
The DNA here is from genome assembly GCA_003158195.1 of Vulcanimicrobiota bacterium. GTDB lineage: Bacteria > Vulcanimicrobiota > Vulcanimicrobiia > Vulcanimicrobiales > Vulcanimicrobiaceae > Palsibacter > Palsibacter borealis. The sequence goes on along the minus strand of PMHP01000062.1, from coordinate 18,179 downwards.
CGGGTCGCATAAACGCCGTCGAAGCACTGATTCGGCGGATCCATCCGCTTCACGGCCTGCTCGCGCCGGAGCGCGGCTGGTCGATCGCGCGCGACGAGAACGGACGCCGCGCGCTTGACCGCTGGGTCCTGCGCGAGGCCGCCGCGCAGGCCCGGACCTGGGCCGCCGCCGGGCTTCCGGTTCGCATCGACGTTAATCTGGCCGCCTACGACGTGCGCGAGATCGACGCAATCCTCGAGGATGCCGAGCTGGCAAGCGGTCTGCGCCGTCTGCGCATCGAGCTTGCGCCGGAGCAATTCGCAGATCCCGAGCAAGCCGGACGCATCGTCGAGTTCATCGGGCATTGCGCGAGCAACGGCATCGGGTTCGCCCTCGACGGCTTCAACGGCTTCGGCATGCTCCCGTCGCTCGCTAGCCTGCCGATCGACGCCGTCAAGCTGGACCGGCCGCTGATCGAAGGTGTCGGTTCGAGCCGAACGGCGCGAGCGATCGTCGAAGGGTCGATCGTGGTCGCGAAATCCCTCGGTTGGAACGTCATCGCGAAAGGCGTCGAGAACGCCGCTCAGCAAGAGGCCCTGGCGTCGCTCGGCTGCGACGGCGTGCAAGGGTTTTTCGTTGCACATCCAATGACAGCGGTCGATTTGGGCACTTGGCTGCGCGAACGGCGGTACGTCGGACGGGAAGCATGACGAGATCGGTCCTCGGGGTGAACCGCCTGATCTGGCTTTCGGTCTCGATTGCCGGGCTCGCCGGCATCCCAGCGCTCGCGGATACCCAAACGTTGTGCACGGTCGTGCCCGGCGGTCGCGTCGTGCTCGAATCCGACGCCGTCGACCCGGATGTTTTTTTATGGGATTCGCGGGACCGTTTGATCGACTACGCCGCGGGTCAATGGGGCAACACCCGCGCGATCTTCGCCCACACGCTGCTTGCCGAGCCCGGCACGCAAGCGATGGTCGTGTCGTGCTTCCCCTCGGTCGCGCACCCGAAGTTCTCAACCGGCGACGAAGACGCAATCGGCGTGAAAATCATGAGCGGACCCCACCGCGGCCGGTACGGCTGGGTCCTCTCATCCGACATCCACCTCTCGCGCGGCCCCGGGGGCCAAAGCGCAGTGAACGGGGTCCCGAAAAACTAGCCGTTCCAACGAACGGCGTTAGATGTCGAAGTACAGGTGAAACTCGTAGGGGTGCGGGCGGATCTCGACGGGTTTGAGTTCCTTGTCGTGTTTGTATTCGATCCATTCGTTGATGAACGACTCGGAGAAGACGTCGCCCTCGAGAAGGTAGTCGTGGTCGGCGGCGAGCGCGTCGAGCGATTCGCGTAGGCTGCCCGGGACGGTCTTGAGTTTTGCGGCTTCTTCGGGGGCCAACTCGTAGATGTTGCGGTCGAGCGGGCCGAAGCCGGCTTTGACCGGGTCGATCTTTTTCTTGATGCCGTCGAGTCCGGCAAGCAGCATCGCCGAGAATGCGAGATAGGGGTTCGCGGTCGGGTCGGGCGGACGGAACTCCAAGCGCTTGGCTTTTGCATTGCCCTGGAAGAACATTGGGATGCGAATCGCGGCCGAGCGATTGCGGGCGGAGAATGCCACGTTGACCGGCGCCTCGTAGTGCGGAACGAGGCGCTTGTACGAGTTCGTCGTCGGGGCTGCGAACGCGAGCACCGAGTTGATGTGCGTCAGCAGGCCGCCGATGTAGTAGAGCATCATCTGCGACGCCTCGCCGTACCCCTTCGCGTCGAAGAAAAGCGGCTTACCGTCCTTCCAGATCGATTGATGGCAATGCATGCCCGAACCGTTGTCGCCGAATAGCGGCTTAGGCATGAAGGTCACGACTTTGCCGTTGCGGATCGCGACGTTCTTGACGACGTACTTGAACTTCATCAAGTTGTCGGCCGTGTTCAGCAGCGTATCGAAACGGAAGTCGATCTCGGCTTGGCCGGCCGTGGCGACTTCGTGGTGCTGCATCTCGACTTGCATGCCCCACTTCTCGAGTTCGAGCGCCATCTCCGAACGCACGTCCATCAACTGGTCCGCCGGCGGCACGGGATAGTAGCCTTCCTTATTGCGGATGCGATAGGTCGCGGCGGGTTCGCCCGAGTTCCAGTGCGCCTCGCTCGAATCGATCGCGTAGCCCGTCGAATGCGGCTCGTTCTCGTACGCGACCGAATCGAGAATGAAGAACTCGGCTTCCGGTCCGAAATAGGCGGTGTCGCCGATCCCGGTCGATTTGAGATACTCTTGCGCGCGTTTCGCGATGAAGCGCGGATCCTTCGCGTACGAGGCTCGTTTGATCGGGTCGAACACGTCGCAGATAAACACGAGCGTCGGGACGGTGCGAAAGCCGTCGATCGTCGCGGTCTCGAGATCCGGCTTGAGGATCATGTCCGACTCGTGAATCGACTGGAACCCGCGGATACTCGACCCATCGAAGCCGATCCCTTCGACCAGCGCATCTTCGTCAACCGAGCCGGCAGGCACCGAGGTGTGCTGCCAGGTACCCGGCACGTCGGCGAAACGGAAGTCGACCATCTTGATATCGTTTTTCTTCATCAAGTCGGCAATGTCGCTCGGCTTTTTCATGTATTGAGGGGACCCCCAAGGCCCTAAAACGCGTGGGTTGGCGAGTGAAAGTTTTGGGGTTCGGGCGGGGGGTGGGGCTGCCTTCGCCATTTGGTTAGGCATTTTTGCATGTCATTCGTCAATCGGATAGGCGGTTTACACGTAACTGCTTGCTGGCGAATGAGCGCCCGTAACGTTGCGCCATCTGTTTAGTGCTTGGAGGGGCTTGCCTTCCCTACACTGGGGAACGCACCGCGCGCGCGAGCCGCCGCATGTCCGACCTCTTGCGAAGGGGGCACGTCCCGGTGCGCGCGTTTCCGATTAAGGAGAAATCAGTGCCCAAATACCCGATCCTCGGCGGGGTGGTATTCGTCTTTGGCATCCTGGGATGCGCCACGGCCGGCGCCTTCGCCCAGGCGAGTCCGACGCCGAAGCCGTCCCCGACGGTCTCACCGAAGCCCGCCGTCTCGCCGACCGCGACCCCCGCGCCGACCCCGTCGCCCACCCCCTACAAGCTGATCAGCCTGAACGGCTCGGGCGACGCCGGCTGGACGTCGGTCGCGGGCGCGCAAGCGGCACGTTTCATCAACACCGCTCCGAGCCGCGTGTTCGACGTTTCGACCGGGCCGTTCATCGATCTCAACGGCGGTCGTCAACTCGCCGGGCCGAACGATTTTGACGACGTCCCCGACTTGCAAAACGCAAATCTCTCGATGACGCTCAACGGCCCGCTCATCTCGGGGAAGATCGAGGGCAGTTTCGGCTCCGATGCCGACGTCATCGCATCGAACGGTCAGTCCCGGTCGGGCGTCAACCTCACGCAGGCGTACCTGCAAGCAGCGACCGGGCCCGTGACGATCATCCTCGGGAAGTTCGAAACGCTCGCCGGCGCCGAATACATCGAGGCGCCGCTCAACACGAACTACTCGCGCTCGTACCTCTTCGGCTACGCGATTCCGTTCACGCATACCGGCGGGCGCATAACGTTCGTCGTCAACCCGAAAGTCACGATCGTCGCCGGCGTCAACAACGGCTGGGACGACTGGAAGTTCGCCGGCAAGAAGAAGACGATCGAGGGAGCGCTCTTGCTCACCCCCTCACCCGGCATCACCTGGAACATCCAGACCTATAACGGAAACGACTTCGCCGTCCCCGGCAACAGCGCGCTGTTCTTTGCGCCCGTCTACACGAACCGCATGCTGTATGACAGCGAGCTCACGCTCAAGGCGACCCCCGCGTTGACGTTCATCGCGAACTACGACAACGGGACGCAGTTGCCGGATTCGGGCGCGTTCTTCCCGATCGCCGCGCATTGGAACGGCATTGCGGGCTATGCGAACTACGCGTTCACGCCGGTCTACGGCATCTCGTTGCGCAAGGAGACGTTCCACGACGTCCAGGGCTTCCGGACCGGCCTCCCTCAGCGCTTGCAGTCGAACACGGCGACGTTCAACTACACGCCGGGCTCGAACTACATCTTCCGGCTGGAATACCGGCTGGATGCCTCCGACCACCCGTACTTCGCCTATACCGGCTCCGGCGCGACCGGACGCAACCACCAGCCGTCGCTCGGCATCGAGGCCGTCGTCAAATTCCCCTAGTCGCGTGGCCCCGAAAAAGGCCCGCGTGCGCCGTCCAGGCAAGGCGCACGCGTGCCTTTGATTTTCATTACGGGTCCGGTGCGCTCGGGGAAGAGCCGTTTTGCGGAGCGGCTCGCGCGCGACCGGGGTGGAGACGTCGTATTCGTCGCGACCTCGCAACCGGATCCGAACGACGCGGAGTGGACGGAGCGGATCGCGCGACATGCGGCGCGGAGGCCGGCGCACTGGCGGCTCGTTGAAACGGCGCGCGACGGCGCGCCGTCGCTCGCTGAAGTCGCGCGCGACGCAGACGCGGCCCAAACGCTGATCGTCTACTCGGTTGGAACCTGGCTCGCGGCGCGGATGGCGCCGGGGGTGGATCCGGCAGCACTTGAGGCGGAGGCGCAGATCGTCGTGGACGCTTTGCTTGCGACCCGGGCGCATGCGATCGTCGTCGGCGAAGAAGCCGGCTGGGGAATCGTTCCCGAGTATCCGGCGGGCCGCGTTTTTCGCGACCTCCTCGGCCGCGCACAACAGCGACTGGCGACCGGGTCCAACGCGACGTATCTCGTCGTCGCCGGGTTCGCGCTCGATCTCAACGTTGCGGGGCGCCCGATCGACCGAGCGTGAGGCTCACCCCCACGCTCTGCGGCCGGGGCAGAGGCGCGCGCAGCTCGAAGGCTTGCGGATGCTCCTCGCCGCCTTCGCTGCCGGACTCGCGCTCGCGACCGCAACGCCGACGATCGTCTCGCTGATCCCCTCGCTGACCGAGGATCTGTTTGCGATCGGCGCCGGGCCGCAGGTCGTCGCAACGTCGCAGTTCACCGATTACCCGGCCGCGGCGGCGAAGCTCCCCCAAGTCGCCTCGTTCCAGTCGCTCGACGCCGAGCGCATCGTCGAGCTGCATCCAAGCGTCGTCGTCGGCATCCCGGCCCAGGCGTCACTCGTCGCCGACTTGCGGCGCGCGGGGCTGCATGTCGAGTTGCTGCGCGACGACTCGTTCGAGGATCTCTTCGCGGCGATCGGGCGGCTCGGAGCGCTCGCCGGGCGCGCTCGCGAAGCCGCGGCGCTCTCTGCCTCGATGCGCGCGCGAACGGCGCAACTCGTGCGCACGGTTCCACCCGGCCCGCAGCCCCGGACCTTCATCGTGCTCGGCACCGCGCCGATCTTCACGGTCGGGGACGGCTCGTACATCGCCCATCTGCTCGCGCTCGCGGGCGGGCGCAACGCAAGCGGCGTGCGCGAACCCTACGCGCGTTACAGTGCCGAGGCGCTGCTGGCCGCGCAACCCGACGCGATCGTCGCCGACCGGCAGAGCGGGCTTGAGAGCATGCTCGACCGGCCTCCGTGGAACGCGCTTCGCGCGGTGCGCGCGGGGCGCGTCTACGTGCTCGACGACGCCGACATCCTCGAGCGTCCGGGTCCCCGCTACAATGAAGGTCTCGCCTGGCTGATCGCCCGCCTGCATGGAAAATCGGGGCGGAATGCCGCGCACCAGTAGTCGCGTCGAAGCCGAGCCGGAGCGCGCGCTCGTGGTCGCGGTCGACCTTCAGAATCCTAAGCGTGCGCTCGAGCCGGAACTGGTCGAATACGAAGCGTTGATCGAGGCTGCGGGCGGGAGGGTCGTGGGCCGCATCGTCCAGCGACTCGAACGCATCGATCCCGCGACCTTGGTCGGAAGCGGGAAGGCGCATGAGATCGCGGCGCGCGCGGAGGAACTCGGGGCGACGAAGATCTTCGTCTTCAACGATCTGCGCCCGCGCCAGCGCACGAACCTCGAGAAGATCGTGCCGCTTCCGATCGTCGACCGTACGATGGTGATCTTGGATATCTTCGCGCAACGTGCGCGCAGCCGCGAAGGCAAGGTTCAGGTCGAACTCGCGCAGTTGCGCTACCGCCAAGCGAACCTGATCGGTGCGAGCACCGCGCTCTCGCGGTTAGGCGGCGGTGTCGGGACGCGCGGGCCCGGCGAGACGAAACTCGAGGTCGACCGGCGTAAGATCCAGGCTCGCGTCTCGCTCCTGCGCGAGCAACTCGAAGATGTGCGGCGCTCGCGCGCGACCCGGCGCGGGGGCGACGGAGCGCTGCCGCTGGTCGCGCTCGTCGGCTACACGAACGTCGGCAAATCCTCGCTGCTCAATCGCCTCTCCCACGCTGCGGGCGACGGCGCGTTCGTCGCCGACCAACCGTTCGCGACGCTCGATCCGACCTTGCGCCGCGTGTACCTCGGCCCGGACCGCTTCGTGCGCCTCGCGGACACCGTCGGCTTCATCACCGAGCTTCCGAAGGAACTCGTCGCGGCATTTCGCGCGACCCTCGAGGAACTCTCGAGCGCCGACGTGCTCGTCCACGTGCTCGACGCCGCGAACCCCGATTGGCCGCGGCAGCGCGCGAGCGTCGAAGAGATCCTCCGCGAGCTCGATCTCGAGCGCAAGCCGACGTTGCTCGCCTTCAACAAGATCGATGCGCGCGGACCCGAGGGAGCGGCCTTGCCTGCCGGCGCGTTTCCGATCAGCGCGCGGTCCGGCGCGGGACTCGAGGCGTTGCGCGAGGCGATCGTCCAGCGCCTGGACGCGCTCGCTCCGGTGCCGTGACCCCGCGCCGTCGTGGGGCAGGCCGCACCGATTTTCGGCACGCGCTCGCCGCGGTGTGGATGCTCGGCATCGCGGGCTGCGCGCAAAGCGCCGATCCGCCGTCAGGCGATCCGTTCGTGCGCGACTTTCGGGCACTCAGACCAGCGGTCGTGCTGTTCACGATGAAGATTCCAAGCGATGACCGCAAGCGCAAGGGCCACTTCGACGACGCGTACGGAAGCGGCGTCGCGGTCGCGAGCGGTGCGTGGGGGACGCAGATCCTCACCGTGCAGCACGTCATCGAGGACGCGCGTCAACTGCGCGCGACGCTCGACGATCGGCGCAGCGTTCCCGCGCGCGTCGTCGCGGCCGACGAGAAACGCGACGTGGCGCTCGTCGAGATCGCCGTTCCGAACCGTCCGGTCGCGCGCCTGGGCAGCACCCGGGGCCTCGAGCCCGGCACGCAGGTCGGGGTCGCAGGCTATCCCATCCCCGACGAATTCGAAGACGAACGGCTCGGTACGAAGAGCTCGCTGTTCGCCGGCCGCGTCTCGTCGATTCGCCGCGATTCGCTCGAACTCGACCTGCCCGTCATTCCGGGCGAAAGCGGCGGCCCGGTCTTCGACGCGCAATCGGGTCTGGTGATCGGGCTGGCCGAATCGCGTTTCGACGACGAAAAAGCAATCGGCTTCGGCGTCCCAATCGAAGACGCGAAGGCCTTCCTAAAAGGCCGGCTTCACTCCTAACCGCGCTCGTGCTTGCCGGCCGTCAGGCAAGACCGGCGCGGACCGCGTACACGGCGGCTTGCGACCGGCCGGAGATCTTGAGCTTCGAAAAAATTCGCGTGACGTGTCTTTTCACGGTTTTTTCGGATAGGCGCAGCCGCTTACCGATCTCTTTGTTGGCCAAACCTTCGGCGATCAGCTTGAGCACGGTTTCCTCGCGCGCGGACAACTCCGTCGCTTCGCGTCTGCCGCCGTTGAGCGCACGCATGCGCAGCAGCGCTCCGGCGATGCGGGGGTCGACGTACGACTCGCCGGCGGCAACGGTTTTGATCGCGCGCAGCAACTCGGGCGGCGAAATGTCTTTCACGATGTACGCCTCAGCGCCGTGGCTCATGCAATGTTCCATCGTTTCGGAAGAAAGCTGCATCGACAGAACGCAAATGCGCCCGTCGGGCACGGCTGACGTGCAGGTCCCCAGGGTTGTCGCGAGGTCGCTCGGCTGCCCGTCCAAATCGATCACGATCACGTGCGGGTTCTCAGCTGCGAGGCGTAATGCGTCGGGCGTCCGATGGTCGGAGATGACCTCAACGTCGGCGTCTGCCCCCAAGATTTCGGCAAGCGCTTTGGCGAAGAGCAGTTGCGACTGGACGATGGCGACTCGCAGCCGGCGCTCCTGCATGAAACCCTACCCCATATGGCAACGTTCCGGCGGAGCGAAAGGGAATAGCCCGAACGGCCTGTCTCCATGGCCGGAAACCGGTCCGTCGGAGAGGCCAAACGCTCGCCGTAACGTATTATTAGTATGCTGTCAAACGGTCGCGCTTGTCTGTACGAATTCGCTCCGTATGGCGGCAAGCTTTACATAAGCTTTGCAAAGGATGAAAGGTTCGGTAAGGCGCCGATGACCGAAGAGTTCTCCTTCACTCAAAATGCGATTTTGAGGGGTCTCGCGGACGAAGACCGGTCGAAGATCGTGCTCGACGGCGGTGTCCAAAGATTCGACCTTCGAGGCACCGTCTACGGAGCAGATCAGGAGATCGAATACGCCTATTTCCCGCTCGATTGCGTCCTCTCCGTGGTTACCCTTATGCGCGACGGAGCCATGATCGAGATCGGAACGATCGGTCACGAAGGGACCACGGGCATTCCGCTGATCATGGGCGGGGACCGGACGGCGAACCACGCGTTTTGCCAGGTCGAAGGGAATGCGTGGAAGATGAGCGCGGCGACGTTTCGGCAGTTGCTTCGAGAAAGCGAGAAATTTCGCGATCTCATGAATCGCTACTTGCAGGCCTACGTCAACATGCTTGGGCAGTTCACGGCCTGCAACCGCTTGCACAGCGTGTACGAGCGCGCGGCTCGCTGGATTCTCATGACCCAGGATCGCGTGGGCCACGACACGTTTCCGCTGACCCACGAGTTCTTGGCGACGATGCTCGGCTCTCGGCGTTCCGGCGTCACCGTCGCCGCAGCGATACTGCAGCGAGCCGGTTTCATTCACTATCATCGCGGCCGCATAACGGTGCTCGATCGCGTCGGTCTCGAGAGCACCGCTTGCGAGTGCTACGAGCTGACCACGCGCCAATTCGGCGCCGCGCTGCGGCCGCTGTTTCGCGTGCCCGCGGACGCGGCGGATGAATCTGCTTAATGCGGGGGACGTAAGTAGGAGCGGTCGCCGATCCACTGCGCGGGCGGGATGTTGAAGAACGTCGCCATCGCATTGAGGGCGGTCGCGTAGTTGGAACGCAGGTCGCTGAATTGCACCCACGCCTCGTCCGCATCGCGCACGCGCAGGCCCGCTTCGCGCAGGCGGTCGCGGGCGACGTCGAACTCTTGGCGCTCGATGCCGGGCCGCGGATCGGTCTCGAAGCGAAAGTAGGTCGCGAGATCGCGCACGGTGTGGCGCAACATCATGTTGCAGAGTTTTGCGTGGCCATCTGGTCCGTCCGCGAGCAACGTCAGTTTCAAGGTCGACGCGTCCAGAAGCGCCCCGAGCGCGCCGATCCACGACTCGTTGTCGTGTGAGGAGCGAAAGTATGCCAGGATTGGATAAGCGAGGTGAGACTCGAGCACCGCGGCTGCCCAGCGCAGGCCGTCTTCGAAGACGTCGTCGACGTCTTCGAGGATGCCGAGGAGCGCGTAGGTTTCGAGCAGGGTCACGCCCGAGGGTGGCGCGCCGGCACGGGTTCCGAACGTGATGACAAAGTTTTCGCGCGTTGCGAACGCGCCGAATACCGAGAACAAAAAAGCCGTAACGATCGCGACGACCGCGAACCCGTTGCCGCCGGCAAGCAGGCTGACGAATCGCGACGTACCGCCGGTCGCCACGAAGTCGCCGTAACCGATCGTCAAGAACGAAACGCCGGCGTAATAAAACGCCTCGCCGAAGTTTGGGGCGGGATGGATCGAAAAGCGCAGACCGTACAAGATGAGGCCATAGCCGATGATGAGCAGGACGCCCCACGTCAAAAGAAAGCTGACGAGAGCGAGCGGCGCGTAGCTGCCGAGAAAATCCTCGCGTGCGTCGGAATCCTCGATGCGCAGCGCGAGCCCTTTCCAGACGGGCCAGGTGGTTCGCACCAAGCTCGCGCTCAACCGGTAGCGCCGGCTCGCCGCGCGCGGCAGGATGACGGACTGAAAGACGTCCGTGAGAACGACGGCGACGATCAGCGTCCCGGCGACGATCGCAACGATGCCGAGGCCGTCCGGACCTTCGGGGCTCAGGTTGCGGGGGTGGCCGACTGGAGGACGATGTTGCCCGCCTGGACGCCCTGGTTCTGTACGACGATCACGGTGACCGGCGTCGCCAGCGGTTGGTAGCCGGCGGCGTTTGCGGTAACGGTTTGCTCGCCGGTCGCGACGTTTTGGATATTGAAACCGCCGTCGGCACCGCTGCGCGCCGTGTTATTCGTGCCGGTCGCCGTCACCAGCGCGTTCGGTATCGGCTTGCCGTTCTGATCGACGACGTTGCCGACGATGTAGCCGTAATCCTGAACGCCGATGTAATTCGGGTTCGCGCACCCGGCAAGCGACCAGGCCAAAACCGCCCCGAGGGCGGCAGCGACAATGGCTTTCATGCCGCGGTGCATTCGGCACGGCGGAGGACCGCCCCGCCCATCGCCAAACTCCCAAGGCAGCATGAACCCCTACGTCCCCGTCGCGATTTTCCTGGCCGTCGCCTTCGTCGCCGCCGCGGCGTTCTGCATCGTTCCCGGGCTGCTCGCGCGGCGCAAACCGAACGCCGCGAAATCGGAAGCCTACGAGTGCGGCGTCGAGCCGACCTCCGGCGTTACCGGGCGCTTCCCCGTACGCTTTTATCTCGTGGCGATGTTGTTCGTCGTCTTCGATGTGGAAGCGGCATCGTTTTATCCCTGGGCCGTTCAAATGCACGCGCTGCGCGGATACGGTTTGCTTGAGATGGTCGCGTTTGTGATCGTCCTCGGGATCGGGTACGCGTACGTCTGGCGGAAGGGGGGCTTTGTATGGAGGTGATGCCGGGCCAGTTCATGCTCGGGAAGTTGGACGACGTGGCTCGCTGGGCGCAGAGTTCGTCGGTTTGGCCGCTCACGATGGGCCTCGCGTGCTGCGCGATCGAGATGATGAGCGTAACGAACTCGACCTACGACATCGCGCGCTTCGGATCTGAAGTCTTTCGCGCCTCACCGCGCCAGGCGGATCTCATGATCGTCTCGGGCCGCGTCGCGCAGAAGATGGGGCCGATCATCAAGCGTCTCTACGATCAGATGGCCGACCCGAAGTGGGTCATCTCGATGGGCGCGTGCGCGAGTTCGGGCGGCGTGTTCGATAACTATGCGATCGTCCAGGGAGTCGACACGATCGTCCCCGTCGACGTCTACGTTCCGGGCTGTCCGCCGACTCCCGATGGGCTGCTCTACGCCGTCAACCTCATCCAGCAGCAGATCCGCCAAGGCGGCCGCGGCGGGATCCTCGCGAAGGCCTAGCCGATGCCGAGTTCGCAAGCTCCGTCGATCGCCGGCAGCGCGCTCGACCCGAGCGCCGTTCGCCCCGACATCGCCGACGCCGAGATCTTCCGCGTGGCGCCCGCGGAGTTGCGTGCGAAGCTCCTTTTGCTGCGGGCCGAAGGGTGTTCGCTGCTGCTCGACGTCGGCGCCGTCGACTACCTCGGCCGCGAGCCGCGGTACGACGTCGTCTACCATCTGCTGGCGTTGCCGGCCAAGCCGTCGAGCGTCGCCGAGATCGGCGTGCCGCGCCGCGTTCGTGTCCTCGCCGGCGTGCCGGCGGAAGCGCCGATGCTGCCGACCGTCTGCGACCTGTGGCCGAGCGCGAATTGGGCCGAACGGGAGATCTACGACCTGTTCGGCATTTCGTTCGAGGGCCACCCGGATCTGCGGCGCATCCAGATGCCCGAGGGTTGGGAAGGCCATCCGCTGCGCAAGGATTACCCGTTGCGCGGTCCGGCGCGCGAAGCGACGCCGCGCCCGGCGTTCGCCTCCAAGAGCAACGTGCCCGCCGGGACGCCGCCTGCGGGCAAGGTCGCGGCTGCGCTGCAGAAACAGATCGCGCGCGCTCGCGGCCAAGCGCCGAACGGCACGGAGAAGACGTGAGCGTCACGCCGGAAGCGGTCGCCCGCGCGACGACGCTCGACGTCGTCGAGGTCAAGGGCAACGCGATGACCCTCTCGATGGGTCCGCAGCATCCCTCGACGCACGGCGTGCTTCAGGTCGTCGTCGAAGTCTCGGGCGAGATCGTCGAGAAAGCCGAGATGGAGATCGGGTACCTCCACACCGGCATCGAGAAGACCGCCGAGAATCTGTTCTGGACGCAAGCCGGGACCGTCATCGAGCGGATGGATTATCTCAACCCGCTCGGCAACGAGCTGACGTATACCCTCGCGGTCGAAAAACTGCTCGGCGTCAGCGATCGCATTCCCGAGCGCGCGCAGTCGATTCGCGTGCTCGTAACCGAACTCACCCGGATCGCCTCGCACTGCGTCTGGCTCGGCACCGGCGGCATCGATCTCGGCGCGATCTCGACATTCTTCTATACCTTTGACATCCGCGAGGACATCTTGGATCTGCTCGAGCAGTCGGGCGGCGCGCGGATGCATCCACACTACATCCGCATCGGCGGCGTCAACGGCGACGTGCCCGCCGGGTTCCTCGGCCGGCTCGATGCGCTGATCGCGAAGTTCCCGCAGCGGATGCGCGAGCTGCGCGCACTGCTGCAGAACAATCCGATCCTGCGCGACCGGATGATCGACGTCGGAATCGTGAGCCCCGCGGACGCCCTTGCATGGGGCTTGACGGGCCCGTCGCTGCGCGCGAGCGGCATCGCCTACGACGTCCGCAAGGCGTTCCCGTACAGCGGCTACGAGAAGTACGCCTTCGACGTTCCCGTCCGCGACGACGGCGATGCGTACGCGCGCTTCCTCGTGCGGCTCGACGAGATGGAAGAGGCGATGCGTATCGTCGGGCAGGTTCGCAAAGAACTCGACACGTCCGGTCCGATCATGATCGACGATCCCAAGATCGCCCAACCGCCGAAGGAGGCGATCGCGCTCTCGATGGAGGCGCTGATCCATCACTTCAAGATCGTGAGCGAGTCGTTCCGCGTTCCGCCGGGCGACGTGTACGTCGCAACCGAATCGCCGCGCGGCGAGCTTGCGTATTACCTCGTTTCGAACGGCAATAACCGGCCGTATCGCGTGCGCACGCGTCCGCCCTCGATGTACAACCTGCAGGCGCTCAAGCACATGGTCCCGGGGAATCTGATCGCGGACATGGTCGTGATGATCGGCTCGCTCGATCCGGTCTTCGGCGAGGTCGATCGCTGAAATGAACATCGCGAAGGTTGTCTCATATCACGCTTGGCGAGCGCCAAGCCATGTTTTGTCAGGCTTTGTCACGCTGAGCTTGTNNTCGACTTCGGGCCTACGGCCCTACGCTCAGGATGACACTACAACTCATCGTGACAAAGCTGCGCGCGGCATGACGCGGGGGGGTCGCTAGTGGCCGCCGCGGAGATCTCGCGCGACTTTTCCGCGACCGTCGCGAAGGTCGAGCCCGAGGCGCGTAAGCTGATCGCGCAGTATCCCGAGGGCTGCGCGCGCAGCGCTCTGCTGCCGATCTTGCACGCGTTTCAAAATGTCGAAGGCTGGCTGTCGCCTGAGGCGATCGAACGCGCGGCCGAGTGGGTCGGCGTTCCGGTTTCGGTCGTCGAGTCGACCGCGTCGTTTTACACGTTGTTCCACCGGCGCCCGGTTGGGCGCTACATGCTGCAGCCGTGCCGGAATCTCTCCTGCATCATCAACGGAGCGGGCGAGATCATGGCCCACTTGCGCGGGCGGCTCGAGGTCGGACACAACCAGACGACGCCCGACGGACTCTTCTCGTACGAGGAAGCCGAATGTTTGGCGGCCTGCGATCGCGCGCCGTGCATGCAAGTGAACCTGCAGTTTTACTACGACCTCACCAAAGAGAAGATCGACGCGATGCTCCAGGCGATGCGCGACGGGAGTTTCGAAGTGCCGCCGCTGCCGCAGAACGCCGTTCCGGGGCCGGATTGGCACGTCGCGCCGGAGGGTGCGAAGAAGTCGACGGGCGCCCAGGGCGTCCCCAGTCCCGACGATCCGGGCGGCCTTGGCGATGCCAGCGGCCGGAAGATGATCGAGCGGTTGACCGCCGATGCGGCGCCGATCGACGCGCGTCCGACGCACGAGCGTCTGATTGCCGACGGCGCCGCCTTACTCGGTGCGCCGAGCCCGAACGGGAGCGCCCACTGATGCCGGTCGTCAAGGTGTTGACCGACGGAATCGGCGAGCTCGATCTGCGCGACATCGCGGTCTATCGCAAACGCGGCGGCTACGAGCAGTGGAAACGCGCGGTCACCAAGCTCACCCCGGCCGAGGTCGCCGACGTTACGTCCAAGAGCGGGCTGCGCGGACGCGGCGGTGCGGGCTTTCCGACCGGGCGCAAGTGGTCGTTCTTGCCGAACAACGGGCGCCCGCGCTATATGGTCTGCAATTGCGACGAAGCGGAACCCGGGACGTTCAAGGACCACATGCTGCTCGAGGAGACGCCGCATCAAGTGCTTGAGGGCATCTTGCTCGGAACCTACGCGATCGGCTCGACGCACGCGTTCATGTACATCCGCGGCGAGTTCGCGCGCGGATACGAGATTTTCATGGAAACGCTCGGGCAGGCGCGGGCTGCGGGTTTCGTCGGCCAGAAGCTCTTTGGGACCGAGACCGGGATCGAGGTGACCGTCCATCGCGGCGCGGGCGCGTACATCTGCGGCGAAGAGACCGCTCTCCTCAATTCGCTCGAGGGGCGTCGCGGCGAGCCGCGGCTGAAGCCGCCGTTTCCGGCGGTCAAGGGCTTGTACGGCGAGCCGACCGTCGTCAACAACGTCGAGACGCTCGCAACCTTGCCGCACCTGCTGCGCAACGGGGCCGAGTGGTTTGCGAAGGTCGGGCCCGAAAAATCGCCGGGGTATAAGATCGTTTCGGTCAGCGGCCACGTGCGCAAGCCCGGTAACTACGAGGTCCCACTGGGGACGCCGCTGCGCGAGCTACTCGAGATCGCGGGCGGACCGCGCGAGGGCCGCACGATCGTGGCGGTCCAGCCGGGCGGCGGGTCGTCCGCGTGTTTGTTCGCCGAGCACCTCGATTTGCCGTACGATT
The DNA here is from genome assembly GCA_003158195.1 of Vulcanimicrobiota bacterium. GTDB lineage: Bacteria > Vulcanimicrobiota > Vulcanimicrobiia > Vulcanimicrobiales > Vulcanimicrobiaceae > Palsibacter > Palsibacter borealis. Next base: position 3,078 of record PMHP01000062.1, on the reverse strand, counting down.
TCGACACGATGGCGCAGAACGGGACGATGCTCGGCTCGGGGGCGGTCGTCTTCTTCGACGACACGACGAACTTCGTCGAGGCGGCGCTCGCGCTCGTGCGCTTTTACGCTCACGAATCGTGCGGGCAATGCACGCCTTGCCGCGAAGGCGGACACTGGCTCGAGGTCACGCTCGAGCGCATCTTGGCCGGCGGCGGACTCGATTCGGATATCGATCTGCTGCTCGCCGTTTCAAAACAACTGACGGGCATCAATCTGTGCCCGCTCGGGGATTCCATCGAACCGTTTCTCGCCTCCGTCGTCCGGCGCTTCGAAGCGCAGTTTCGCGAATACGTGCGCGCGGGCGCGTCAACCTTGGTCGCAGGAAGGTAAAATGTCATCCGACATCGATTCGCCGGCACCCGAACAAGCAGCCGATTCGCAAGCGGTCAAACCGCGCATCAATCCGTGGTGGATCCTCGGGGCCGTGCTCTTCGTCATCGCGGTCGTGCTCGGGTTTCGCAGCGTGCGCAAAGCCAAGGGGAAACGAGCCGAGAAGGCGGCCGAGGGCACCGAGCCCGGCGCGGACGAGCCCTCGGCGTGAGCGGCGCGCTTGGCTAAAAACATAACGCTCACGATCGACGGCACGAGCCTGACGGTGCCGGAGGGCACGCTGCTGGTCGAAGCCGCGAAGACGATCGCGACCGACGTGCCGGTCTACTGCTACCATCCCAAGCTCGGGCCGGCGGGGCTTTGCCGCATTTGCCTCGTCGAAGTCGAGAAGACCCCGAAGTTGCAGATTGCCTGCAACACGGCGGTTGCCGACGGGATGGTCGTTCACACGTACGGCCAAAAAGTCGAAGACGGCCGGCGCGCCGTGATGGAGTTCTTACTGCTCAACCACCCGCTGGATTGTCCGATCTGCGACAAGGGGGGCGAGTGCGATCTGCAAGATTTTTCGATGGCTTACGGCCAGGGCGCTTCGCGCTTGGGAGATCCGAAGGCGAAGAAGCCCAAAGCGATCGATCTCGGGCCGACGATCGTGCTCGACGACGAACGCTGCATCGTGTGCCAGCGGTGTTCGCGCTTCGACGAACTGATCACGGGTGAGTGCTCGCTCGTCGTCAAGGATCGCGGCCAGCGCGACGTGATCGCAACGGCCACGGGGAAGCCGTACGTCTCGAATTTCTCGGGCAACGTGACCGAGCTCTGCCCAGTCGGCGCGCTAACCTCAAAGACCTATCGGTTCAAGTCGCGGCCGTGGGACAACGTGCGGACCGCGACAGGTTGCGCGCAATGCAGCGTCGGCTGCGGGATGAACGTGGACGAGCGTCACGGAGCGATCCTGCGCACGATGTCGGAACCGCACGACGATGCGAGATCCGACGGCTGGCTTTGCGATCGGGGACGCTACAACATCGGCTTCTATGACGATCCGCGCCGGATCACAAGCCCGCTCTTGCGCCGCGGCGGCGAGTTCATCCAGATCGGTTGGGACGATGCGATCGGGCTCTGGGCGGACGGTCTGCGCGAAGCCGTCGCGGCCGCAGGCACGGGTGCAATCGGCGCGATCGGGGGCGGCAGGCTGCTCAATGAAGAGATCGTGCTGCTCGAATGCACGATGCGCGGTTTCGGTGTGAAGAACCTCGATTGGCGCGCCGGGCGTCAGCGCCAGGCGTCGCCCGGCGTGCGCGGCGGATCGTATGCCGATCTCGAAAACGCGCAGCTGATCGTCGCGTTCGGGCGCCCCCCGTCGCAGACGGCGCCGGTGCTTGACTTGCGCATCCGTAAGGCGGTCGCGCATCGCGGCGCGCACTACGTGACGGTCGGCGCGCATGCGGGTGGCTCGGCGGTTCCGTCTTCGAACGTCGCGCATACGAGTGGGCTGGCATCGTTGCTCGAGGGGGCGCAGCGGGTCGCGTTTGTTTGGGACGGCATCGACGTGCAGGCCGGTAGCGACGCCGCCGGCTTGATGGACGCCCTGCACGCCCGCGGCGTCGCCGTCTTCGGGTACGTCGCCGGCGAGCAGCCCAACGCGCGCGGAGCCGAGGCGCTCGGGATGCTGCCGCGCGACGGCGGGCTCGATTCGGGCGCGATGATCGCGGCCGCGCTCGACGGCAAGCTTCGTGCGCTCGGGCTTTTCGGCGTCAATCCCGTGCTGCACCATCCGCTCGGCGAGCGTGCGGTGCGCGATGCGTTCGAACGTATCGGGTTCATCGTCGCGACGGAGCTGTTCTTGACCGAGACCGCGGCGCTCGCGCATCTCGTCCTGCCGGCGCGCGGCGCGTTCGAGAAGAGCGGGCACACGTACGACCTTGCAGGCGACCCGATTGCGATCGCCGCGGCCCACGCGCCGCCCGAGGGAACGCTCTCCGACGGCGAGATGTTCGTCGCGCTCGCGTCGGAACTCGCAATTGACGTGCCCACGCCCGACGCCTTGCATGCGGCGGCAAGCGCCCCGGTCCCGGCGAGCGCGCAACACTTCGCGGATTCGGCGAGCGCCGGTGCCGAGANNCCGAGACGCCGCGCGCCGCCGAGCCGGCCGGCGGGCTTCGCTTGGCGCTTGCGAGCCACATCTTTGCGGGGGGCGGCACGTCGTATTTCGACGACTCGATCCGCGCGCTGCGGCCGGAGCCGAGCGCGACGATCGCGCCCGCGACCGCGGCCGCGAACGGCCTCCGCGCGGGCGACCGCGTGCGGCTGGTCGCAGGCGAACGCGAACTGCGCGACCTGCTNNGTCGTCGTCGACGAGCACGCCGTCCCGGACGTCGTCGTCGCAGTCGACGGCTTGCCGAGTGCGCCGGCGAACGGTTTCGCCGACGGCGAGCCGGTCCGGCTCGAAGCGCTCGTCATCACGGGAGCGGTTTAGTGCTCGACCAGCCCTGGCTTGTCGTTCTCGTGAAGTCGGTCATCGTGCTGTTCGTCGTGGTCACGACGTTTGCGTA
>PMHP01000062.1:0-128 GCA_003158195.1 Vulcanimicrobiota bacterium | reverse complement strand
GCTCGCGCCGTTCATCTCGCTGGTCTGCGCGATGGGTGCGTTCGCCGTCATCCCGTTCTCCGAATCGAGCGCCGGGCTGTGGGGCGTCGCCAACGTCAACGCGGGGATCCTCGTGATCTTCGCGCTGA
>PMHP01000014.1:13188-13699 GCA_003158195.1 Vulcanimicrobiota bacterium | reverse complement strand
CGCCGAGCAGGATCTTGCGACGCGTGTCGTCTTTGCGTTCGCGGGCGTTGGCCTGGGTTTTGAGCGCAGCGACGCGTGCCTGTTCGGCGCGGACCTTAGCTTCGGCGGCTTTGATTCGCTCTTCGAGCGAGAGCTTTTTCTTCTCGGCGGTTTGCAGAGTTCAGTCTCCTCTTGGCGTGACTTCGCGGCTCCCGCATGTGGTACTATTGGCGCAATCCCCCCTCAATCTTCGGAGCNNCGCCGTCGATGACGCGCTGCTGTAGCGCGAGGTCCTCGGCCGTCATGTGGAGGCCCTCGATCGCGAGCGAGGCGTTCGCGTTGCGATAGGCTTCGGCAAGCTTGACGCGTTCGTGCGGGTCTTGCGGCATGATGTTATTCTAGCATGAAGCCGGGAGGTTGGCGAGGCAGTATCCCGAACGATTTAGCGAGGGCGCACTTATGGGTTTACTGCGCTAAACCCGTGCGGAACGAGGACGACGAGGGCAACGGCGCTGGCGATCTACCATCTTTC